>NZ_JBFEFW010000051.1:0-18724 GCF_047229145.1 Brevibacillus jepli
GGACGTAGCTCAATTGGTAGAGCGTCGCCTTGCCAAGGCGAAGGTCGAGGGTTCGAGACCCTTCGTCCGCTCCATTTATTTGTGCCCTTAGCTCAGCTGGATAGAGCGTTTGACTACGAATCAAAAGGTCGGGAGTTCGAATCTCTCAGGGCACGCCATATTTCATATGAAACCGAAGAGTAGGAATTGATCCTACTCTTTTTTTTATAACTACTTGTGTATTTTTACAAATTTTAAGCATTTTTCCCTTGTATCTCCTAATTGCATCCATTACCTTAGAATTACGATGAAAGCTTGAAGGAACAGCTGTTACACACCTGATGGAAGAATATGATGGAACAGGAGTTGTATCAAGATGAACCCTATAAAATTGGAACAAGTAAATCCTGCAATAGCCAGTTTAATCGATAACATAGAAAAAGTATTGATTGGTAAGCGCTCCGTGATTGAGCTGATGGTAGCTGCTGTTCTAGCGAATGGTCACGTCTTGCTTGAGGATGTACCAGGTGTTGGGAAGACGATGCTGGTACGAGCATTGGCCAAGTCAATCAGCGGTGAATTTAAACGCATTCAGTTTACCCCAGATTTATTGCCAACAGATGTGACAGGGGTAGCTATTTTTAATCAAAAAAGCCTTGAGTTTGAATTCCGTCAAGGACCGATTTTTGCAAATGTGATTCTCGCTGATGAAATCAACCGGACTTCACCAAAAACACAGTCCGCTCTATTGGAAGCGATGGAAGAGCGCTCAGTTACAATCGATGGGACTACGTATCGGTTGGCAGAGCCGTTTTTTGTGATGGCTACACAAAACCCACTAGAGTATGAAGGAACCTTCCCATTACCTGAAGCTCAATTGGATCGATTTTTCATGCAATTAAGTCTGGGTTATCCGACTGTAGAGGAAGAAATGCGAATGCTGTCCAGATTCTCGGTAGCGAATCCATTGGATCAGCTCCAGCCAGTCGTGACTACTGCCGAGCTTGCAGAGCTTCAACGCCAGGTATCAACGGTCAAGATATCGGAAGGAATAAAAGAATACATTGTGCGTCTATGTCATCGTACACGTGAGCACCACCATATATATCTAGGCGTGAGTCCGCGTGGTTCACTGGCTCTATTCCGTGCGGTGCAGGCGTTGGCCTTCGTTCGCGGACGTGACTATGTCATTCCAGATGACGTCAAGGAACTGGTTCCAGTAGTTTTTGCACACCGTATGATTGTGAAACCAGAAGCAAGACTGGAAGGAGCAACCGTAGATCGGGTGTTGGCTATGATCATGTCTGAGACCCGTGTCCCGGTAAGCTAAGGCGGTGATTGCAGATGAGACAGCAAAGGTGGGGTAAGCTCAAGGCGATTGCATTAGTTCTGATCACCTATGTATTCGCAAAATTTCAAGGCGGCTTCTCAAGCTGGTTCCTTTTCTATAGTAGCTTGGTATTTCTTGTGTACGAAGTAGTCGCCTATTTATTAATGTTTGCAAAATTAGAAGTCGAGCGCGAACTGGATCGCAATCGCTTGCAGGATGGGGACGACGTGATCGTAACGATACGCCTGCGCAGGAGGATATGGTTTCCGCTGGGCTGGAATATGATTATGGAGCCATTGCCGGCGAGGCTGGCTGGCGTGTATGAGCCGCATCGACAGCTGATATTCCCGTGGTTTAAAAGGGAAGTCGAGTTTCGCTATGTTATCCCCAATGTGCCACGGGGATACTATCGTCTCGATGAATGTGTTGTAAGCGGCGGAGACTTTTTTGGCTTTTTTGAGCGTCGGAAGGTTTTTTCGATTTCTCAGGAGTTTCTCGTTTATCCAAAATACAAAGAACTGACCCATTGGGCCCTTGGAGACGGCAGCTTCAGTGGGAATGTGCATGTTTCCCATCGACGCTCTGACGACGTAGCGGCTGTACGTGGTGTAAGAGATTATCATCGGGGCGATCGTTTGAGCCAAATCCATTGGCGAGCTTCCGCACGAGGAACAGGTCTGAAAACGAAGGAATTTGAACATCAAGCGATGAACCAGGCTGTCTTTTTCCTTGATGTAGAGAAAGCGAGCTATCAAGGGAAGCCTGCGCACTTGTTCGAAACAGCAGTGAAGCTAACAGCGAGTCTGATAGCTTATGCGAATCGGAATCAGTACCATTATGGGCTTGTGTATAAGCAAGCCGAACGCATAGTAATACCACCAGGCTTGTCCCATGCACATTTTCTCAGGGTATTTGATCAATTAGCTCGTGTCGTTCCTGAAGGGCAAGATCTATTTGCAAGAATTGTGGGAAGAGAAGCATTGGAGCAGCCTCAGGGTGTCACGTTGATTATCATCACACCGCATGTAGAAAAAGCATTGATTAGCCGTTTAGTGACGCTCGCTCAAAAAGGAAGGCAAGTGCAGCTGTTTCTCATGCAAAACGAGTCTACGATTCCCCAGGAACAAAAACAAGCTCTTCAGCTGCTTGGCGCGAACAAGGTAACATGTACGTCTATTCACATGGATGATCAAGAGTGGAAACGGATTGGGGGTGCATAGACTCATGAGCGTTTGGAAGCGTCCAACGATTTGGGAATGGATCTCGGCCCTTTTTCTGTTCCTCATGTTAAGAGAGTGGCTAGTCCCTCTGCAGCAATTAACCGACACCGGTGTTCTGTGGCCGTTCTATGCAATTGTAGCTGGGGTCATTATCATTGACCTATTGATACCTTATCGGTGGTTAACCCTGCCGCTCAAGGTTCTGGGGTTAATGGGGCTGCTGCATGCTACTCTATTTGACTCACCGTTTTTCAATACGGAATGGATTTCCGAATTGTACGGACAGTTGATACACGATTTACCGTTAGCGTTTCAACAGGATTGGGCCAACATGTCAATCTTGTCGCGGAACACCATGTTTGATCTGGTCTTGGTGTTGTTAGCGACGATGCTAACGTATCTGGTGCAGGAACAACGACAAGGCTTATGGTTTGTATTTTTGACGGAATTGTATTTGGCTGTGTTGGATACGTTTCTCCCGTACGATGCCAGTGCAGGGATTGTACGTACGCTGATTATTGGTTTCATGATGCTGGCCATCAGCCATCTGATGAAGATGACGCACATGGCTACGCTAGCAGGAAAAAGAGGCAGAATTCTGCTCAATTCGCTGTTGGCTTCTGTGATGGTAATTATGGTATGTGTAGGCATTGGTTATGCTGCACCGAAGGCTGGGCCGTCATGGCCTGATCCGATCGCTTATTTAACCGGAAAGGGCAACAATGCTCCTGTCGGCGTGATGAAAAAAGTAGGATACGACAACAACGACGAACGGTTGGGCGGTCCTTTTATGCAAGATAATACATTGGTGTTCACTGCAACGACGAACGAGCGGAGCTACTGGCGTGGTGACTCGAAGGATGTGTATACGGGAGTAGGCTGGGAAAAAGGCGAGAGAGAGTACGAGTCCATCCTGGACCCGCAAACCTATACATGGAATAATACGCTGTTCCGAGGGCTCGAAACGAAGAAGGTACAAGCATCATTAGATTTTCAAGGCCCGCAGCAGTTCCCGACCGTCTTTTATCAAGGACAGCTGAAAAAGGTGAACAACTACGCACCACCAGATGCAACCGTTGTCTATGACAAAATGAATCAGCAATTGGAAGTGCGTGCAGGGAAAATCAATTTGGTTCAGCTGGGAGAGAAAAACGGTCAACCGCAGTTTGGTCCCAATCCGTTATTGCTCAAACTGAATCAGTACAAGGTCGAGGGAGAAGTACCGATCGTAAGTGAAAAGGCGATAACCAATGCGGGGACGGATTATCCGGATGATATCAAAGAGCGCTACTTGCAAGTGCCAGTCACCGTGTCTCCGCGAGTAAGAGAGCTCGCTGCAACGATTACCAAGGATGCCAAGACTCCTTATGATAAAGTGAGAGCGATCGAGAATTACTTGCGCTCAAGTGGAAAATATAAGTATGAAACGAAGGACGTTCCAGTAGCTACTGAAGGTCAAGATTTTGTCGATCACTTCTTGTTTGACAGCCAACGCGGGTACTGTGACCATTTTTCCACTTCGATGGCCGTTATGCTTCGTACTCTGGATATCCCGACACGCTGGGTCAAGGGCTTCGCACCGGGTGAACGAGTGGGGACGGATGCGCTCAATAACGAGATCGTGGAAGTGCGTAACAAGGATGCTCACTCGTGGGTAGAGGTATATTTCCCTGGTATGGGATGGATTCCTTTTGAAGCGACGAGTACATTCATGTCACCTGTTCGATTTGAGTATGATCTGGTGACCTCACAGCCTGAGATTCCACTTCCGTTGCCAAACATGGCGCATCAGCCGGATATGGATCGTGGCGATGGACGCTTCAATGAACTAGAAGAGGGAGATAGTCCAGCAGGCAGCTGGATTAAAATCCCGTGGCAAGTAAACGTGGGATTACTCGTTGTCGCTGTTGTCGCTGCCATGATAGCGTGGCGTCGCAGACAAGACATCCAGCTATGGTGGATGCGCAGGCAGATGAACAAGGAGCGAAGCAGTGAGTTCCAGGATCGGTACCATCTGCTGATGCGGATGATGGAACGAGTCTACACGCGTAGACAGCCAGGAGAGACGTTGCGGGAGTATGTGGGCAGGATGACGCTTCCTGCAGACAAGCGACAAGACCTGCGCTATTTGACGGAGCTGTACGAACGCACCGTGTATGGCTACAAAGAGATGGAACAAAAGGCGAGAACAATCGCAGAGCAAATACTAGAACGGTTAATCCGTCAACTGAAGCCTTGAACAATGCCGTTCCATCTGCTAGAATGACGATCAATGAGACTCGTATAATGATCAGGAATATGGCCTGAAAGTTTCTACCGCTAGACCGTAAATTTGGCGACTACGAGGAGAGCACATCGGATTTTTGTACATGCAACCGCACATGTGTACACAAGCTGGGACGCTGCCTCCGTATTGTTTATCGGAGGTGGCAGTCCTGGTTTTTTTGCAAATATGCGACAACTTCGCATGGCAGACCGACATTTGCACGTCCTGTGGTTACAGGAGAAGGGGGATATGATGGACAAGTCAATGGAAATGGTCGTCGTACTCGATTTCGGAGGCCAGTACAATCAGTTGATCGCGCGCCGCGTACGCGATTTGGGTGTTTACAGTGAACTCATTCCGTTCAATACACCTGTAGAAAAGATTAAAGAGATGAATCCAAAAGGGATTATTTTCTCCGGCGGACCTGCGAGTGTGTACGAAGAGGGAGCACCGACTGTAGATCCGGCGATTTTTGAACTGGGCTTGCCGGTTTTGGGGATTTGCTACGGCATGCAGTTGATGAGCCATTTGACGGGCGGAAAAGTAGAACGAGCGGGTAAACGCGAGTACGGAAAAGCTGAATTGCGTATGCAGCAAAAACACAGCTTGTACGACAAATGGGATACAAACGAAATCGTGTGGATGAGCCACTCTGACAAAGTAGTGGAGCTGCCGTCCGGATTTACGATCGATGCTGTAAGTGATAGCTGCCCAGTAGCTGCGATCAGCAACCCTGAGCGTAAGCTGTACGGCGTACAATTCCATCCAGAAGTAGTCCATACAGTAAAAGGCAATGAGTTCATCGGAAACTTCCTGTTCAACATTTGTGGATGTGAAGCGACTTGGAGCATGACAACGTTCATTGAGGATGAGCTGGTTCGCATTCGTGAAACAGTGGGCAACAAGCAAGTGCTGTGTGCACTAAGCGGTGGAGTCGATTCTTCTGTAGTAGCAGCTCTGATTCATAGAGCGATCGGCGATCAATTGACGTGCATGTTCGTTGACCACGGTCTTCTGCGCCAAGGGGAAGCAGAAGGTGTAATGGAGACATTCGGTGAGAAATTCTCCATGAAAGTAATCAAGATCGATGCTCGCGAGCGTTTCATGAGTAAGCTCAAAGGTGTTTCTGACCCAGAGCAAAAGCGCAAAATCATCGGTAACGAGTTCATTTATGTATTCGATGAAGAAGCTGCCAAGCTGACGGATATGGACTTCCTGGCACAAGGTACACTGTACACCGATATCGTGGAGAGCGGAACAGCGACAGCACAAACAATCAAATCGCACCATAACGTAGGCGGTTTGCCAGAAGATATGAAGTTCACGTTGATCGAACCATTGAAAACCTTGTTTAAAGACGAAGTTCGCAAGCTGGGTACAGAGCTGGGCTTGCCAGATGAGATTGTTTGGCGTCAGCCATTCCCAGGACCAGGCCTCGGCATTCGTGTTTTGGGTGAAGTTACGGAAGAAAAACTGAAGATCGTTCGTGAATCGGATGCGATCTTGCGTGAAGAGATTGCCAAGGCAGGTCTCGATCGGGAAATTTGGCAGTACTTCACGGCTTTGCCAAACATGACGACTGTAGGTGTAATGGGAGATGTTCGTACGTATTCTTACACAGTAGGGATTCGTGCAGTAACCTCTATTGATGGTATGACTGCTGACTGGGCGCGCATTCCGTGGGATGTTTTGGAGAAAATCTCTGTGCGTATCGTGAATGAAGTAGACAATGTAAACCGCATTGTATATGACGTAACGTCCAAACCACCAGCAACGATTGAGTGGGAATAGGAACAAAAAATTACTCTCTTTTATTTGCGTGATTTGCGAATAAAAGAGAGTTTTTTTATGAGCAAGAATTATCTCGTTCCATACATCATGATGAGCTTTCCATTTTCTTTTGCAAGAGCAATATAAATGACTCCGCCTAGCCATCCGGGAGGAAGAGTGCCTTCGATAATCCAAGCTTCTGCAATAGGGTTATAGCTGATAGCGAAGGGAGTTTCCTCCAAAAACTGAGAATAGTACTCCAATTATTCGCTCCCACGCATCCATATAGCTCATTTTGTACCACCCTAAAAGAGATTGTTGAGATCTGGAGGAATCAATGCAAGTATAACAGGCCTTTTTAGATAATATCCGGATATTAATCTCTTTCCAAAAATGAACGTTCGTATTTTCGTTGACATTCCCTATGTCACCTGATACACTTCTCAATGTGAGCAGGTAATATAGGAAGGTTCGTATATTCTTGAGGATATGGCTCAAGAGTTTCTACATGGTCGCCATTAACGACCTGGCTACGAACAAAATGTCATCGGGATCTGATTTTGTTATTATTTTTAGAATTATTCCCGGAGTGTTTTGTTTGAAGGCCAGGCGCATGATAAGAGCGTCGAGGCCTTTTTTCTTACCACAAGATTAGTATGGGGGGACTTATAGGTGCGGAAGTATTTCGAGTTTGACAAGCTAGGCACCAATTACCGTCGCGAAATCATCGCGGGTATCACTACATTTTTGGCTATGGCTTATATCTTGGCTGTCAATCCATTCATTCTCAGTGGTGCTGATCTGCCGCCAGATTTAAAAGCAAACTATCCTGAATTTGGGGCTGTCTTTACCGCAACGGCTTTGGCTGCTGCTCTTGGTACGCTGTTGATGGGAATCCTCGGACGTTTGCCGATCGGTCAGGCTCCAGGGATGGGCTTGAATGCCTTTTTCACTTATACCGTCGTTCTGACGATGCAAATTCCTTGGCAACAGGCTTTGGCTGGTGTATTCCTTTCTTGTACGATCTTTTTGATTCTCTCCCTGACAGGTGTTCGTGAAGCGATTATCAAAGCGATTCCACAAAGCCTGAAGTACGCCGTTTCTGCAGGGATTGGACTTTTTATTGCTTTTATCGGTTTGAAAAATGCGGGTATCATCGTAGCAAATGAGGCGACCTTCGTAGCACTGGGCCACCTGACCTTCTATCATGAGGGTATGAAGCCGGAAGAAATTTTGGCAGCGAAAAATGCGTTGCTGGCTGTGTTTGGTCTGATCGTTACGGTTATTCTGCTTTCTCGCAAGATCAATGCTGGTATCTTTATCGGGATGTTGATTACAGCGATTACCGGGATGTTTTTCGGCCTGGTGAATCTGCCTGAGCAAATCGTTTCTGCGCCACCGAGCCTTGCTCCTACATTCGGTGCTGCGTTCCAATATCTTGGTGATCCATCCGCACTGTTCACCATGAACATGCTGATTGTTGTTCTGACGTTCTTGTTTGTAGACTTCTTCGATGCAACGGGTACGCTGCTGGGTGTAGCGAACCAAGCTGGATTGCTCCGCGAAGACGGCAATCTGCCGCGTCCAGGAAAAGCGCTCGCTTCTGATGCGATTGCAGGTATGGCAGGTGCGGTACTCGGTACTTCTACCACTACAGCTTACGTTGAGTCGACGGCAGGGGTAGCGGCTGGTGGACGTTCTGGATTTACCGCAGTGATAACAGGGATCATGTTCCTCTTGGCGTTATTCTTCTCGCCGATTCTTGCAATTGTGACACCAGCAGTTACTGCACCAGCACTTATTATCGTCGGTGTACTGATGGCCTCTCACATTGCAAAAGTGGCTTGGGATGACCTGGACGAAGCGTTCCCTGCATTCCTGACGATCTTGTTGATGCCATTGACTTACAGTATCGCAACAGGTATTGCGACTGGTTTCATCGTATATCCGGTGATGAAGGTAATGAAGGGTAAGGCTCGTGAAGTGCATCCGGCGATGTACGTCCTGTTCTTCGTCTTCCTGGCATATTTCATCTGGTTGCGCGAATAGAATTTTTTGGAAAACAGGCTCTTCGTCTACTGGACGAGGAGCTTTTTTTGCGCTATGATAGGAAAAATCTTGATTCATGGAAGGATGGCCCGATCAAAATGACAGGTCTAAACATGTTCCTTCAACAGCATCACCACACGTAGAGCGTTTGTATCCTCGGGAAATTTTCCGCAGGTGCAAGCGCTTATTGTGCTTTGTGCCTGCGGTGGTGTATTTGGGAGCCATGCGGGCATGAAGTTGCCTTGCATGGTTTTTTTGGTTGGAAAAAAAAGATAAGAGAGGGTGTTACTCATGGAAAACGCGATGTTAAAAACGGTAAAAGGTACAAAGGATTTCATGCCGCAGGAGCAAATGCAACGAAACTGGATACGACGGACCCTGGAAGCCGTATTTGAGACATATGGCTGCAAACCGTTGGAGACGCCAATGCTTCAGCACTATGAATTGCTGGCATCCAAATACGGCGGCGGAGATGAAATATTGAAGGAAGTGTATCGCTTGAGCGATCAGGGAGAGAGGGAGCTTGGGCTGCGCTACGATTTGACTGTGCCGTTGACGAAGGTGGTGGGCATGAATCCAGAGATGCGGATGCCGTTCAAGCGATATGAAATCGGAAAAGTATTTCGGGACGGTCCAGTAAAAACGGGGCGATTGCGCGAATTCATTCAGTGCGATGTCGATATCGTGGGAACGACCTCTGTGCTGGCTGAAGCTGAGTTACTCAGTATGGCGTTTGAGGCGTTTAATCGTCTGGGGCTCGACGTGTACATCGAGGTTAACAACCGCAAGTTGCTTTCCGGGGTGCTCCAGGAGCTGGGAGTTCCAGTGGAGCGGGCAGGGGATGTCATGCTATCGCTGGATAAGCTTGCGAAGATCGGTACGGATGGTGTACGGGATGACTTGCGGGAACGAAACGTGGAGGAGGCACTCGTTTTGGCGATTACGTCTTTTCTGCAGGAAAGTGAGTATACCTTAGACGCGTTGGCAGAGCGCTTTTCATCCCCGCTTGTTCAGGAAGGCGTTCGGGAGCTTCGCGATATGCTTGCCTATGTAAAAGGAGCAGGTGTGACGGGAGAGCTTCGTTTTTCGCCATTTTTAGCAAGAGGCTTAGGGATTTACACAGGGAGTGTGTACGAAATCTTTTTGCAGGATGGGAGTATTACGTCCAGCATCGGTAGCGGGGGACGTTATGATCGAATCATCGGTGGGCTTTTGGACGATGGCAGGGAGTATCCCGCTGTAGGGATTTCGTTTGGCTTGGATGTGATTCTCGCGGCATTGGCTAATCGCAACGTGGAAGAGCGGCGAGCTGCTGATGTCCTGGTCATTCCCCTTGGTACAGAAGCACCCAGTCTTGGGCTGGCGAATCGACTGCGCGAGCGCGGTATTAGAGTCGAGCTGGAGCTGACGGGTAGACGCCTGAAAAAAGCACTCGACTATGCCAATAAGGAAGGGTTTCCTTTTGCTTTGATCTATGGGGAAAACGAAGTGAATAGCGGGCAGGTAGTCGTACGAGATATGCGCGAGGGAACGGAAGAGTCGGTTCCTTCGGAGCAGGTTGAAAAGTGGCTGTCCGAAAAGCTGTAAGGAGTGTACAGTAGAGAGAAAAGGGGGAGATTGAGTGAAAAAATGGGTCTCTTTGGTCGGTTGTAGCTTATTGTTTTTGACATGGATGTTGCCTGTAAATGCTGAGGAGCGTACGGAGCTTAATCATAAACCGCTCTATCAGGCCGATGTGCGAATCGATCCAGCCAAGAAAGAAGTAGCAGGAACCGTTACGATTACCTTTTGGCCAAAAGACCCTACTCATGTCTATCTACATCTCTATCCGAACGTATTTACAGAAGCCCAGCAAGGCATGCTATGGGAGGAACTTTTAGGAAATAGCCCAACGCTTGGCACATACACTACTAAAAAGCTCGCGGTTGATGGCGTAGCGGTTGTGGGCAAAAAAACGAAAGACCTGAACATACTTGAAGTGCCTCTAGAAGGAGGGCACGGTCCACGAAAGATTGTCATGGAGTTCGATATGACCCTTCCGCGCAATGATGGCAGGATGTCGTATGATAACCAATCGATCTGGCTGGGGAATTGGCATCCGGTTCTTGCTGTGTACGACCGGGATGGTTGGCATCTCGATCCGTATGAGCCTGTCGGTGATCCTTTTTACAGTGAGAGCGCCGATTATGAGGTGAACGTGACGCTGCCAACTGACTATCAGCTGGCGAGCACAGCAACAGACCAAGATGCGAAGCAGACTTCTACTCGTGTGGGAGAAAAGACGATACATCTTGCAGCAGACAATGTGAGGGATTTTGCCCTTGTCGTGATGGATGCCTCTTATCAGCAAACGGAATCAAAAGTCGGACAAACCGTAGTCCGAACATGGTGGCGGAAAACAGACGATCTGTCAGCAGCTCAGCAGATTCATCAAGCGGCGACGGAATCTCTCGCATATTTTCAAAACAAGTTGGGTGCCTATCCTTATACCGAATACGATGTTGTTCGGACAGGCGGCTTCATTAACGGGATGGAATATCCTGCATTGGTCTTTCTCGATGGGCGGCATTTCATTGCGGGGGAAGAAACAGGCATCGTCACAGTTGTACATGAGACAGCGCATCAATGGTTTTACGGCTTACTCGGGAATAATCAGCTGCAGGAAGCATGGCTGGATGAGGGATTCACGGAATACGTGACGCTGACTTATTTGTCTCTTCACGACCCGCAGATGGGAGCCGAAAGGGTGCGTAGGCGACTCGAACAAGGCACCACCGTTCCGTTGTACGTAATGGAGGGGATGCGTCCTTGGCAGGCACTATCTTCATTTCCCAACAATCAGAGTTACAGTGATCTTACCTACTCTCGTCCTGCGTCTATGCTGTGGCTTTTGCGGGGAGCGTGGGGAGAAGAACGATTATATGATGTATTGAAACAGTATGTCGACAAGTACCGTTATCAGGTCGTCACGGGGAGTGAATGGGAAGCATTTCTCTCAGAGGCTGCCGGTGAAGATGCAGGTGCTTTTCTGGATTATTGGATGAAATTGGACATGTCCCAGCAGGATGAGGCAGCAGCATGGCTGGAGCGTCAACGTCACAAGCATCAGAAGAAGTAATCGAAGGCAGGGGATCATGGTGTGGCGAAAGCATTGGGTGGTCGGCGTGGCAGCAGGAGTCGTTTTGGCTGTGTTCTTGTCAGTACGGCCGTGGGCAGGGCAAGCTGGCTCAGATGCTCAGGAGACCGTGCTGATGGATCACAGGCAGGCTGCGGTCACATACAAGGCAGACGTACAAATCGATATGAACAAGCATGTGGTGACGGGAGTGTTGACTGCTCGTTTTGTCCCACAGGATGACAAAGCTTATTTTCATTTGTATCCCAATGCTTTTTCCGCGAATGCTGCCCTCGGTGGAGAGAACTGGGCAGTTGTACTGGGCAAACAGCGTGAGCCCGGTGGCATCAAGATCAGTGCAGTGCGAGTGAACGGCAAAAACATCGGTGTACAGTATGAGGGCCTGACAAATACGCTGTTGCGAGTGCCCCTTCCTGCCAGAACAACATCAGCTGAGACGGTAGTGGAGATGAACTTTCAGCTTGATGTCCCGTTTAACAATGGGCGTCTATCTTATCATGATCATGCGATGTGGCTGGGTAATTGGCTGCCGATCCTGGCTATTAAGGATGAGGGGGGCTGGCGGCTCGATCCGTATTCGGCGATTGGCGATCCTTTTTACTCAGATGTGGCGAATTATCATTTGCGTGTGCAGCTATCGGAGGGCTATCAGCTTGCTACGAGCGGGCTAGAGAGTATGGCAGTCATTACAGAGACGAGACCACAGCGACTAAACATCTATGAATTGGACGCATGGAACGTTCGGGATTTTGCCCTCGTTGTCATGGACGATACATATCAAGCAATATCGGGCAAGGTCGGGGAAACCACGGTGCGGACATGGGTGCAAAAAAGTGATGATCCACAAAACGTACAACGAATGCATGCAACTGCCATGGAGTCTCTCGACTATTACGGAAAACAGTTCGGTGTGTATCCGTACAAGGAATATGACGTCGTCAAGACAGGTGGCTTCTTCGGCGGAATGGAATACCCGAGCCTCGTCTTTATTGCCCAAGAGTACTTTAATCGCAGCGATGCCATGGGGGAAGCTGTTGTCGCGCACGAAACGGCACATCAGTGGTTCTATGGCCTGGTCGGTAATGACGAGGTGCGTGAGGCTTGGCTGGACGAGGGGCTCACGGATTATGCGACGATGATTTTTTTGCAGCAAAAGAACCCCTTACGTTCACAAGCGTATATTCGAATGCGGCTAGACCAAGCGCGTGCAGCGGAAGTGTACGCTGACCAAGGCGTAACAGCGAAGTCGTCTGTAGAGGTTTTTCCTGATTGGAGGAGCTACAATGACCTCGTCTACGGGCGAGCGGGTGCCATGTGGTGGACGTTAAAAGAAGAATGGGGAGTAGACCGATTGCACCATGTATTGCGCCAGTATGTACGAGATCATCAATACAAGCAGGCAAAAGGGGACCAAATCAAGGAGCGATTGACTGCGGCTGCAGGGGCAGATGCCACTCCCTTTTTGGATTATTGGCTTCAAGTCGAGCTGGATCAAGCAGAAGCGGCAAATAGATGGATAGAAAAAGGCAAACACGAATAATTTTACTTACCATATTTTTAAATGTTCGGAAACGAGGTTGACAGGCAAACTTTCTCCCTGCTACACTGAATATGTTGAGATAAAACGAGTTCGAATAGCCCAGGCGATGAGAGCGGCACGAAAAGCCGTTAGTCGGTTGGGTTTTCTTCTGATGATATCAAAACGTAGGGGGCGAATGGTTCATGCTACAGCCTTTGGTAGGAGTCATTATGGGCAGCACGTCAGACTGGGAAACGATGAAGGAAGCTTGTGCAATTTTGGACGAATTGCAGATTCCGTACGAAAAGAAGGTCGTGTCTGCACACAGAACGCCAGACTTGATGTTTACGTATGCAGAGACCGCTAAAAGCCGCGGTTTGGAAGTCATCATCGCGGGTGCAGGCGGGGCTGCTCATTTGCCAGGAATGGTGGCGGCAAAAACTGAGCTGCCCGTCATTGGTGTACCGGTCAAATCATCCAATTTGAATGGTCTCGACTCGCTTTTGTCGATTGTACAGATGCCAGGGGGCGTACCAGTGGCGACGGTAGCGATCGGAAAAGCTGGAGCGATCAATGCGGGGTTATTGGCTGCGCAGATTTTGGGGATCAAATATCCGGACGTACAAGAGCGCTTCGTGCAAAGACGGGATGATGTACGCAATAAGGTGCTGGAGGCTAGTGAACTCGAATGACTACCAAGGACAGCAAGCAAATCAAACCAGGATCGACCCTAGGAATACTCGGCGGAGGACAGCTTGGACGGATGATTGCTCTCGCGGGACGAGCTATGGGCTACCGCTTTGTCACGATGGACCCGACAGCAGACGCACCATGTGGACAAACGGCTGATCGACAAATTGTCGCCAGCTACGACGATGTAGAAGCAGCGATGCAATTGGCATCGGTTAGTGATGTGATCTCGTATGAATTTGAAAACGTCGATGCGCAGGTGGCAGAGGTATTAGAGAGCCGAGCTTACGTGCCGCAGGGGAGCCGTCTTTTGCGCATCACCCAAAATCGGATTCGGGAAAAAACAGCTATTCGCGAAATCGGCATCCCTGTTGCTCCCTTTTGCGTAGTGAACAGTCTGGAAGATTTGCAGGAAGCTGTTCGTGAACTCGGCCTGCCTGCTGTTATGAAGACGGCGACAGGCGGCTATGATGGCAAAGGACAATGGGTATTGAGAAGCGAGGCTGAGCTGGCGGAGGCGTATGATACGTTGTCCAAAGCGGGGACAGAGCTGATCGTGGAACAATTTGTACCATTCAAAATGGAGCTGTCTGTCATTGCTGCACGCAATCCTGCTGGAGAACTGGCTGTTTTTCCTGTCTCAGAAAATATTCATCAGGAAAACATCCTGCACCTGAGCATTGTTCCAGCTCGAATTTCGGCTGAAGTAGCAGCCCGCGCGGAAGAAATTGCGCGCACGATTGTAGAAAAGCTGGATGTGGTCGGACTCATTGCCGTTGAGCTGTTTTTGACCGAAGATGGTCAGCTGTACGTCAATGAATTGGCGCCTCGACCGCACAACTCCGGGCATTTTACCATGGATGCTTGTGTGACCTCGCAGTTTGAGCAGCATGTTCGGGCGGTTTGCAATCTGCCATTGGGATCTACAGAGTTGCTCTCAAGCGTCGTGATGGTTAATATTTTGGGAGAGCATCTACAGCCTGTCATCGATCAGATCGACAAGCTGCCGCGTACAGCCAAGCTCCATTTGTATGGAAAAGCAGAGAGCAAGGCAAAGCGAAAAATGGGGCATATCAACGTGCTCGCCCCGACTGTGGAAGAAGCGCTCACCCTGATAGATGAGCTGAAAATCTGGACGAATACATCGGAGGTATTATCATGATCGAACGTTATTCCCGACCGGAAATGCGTGCCATTTGGACGGAAGAAAACAAATTCAAGGCGTGGCTGGAAGTAGAAATTCTCGCGTGTGAAGCTTGGTCCAAGCTGGGCGTCATTCCTGAGGAAGACGTGAAAAAGCTGTGGGAAAAAGCTACTTTTGACATGAACAGAATCTATGAAATCGAAGAAGAGACTCGCCATGATGTGGTGGCGTTTACCCGTGCGGTATCAGAAACCTTGGGCGAAGAAAAGAAGTGGGTGCATTACGGGCTGACTTCGACAGATGTGGTGGATACTGCTCTTTCTTACCTGCTGCGTCAGGCGAACGAAATTTTGGAGGGTGACATTCAAGACTTCATCGAGATTTTGGCGGATAAAGCTCGCGAGCACAAAGATACGGTATGCATGGGCAGAACGCATGGCGTACATGCTGAGCCTACGACTTTTGGCTTGAAGCTGGCCCTGTGGCATGAAGAAATGAAGCGCAACCTCGCTCGTTTTCAGGCTGCGAAAAAAGAAGTGGCGTATGGCAAAATCTCTGGTGCAGTTGGAACGTATGCGAATATCGATCCGTTCGTGGAAGCGTATGTGTGCGAGAAGCTGGGGCTGTCGGCAGCGCCTATCTCTACCCAAACCTTGCAGCGTGATCGCCACGCCGAGTACATGGCGACATTGGCACTGATCGCGACTTCTTTGGAGAAATTCGCAACAGAAATTCGCGGTCTGCAAAAGAGTGAAATGCGCGAGGTTGAAGAAGCGTTTGCTAAAGGACAAAAAGGTTCTTCTGCAATGCCACACAAGCGCAACCCGATCGGCAGCGAAAACATTTGCGGTCTGGCTCGCGTCATCCGTGGACACATGCTCACTTCTTATGAAAATGTTTCCCTCTGGCATGAGCGGGATATTTCCCACTCCTCTGCGGAGCGCGTGATTTTGCCAGATGCGACGCAAGCGTTGAATTACATGCTGCGCCGTTTCATGAACATCGTGAAAAACTTGACAGTGTTCCCTGAGAACATGAAGCGCAACATGGATCGTACCTTTGGCTTGATCTACTCCCAGCAAGTCATGCTCAAGCTGATCGAAAAAGGTATGAGCCGCGAGCAAGCCTATGACACGGTACAGCCTCGTGCGATGCAGGCGTGGGAAGAGCAACGCTCCTTCCGTGCGATCGTCGAGGAGGATGCAACGGTCAGCTCTACACTGTCTAAGGAAGAGTTGGATGAGTGCTTCGATTACCGTTACCACCTGAAGCATGTGGATACGATCTTCCAACGTCTTGGTTTGATTTAAATGCTAATGCCCTCGAATTTTTCGGGGGCGTTTCTTTTTTTAAAGTAGCCGTTATGGGGGAGAAGCGCATTTCCAGTCTACGCTTCGGCCTACGCCCTGCTGGGGGATTGACTGTCCGCTTCGGAATAAATAGCGGGAGCGCTTCAAACGTAGAAATTTCGAGGAAGGATTTCATAGGTGAAGCTGAAATTCCCCGCTATTTATTCCGAAGCTGGGCGGGGCTCCAGAGGCGCTTGGACTGGAAATGCGCTTCTCCTGCGCAGCTTTTTTGAAAAGCTTGAAAGTGAATTCAAGATAGTGAAGTTATTGCTAAGAAGTAGTGTCATGTAGCATGAAAACTGCTTTGAAATGACTTGCAAAAACGGTATAGAAGTAGGATGTAGTCCCATGGCTTCTCCCCCACCCCAACGGTTAGAAGACAACTTAAAATACTCCTTAAGAAATTCTTAAAAATTTCTTTTGAAAGTTGTAACCGAAATGATACCTCTTCCGTACCTACTTGTGCGAGCTTACAACGAGCCCATAAGTACCTTACAAAAGTGTAAGCTTCCTGAAATATAACTCGATGGTTCCTGCGTCGTTTCGACCGTACAATGAAATCAATCATACGGTTCACGAAACGGGAGATCGATTATGACGACAGCAATCATGTATCCAAAATTAAGTCACCAACAAATTTACGAAGATTACTCTGCTAAAATATATCGCTATTTCCGCTACCGGGTGAAGAACGTCTGGGATGTGGAAGACCTGACAACGACTGTGTTTATCAAGGTGTATTCCAAGCTTGAGCAATACGATGGCCGCCATCCTTTTGGCGCCTGGATTTTCCGAATTGCGCACAACGCTTTGATTGACTACATGCGCAAGAAGCGGGAGAGCCCGGTAGATCAGGACACGTTCAGCAACATGGTGGCAACAGATAAACTGCCGGAGGAGTGCCTCCTGACTCAGGAGACAACTGAAGGATTGTGGGAAAAGGTACACAACCTGACGAAGGATCAGCGCAACGTAATTGCCCTGCGCTATCTTGGAGATTTGCGAATGAATGAGATCGCGGAAATCTTGGGCAAGACAGAGGCTTCGGTGAAAATCCTGCACTTCCGTGGGATCAAGAAGCTGCAGCAATTGATGGAGGCTCAAGCATAAAAGGGGGGACAACAGTCCTTCCTTTTTTTTTACTATGTGGCTGTGGTGGGGAGAAGAATATTTCCAGGCTAGGCTCCAGGCTCCGTCCTGCTGGGGGCTAAGACTGTCCGCTCCGAAGGGCTTAGCGGGGAAACGCAAAACCAGCTAATACTCCGTCAAGGTTTTCCGGATTATTTTTTGGTTTATATATGTTAAGATAAAAAATGCACACCAAATAACCTTCCGTTCTGGAAGGTTTATCCAAATCGGTGATTTTACGCAACTTGTTCCATTTGGTAAGGCTCCTGTCGGTGTAAGATTGCAAAAATCCAACGCAACAGCTTGTTCACACAAGCGATCTTGGCAACTTTTTTTGCTTTACCTTCTTCTCGTTTCTTGTCGTAAAAGGCACGAAGTCGTTGATTGGTTGACCTTCGTAAGCCACATTGCACGGCGAGATACAGGGCATGTCGGAGGCGTTTGGAGCCACGTTTGGTAATGCGATTGGAGGTAGCAACAAACTTTCCCGACGCATATACACTCGGGTCTACGCCTGCAAATGCGATCAACTTACTTGGGTGATCAAACCGTTCAATTTCCCCGACTTCAGACAAAATTGTTGCCGCAATTTTGTTACCCACTCCGGGAATAGAGCGGAGAAGGTCATATTCTTTCACTTCTTCAGCGAGAGCATCTATTTGTTGTTCCAGTGTAGATAGATGCTCTTGGAACTGAAGAAGTAGCCTTATGAGCATTTGTAGACTAATTACATGGCTCTCATAGACAATCCCCGATAATGGGGTGTTCTGTGCTGCAGCCATTATTTTTTTGCCTTGTCCACGGCCCACGTTTGGGAACGACCACGTGTAGCTACGGACTGAATGGATGCAACCACTTGCTCCAATCCTGCTTCTTCAACAGCTTGTGGTGTCGGAAATGACTGCAGGACAGCTAACGACGTTAGCCCATCTATTCTTCCAAATACGCCGACATACTCTGGAAAGACTTGATCCAATACCGCATGAAACTGCAATTTTGTCTGCACATAGGCCTTTGTAAGCGATTCGTGTTGGCGTGTTAGATGGCGAAGATTAAGAAGTTGTATCCCGCGTTGTTCATAGGGCTCAAACTCTTCCCGATAGTACAATTCCCCCAAATAATAGGCATCTGCTGCATCCGTTTT
>NZ_JBFEFW010000052.1:0-17821 GCF_047229145.1 Brevibacillus jepli
AGTTTGTTACTGGTTCAAAGCTGGCAAATCATTTAATGATAGACTCATTAACGCTTTCGCTGTTCAGTTTTCAAAGAACATATCTTTCTTTTCTTTCGTCGTTAGCGCTTGTGGCGCCGACCTTTTAAACTATATCAGGTCTTCTTTTGAAAATCAAGAGGTTTTTTTAGAAGTTCGAAGTTTTTTTCATTCTCTCTAAAATTCCCTTCAAAAGCGACAAGAGTTATCATACCAAGCCGGAAACAAAAACGCAAGCATTATTACCTAGAATTTTATCCCACCTCCAGTTCATCCATAGCAGACGGGAGTTCTTTCATAGAATGGATGACGATTCGCGGCATCATGAGCTCCGGAACTTCTGATAATAAAGGGTTCTTACACTCCCGCTTCCACTTCTCCAAGCATAACAAGCGCACTCTGTGATCATGTGCACGCATCAGCGGTTCGATCCCTAATAGTTCCTCTGGCAATTTTCTTTCTATTAGAACAGAGGTTGCATGACTTCGGTTAGCGAGTTGAACGTCATGATCCAAGCGATCACCGACATGAGCGATTACTTCTCCGGGCAATTTTTGAAGAATAACTGGGTCAGGCTTGCCCGTACCTGCCCGTTCCGGCGTCACAATCTCATCAAAGCACTCCAGCAAGCCCAATGCCTCCATGACGGGTGCCTGGAACTTGTAAAAACCATTCGTGACTACTGCCAACGAATAGCCCCGCTCCCTTAATTCACTGAGCACCTGGAGTATTCCGTCCTCGAGCAAATGCACCTTGGGTATTACAGAGTGTTTTCGAACCAGCGATTCAATCTCAATCATTTTCTCTACGCACAGCGCATCACATCTACTAGAAAGGATTCCATCCCAATCATACGCTTTTACATAACGTTCTTGTGCCATGAGCCGTTCATGCTCGGCTACCATCTCTGAAATAATGTCATGCTCTCTCCCCAGCCGCCCGGAGATTATACGCGCAATCTCCGGGAATACCCACGCTCCAAACGGGTTTTGCATCAACGTTCCATCCAAATCAAAGCTTATCCAGCGCTTACTCATTTTATCGCCCCCGACGTAAGTCCTTCGATAAATTGCTTGGAAGCAAACAAAAAAGCAATGATCATCGGCAAAGATGAGATCGTGAGACTAGCAAACAGCATATTCCACTCCGTGTCGTACTCACCAAACAGTGTAAGCACCCCTAAAGGAATGGTGCTCAATTCTTCGCTCTTCAAAAAAATCAGCGGGTAAAAGAAGTCATTCCACACCCCGATCAGATGAACAATTCCTACTGTCGCCAATGCAGGCTTCATCAATGGCAAAATGATTTTGTAATACACCTGAAAACCATTGCAGCCGTCTAGCCTCGCTGATTGATCCAGCTCTGTAGGCAAGGTTCGAAAAAAGCCGTAGAACACAAACACTGCAAACGGGATTCCTCCTGCTACATACAAAATCACCAAAGATGTCAGCGTATCCAAGAGCTGGAGCTGCAGCATGATCATGTACAAGGGCAAAATCGCCAGCTTCATCGGCAGCATTAAGCCGAGCATAAAGAAGAAGAGAACATACGAATTCCAGCGAAAAGAATACCGAGAAAGATAAAAAGCGGCCAACGATGAAATGAACAGAATAAAAAAGACAGACAAACCACTCACGTAGATACTGTTCCATATATACGCTTCGAAGTTAACCTTCTCCCATACATCTATATAGTTATCCAGAGAAAAGGAGCTTGGCAGACCGAGCGGAGAAGTGAGGATATCCAAATTGCTTTTGAGTGACGATACAATCATCAGGAAAATCGGATAAAGCGCCAAAAAGGCAAAAAACAGGAGCACGATATACTTGGCATACTGACCGATTCGCGCCGTCATGTTTTCCCTCCTACTGTTCGTATTCCTTGCGTTTGAAGAAAAAGAGCAGGACAGCCGTCGCACTGGATATCATCAGAAAAAGCACTACAGCCAGCGCCGAGCCGAGTCCAATCGACTCTCCCCCAGCCACAGAACCAAAAGCAAGACGATAAAAATAAGTAGCCAATACATCGGTTGAAAAATAAGGTCCAGCCTGAGAGCCCTGCATCGCAAAGATCAACTCAAACGCCTCGAACGCTCCAATAAAGCTAAGAATCGTCATTACCATAATCGAAGGCATCGCCAGAGGTACGGTCATCCGCCATAGCATCGTAAGGCCAGAAGCACCGTCGATTTTTGCCGCATCGTATATTTCAGACGGGATTGCTTGCAGGCCAGCAAGAAAAATGAGAACAGCAAACCCGAGCCCATACCAGCTGTTGACCAAAATGATCGTATATAGGGCAGTATCCGGACTCCCCAGCCACGGTCGCGCCCATTCTTCCAGACCGATGAACTTGAGAAAGGTGTTCAACGCTCCGTAGGTAGGATTCAAAATCAAACTGAACAAAAATCCGACGACGATTACGGATAAGAGCTTTGGCATGAAGATGACCATCTTGAAAAACTCTTTTCCACGGATCTTGCTATGAATGAGTAACGCCAGAAAAAAAGCGACAGCCAGCTTGGAAATCATCATTCCCACAAAGAAGATCACATTGTGGCCGAGTCCACGAAAAAACGTTTCCTTAAAAGGCGACTCCGTAAACAGGCGTACGAAATTTTCCAGGCCAATGAACGCACCGCGTTGCAGACCGTTCCACGCAAAAAAACTGTTTAAGAACGCAGACAATATCGGATAGACTTGGAACCACACATAAAATAACAGCGCCGGAAGTAAAAACAGATGCACCAGATGCTTCTTCCAGTTGTATGGTCGGGCTTTAGCAGTCTCCGATTTTACGACTGTCGCTTTTTCCAATGCAGGCATGGTTATGGAGCTCCTCCTCTACATGCGGGTACAGCCAAGGAAACAGGCTGTACCCTGCCTTGTTATTCCCAGCATTACTTCTTTGGTTTGAACCATTTATCGGCTGACGCCTGTGTATCCTCTGCGACCTTCTCAACATTGATTTGATTGATGTACAAGCCCTGCATGGCGTCTTCAAAGGTTGTTTTTGTCGTCGGTGTTCCTTCGCCAAAATGAACGAGCATCAAGTAAGGAGCCATGCTTTTCTCGCTGAGCTGGGTCATTTTCTGTACCAATGGATGCTTGGGAGTCACACCGGAGATCGCACTCAAACGATCCAAATCGTCGCTAAACATCTGCCCAAACTCTTTGGAAGCCAAAAACGCGATGAAGGTTTTGGCCTCTTCCGGATGCTTGGTTGATTTAGCAATGCCGTAAGAACCGTCGACCCAGTTGATCATCGGTGTTTCGCCGCCCTTTTCCTTCGCCAAGCCTGGCAAAATGTCGATCGGCAGGTCAGGGCTCTGCTTCCGAAAGGTTTCCAGGCGATAGCTGCCATTGATGTACATTGCGGCTTTTCCGGTGTAAAACAGCGCTTGCGCATCCTTATCGTCAATCGCCACAAAGTCAGGCGGGAAGAATTGGGCCAGCTCCTGCATGCGCTTAATCGATTCTTTGAAGGCTTCATCTGTAAATTTGACTTCGCCCTTGAGCAGTTTATCTACATAATCATTGCTTCCATATGCGCTCGGACCAATTACGCTATGAGTCATAGACAACAGGTAAGCGGCTTTTCCGGCCTGCGCGATGGGTATGATGTCCTTTTTCTGCAATTCTTGCGAGACCTGTAAGAGCTCATCCCATGTCGTAGGCGGCTGCAAGCCGTTAACTTCGAACAGCTTTTTATTATAGAAAATAACTGCTGAATTGATGGAAAGCGGCACTCCGTATATCTTCTGATCACTTCCTTTTGCTGCATCCAAATAAGATTGAGAAATGTCCTTCACTCCGGCAATATCATCGAGAGGCAGCAAGTAACCTGCATCTGCGATAGAGGTTGTTCCGGAATAGGGCCTGAGCTGCACAATGTCCACACCAGTTCCTGCTGTCAATGAATTGTTCAGAATCGTATTGTACTCGGTTGATTTCACTGACTTGAACTTCACCTTGATAGTGGGATGCTTCTTCTCAAACTCCGCAATGAACTTGGCATAAGCTTCCTTGTCCTCCGTACGCCAGCTGTACATGACCAATTCCACCGGCTCCCCTTTTGCCGGCTCTGCTGCTGGTGTGCCTGTCTGCCCTCCTGAAGCAGGTGCAGAACCATTTCCACTACATGCAGCCATAACGAGTACGAGCAGCACACTGATAAACCAAACCCCAACACGCCTCATCGCAAAATCTCCTCCATGTAAGATTTTTGCTGTGTGTCTCTATGCTAGCAGCTCTATGTAGTAATATTTTATAATCGAAAACCCATTTAAGAAACAAATTTTCTTCAAAAAATTCAAAATTTTAAAATTATATAAGTGCACACAAAAAAAGAGACAGACGTATTGTCTGCCTCTCTTCCAAGAAAACGGCGAGCCGCTTTCTTACATCATGCCCATACCGCCCATGCCACCCATATCTGGCATGCCCATAGGAGCTTTGTTTTCTTCTGGTTTGTCAGCAATTACTGCTTCTGTAGTCAGGAACATAGCCGCTACAGATGCAGCGTTGGACAGTGCGGAGCGAGTAACCTTCGCCGCGTCAACGATACCAGCTTCGAGCATGTTTACATACTCTTCAGTTGCAGCGTTGAAGCCAATGCCAACTGCTTCTTTTTTCAGACGCTCAACGATTACAGAACCTTCGAGTCCTGCGTTCGCAGCGATTTGACGAACTGGCTCTTCCAGGGAACGGAGTACGATTTGTACACCTACAGCCTCTTCGCCACCTACATTGATCGCTTCAACCGCTTTTATTGCGTTGATCAAAGTAGTACCACCACCAGGTACGATACCTTCTTCTACTGCTGCGCGAGTAGAGTTCAGAGCGTCCTCGATGCGGAGTTTTTTCTCTTTCAGTTCGGTTTCAGTAGCTGCACCGACTTTGATTACTGCTACGCCGCCAGCCAGTTTAGCCAGACGCTCTTGCAGTTTTTCGCGATCGAAATCGGAAGTAGTATCTTCGATTTGTTGACGGATTTGAGCTACGCGGCTCTCGATGGAAGCTTTGTCGCCAGCACCTTCAACAACCGTTGTGTTTTCTTTTGTAACCACGATTTTGCCAGCGCGGCCCAGTTGCTCCAGCTTCGTGGATTTCAGGTCCAGACCCAGCTCTTCTGTGATTACTTCGCCACCAGTCAGAGCAGCGATGTCTTGCAGCATAGCTTTGCGGCGATCACCGAAGCCAGGAGCTTTAACCGCTACAGCTGTGAAGGTACCACGCAGTTTGTTCACTACGAGAGTAGCGAGCGCTTCGCCTTCAACATCTTCAGCGATGATCAGGAGTGGTTTGCCGCTTTGTACTACTTGCTCGAGTACAGGCAGAACTTCCTGGATGTTGGAGATTTTCTTGTCAGTGATCAGGATGTAAGGGTTGTTCAGAACCGCTTCCATCTTGTCAGTGTCAGTGATCATGTAAGGGGAAGCGTAGCCACGGTCAAATTGCATACCTTCTACTACTTCCAGCTCTGTTACGAATCCTTTGGATTCTTCAACAGTGATTACACCATCTTTGCCCACTTTTTCCATTGCTTCAGCGATCAGGTTACCTACTTCTGGATCGTCAGCGGAAATAGCAGCTACTTGCGCGATAGAGGATTTGTTCTCAACCGGCTTCGCGATGGATTTGATTTCTTCAACAGCTGCACGAACTGCTTTTTCCATACCGCGACGGATAACCATCGGGTTAGCACCAGCAGTTACGTTTTTCAGACCTTCACGGATCATAGCTGCAGCAAGTACAGTTGCAGTCGTTGTACCGTCACCAGCGATATCGTTGGTTTTCGTAGCAACTTCTTTAACCAGTTGCGCACCCATGTTTTCGTAAGCGTCTTCCAGCTCGATTTCTTTTGCGATCGTTACGCCGTCGTTTGTGATCAACGGGGAACCGAATTTTTTCTCAAGAACCACGTTACGGCCTTTTGGACCGAGGGTTACTTTAACCGCATTTGCCAAAGTTTCAACACCGCGGAGCATGGAGCGGCGAGCGTCTTCAGAGAATTTGACTTGTTTTGCCATCTAAACTCTACCTCCTGTTATGTGTTTATTCGTTCGACTTCCTATGTTAAGAGCCTTAACCGATGATCGCGAGGATATCGGATTCGCGCAGCACGAGGTATTCCTTGTTGTCTACCTTTACTTCAGTACCAGCGTATTTGGAGAAGATTACTTTATCGCCGTCTTTTACTTCCAAAGCGATGCGCTCGCCGTTGTCAGCAACACGACCAGAACCTACTGCGACTACGCGGCCTTCTTGCGGTTTTTCCTTTGCAGAATCAGGCAAAACGATACCGCTCGCAGTTGTTTCGTCTTTGGAGATAGCTTCGATTACCACACGGTCACCCAATGGCTTAAGCACTAAAAACACCCTCCTCAAAAAATGTAGGTAAACAAATTTCTGTTGTTAGCACTCGACTGTTATGAGTGCTAACACCCAATTCCTATAATAATGAATCACTATGTACTTTGCAAGTAGTTTCACTCACTTTTTTCCATATGCAACTGCTTGCCTACTCTTTCTACTATCAAATTGCTTTTCCTAGCAAATTGGTTCTAGTATTCGGACTGGCTCTCATATAAATGAGACATCGAATCAGACAAGCTCGCCAAGGAGGGAATTGTTCCATGCACAAATGGCTCTGGATTGGCTTAATTGCCCTGGGAGTCTTGGGAATCAGCCGTTTCTTTACTTCGGATACTACTTCCTTTATACGGGTCAACATTTTCCCAGCCTCCATCTATTGGGATGGCCGAGAAATCATCGCAAGTGAAAAACCTGGGTACTACATGGAGGGAGACAAGGAAATACCAGCTTCTTTAGAATATCAAGGGACACTCTATGTACCTCTGTCCATGATCGGTCGCCACTTCAACAAGCCTATCGGTTGGGATGATGCTTCCCAAACGGCTTGGGTCGGTCAACCTCCTGCCACCGCCATCGGTCAGCCTGAACCTGAGGATACTCCAAAAGAGATGACACCGAATGCCGTCCCTGCCTCTTTGCCTCTTCCACAAAAACCTACAACACCCAAACCACCTGAAACCGCGATTCGAGAGCAAAAGCCTAACACGATATTTGACATAGGTCTCGGCATGTCTTCTGGGGAAGTACACAGGCTCTTAGGTGAGCCTGCCCGTAAAGAGCCCAGCAGCCTCGGCTACCAATGGTGGGTGTACAATCGTGATCCGGCGCGATACATTCAAGTGGGCATCGAAAACGATAAGGTAGTCGATGTGTACTCGCTTGCTCCTACAGCAAAGCTCGGCAACATCGGAGTCGGCACCAGCCAGCAATCACTGGAGCGTCAGATCCCTGTGCAAAGTATTGTATCTTTCTCTTATATGGGGGCACAAATCCAGATTACCAATCAAAAGCAGCAGCGCCCTCTCGTAATGAAAAACGGTACCCCGTTCATTTATTATTTGGACAAGCAAAACGGCAACAAAGTCACCGCAGTACGGATGATTGACACGAAAATGCTGTTACGCGGCAGTTTTTACGAAACGAAATGGACTTATCAGGGTCAGGCACCCAATTTTGATCCCCCACCACTTCGTGTCGGTGAACGAGAGCTGGTCAATGCAGCGTATGAGCGCCAAATACTCGATCTGGTCAACGTCTCCCGCTACCGGTACAAGCTTCCGCCACTGCAGTGGAACGAAAAAGCAGCTGATGTAGCGCGAAATCACAGCATCGACATGGAAGGGAACAATTTCTTCGATCACGTCTCTGCAACTACCGGGAGCAATCCCTTTGACCGCATGAAAGCAGCCTCACTCTCTTATAGCATGGCCGGAGAAAATATTGCAGCAGGCTACACAGATGCCATCGAAGCTCATGAAGGCTGGATGAACAGTCCCGGACATCGCAAAAACGTGCTTGAAAAAGGCTTCACCCAGTTAGGGGTGGGTGTCTATGCAGACTACTTCACACAAACCTTCCTCACTCCCATGAAGTAAACAAAAGCCCGGTCTCGTCGCTTTTTATGGACCACCGGGCCTGTTTTTGCAAGATGAAGCGCGGCTTTATGGCAATTTCACCTGTTCCCTCAAGTGGTCTATTTTTGCTGAAAACTCCATAACGACCGTCTCATACTCCTTCGTATGCAGGATCAGCCACGGGCGACGCTCCCCTTTTTTGGGCATGATGACAAACATCTCGGCAATCATCGCATCGAGATTGGCGGACTTTAGCTTCATCGGCTTTGGAGGGACAAGCGGAATTTTCACAATCATGGCGGAATCCAAGGAAGGATTAAACTCCAAGACGCGACCGCTCACACTCTGTAAAATCTGCTGTGCTTCCTCCTGAAATCCAGCTGTATTTTCAAAGGTAGCCACAACCCGTTGCTTGTCTGTATCGAACAGCTCGATTGGCTCACCCAGCCCTGTCGCAGATGCGGTACTCCCAGAAAAGAGCAACGCCAAACATACAATCAACCACAAATTCGGCACCTCCCGGATCATAACGTCCGTAGTATTTCCCAATTTCTGCTGGAATACCAAAAAAGTCCTCTGCCACTCGGGACAGAAGACTTTTCTCATGTTCGTTATTGAAGGGGTTCATTTGTTTCCAAACTGCCGTATTCCTGTTCCCACGCTTCTTGTTCTTTCAGTTGCTTGCGATAAACAACACGGGACAACCAAATGCTCAGCTCGTACAACAGCAGCAAAGGGATGATCACGAGAATATCGCTGACAATCTCAGGAGGCGTCAAGGTAATCCCCACGACGGCCAGTGCAAAGTAAGCGTAGCGTCGTACCTTTGCCAGCCTCATTGGATTGAGGATGCGCAGTCGCGTCAGGAACATGACGATAATCGGCAGCTGGAACAGAACCCCAAACGGAATGACCATATTAAACATGAAGCCAAAGTATTGCGCGATTCCGTAGTTAGGGTCTGCGCCCATCGACGCTGTAATATTGGTCATGAACTTCATGACCATCGGGAAAACGACGTAGTATCCAAACAGGATGCCCACGATAAACAGAAAACAAGCTGCTGGAATAAAGTAAAGCGTCCCGCGCTTTTCTTGTACTTCCATCCCTGGCGAAACAAAACGCCAAACGTGATAAAGTGCTACAGGCAGTGTAATGACAGCGCCAACCAGAAAGGCAACCTGCATGTAAACACGAAGTGCGTCTGACGGATGCAACGAGACAATCGGTACGCCATCCGCAATCGGTTCTTGCTTTAAATAATCCACGAGTGGACCGGCGAGGACAAAACCGACGATCAATGCGACAATAAATACGGCCAGCACCCATATGATGCGCTTGCGCAGTTCCGTCAGGTGTTCTACCACTGTCATTTCCTGATCCTTCATGGTAACCACCAACCTTACCTGTTACGCGTTCTTCTGTTCTTTTTCCATCTGCGTGCGCTCTAGCTCCAGCTTTTCGCGGATTTCCTTTTCCAAGCGCTCGCGTTCCATTTTTTCACGAACTTCGCGTTCGATTCGCTCCCGCTCTGATGCATCCTTCTCGGAGACAAGCGTTGCTGTTTTGACAGGCGCGTCTTTAGCGGCTAGCTCCTTGCGCTTCTTCTCTTCATCGTCGTCTTCATCGTCGCTTGTCAGGCTACGGGTTGCATTTTTGAATTCTTTCAACGTATGCCCTACCGCACGCCCCAATTCTGGAAGCTTTTTCGGTCCGAAAAGCACCAATGCTAATACTAATATTAAGATTAATCCAGGAATCCCAATTGAGCTCATTTTTGTTCACTCCTTTTTCAGGTGAAGTCGTTTGCTTTTCGTTATTTGCCAGTCTAACCAGCTAGCACTTTCGTAAACCACCATATCCGAGTCTTGTCATGTCGGAAGCCACGATTCGCTCTCCTACAAGAATGCGAGGCAAAAATACATCAAAGGAAGTAAACGATTCATGCATGACCGCGCCCGGCAGTCCGAGAATCGGTATATCGCCTTTGTAGGCCACCATCAGCATGGAGCCCGGCAGCATCGGCGTACCGTAGCGCACTACTTCCGCTCCTACTCCTGCAATCGCCCCTGGTGTACGGTCATCCGGGTCGACAGACATGCCCCCCGTGACCAAAATCAGATCGACCCCTTCGGCAAGGAACGAGTGAATCTGTTGTTCGATGGCTTCTTTGTCATCTGGCGCAAAACGTTGGTCTACGACAGTAGAGCCGAGAGCTTCCACTTTATTGCGAATCACAGGCCCAAACTTGTCTGCAATCCTGCCAGAGAAAACTTCTCCACCTGTCGTAACGAGTCCCACTCTTTTGTCCAGAAACGATTTTACTTGAACAATCGGTTCGTCAAATTGCTTGGCCAACTGCTCCAGCTCGATGATCCGAGACTCTTCCATAATTAACGGAATGATTCTCGTAGCAGCCAATGTATGCCCTGGATGCACGACCTGATCGCCGTACATGGTCGAAAACGCGATACCTTCCAGCTGATTCAACGCATGGACAGCTTCCTCGTTGATCTTGGCCAGACCAGTTCTTGCAGCTTTCATCGAAACCTTGCCCTCATAAGGAGGCGTCAAGGTCAAGCCTTGTCCGGAAACAGCCTTGGCGATTCGAATGCCCGCTTCTTCCTCATGGATGTAGCCTTCAGGCATTTCCAGCACGTAAATATGCTCTTTGCCAATGGACAGCAACGGCTCGATATCTGCCTCGGTGACAACATGTCCTTTTTTAAACAAGCGCCCTTTGAATTCTCCAGGCAAAATTTGCGTCATATCGTGAGGAAGCATCATTCCGATCGCTTCACGCACTGGCACTTCCTTCATCTGAGGTTTTTCTACCAATGCAATCCTCCCCAATCTTCGTTTGCTTCTCCTGTTCCTTGCAAAATGTGCAGGGCATCGGAGAGCATGTCTCCAATCGCATTGAAACAGATTTCTACGCCTTTCGGATTACCAGGGAGGTTCACAATCAGCGAATTCCCCCTTGTTCCTGCAACTGCTCTCGTCAGCATTGCTCTGCGGGATTGCTTCAAACCAGCACGACGCATTTCTTCAGCCAATCCTGGGACAGGTCTGTCTATGACCCATGCGGTCACTTCCGGCGTAACATCACGCGGGCTGAGCCCCGTACCCCCAGTTACAATCAGCAGATCGCATTTTTCGCGGTCTACGAGCTCAATCATAAGTTCTTGCAAATCTTCCATATCATCACTAACGGCACGGTATACAGCGACATCTACATGAAGCCATTCCTTTGTCAGATGACGGATGATTGGAATACGATCATCCACCCGATCTCCTCTGGCAATCGAATCACTTGCAGAAATAACGCCTACCTTCCATTTGCTCACCATACATTCCTCCGGTTTCTCATTCGATAGTATTGTACACTTTTCTGTCAAAAACGTCTCGCCGTTTTTCATAAGAGGACCGCGCTACTCCTGACAGTAGAAGGCATTAGAAACCCGCAGACACAAAACATTCAAAAATGCAGGAAGCCTTTATCGCTCACGACTGCATCTAGCAAAACATCATGAGGCTCTAGCGGCACATACTCCACAACCTGAATCGAGAAGCCCACTCCGACCAAGAACGGGAGCTTTTCAAGCGTTGCCAGAAAGCGGTCATAATAACCGCCGCCATACCCCATTCGACCTCCCTTGCTGTCAAAAGCAACACCTGGAACGATCATAACATCCAAGCGTGACACGTCCACTGTCTCGGCGCGGTCCGGGTCCGGTTCCCAAATCCCGTAGACTCCTTGCTTTAGCATTTGACGTCCTGTGTACCGATAAGGAATGAGCTTTCTTTCTGTCACGTTTGTAAGCGGCAGCCATATTTCTTGGCCTCGCTTCTGGGCCTCATGCATAAACGGCAGGATATCCAATTCATCGCCAAAAGGGTGAAAAGCCATGATCGCTTTGGCAGCAGCAAGTCTTTCATTAGACAGCAGATAATCGCATGCCTGTCTGGAAAGCTGCTCTCGTAACTCGGCAGACATAGACTTGCGCCTCTCCAAAATATGGCTTCGCAGCTGTTTTTTATTCGTTTTTTGGTCCATGACAACCTCTTTCCTCTCCGAAACGTGTAGGGACATTCCCACGAGGCTTGTCCCATGCGCTCTCTCTAGGCTACACTGGCATTAGTATATAAAGAGGTGAATCCGATGATTTTGCTACAAGCTGAACATATAGAAAAAACGTATGGTATCGAAACCATTCTACAAGACATCTCCCTGCAAATTCAAACCGGGGAACGGGTCGGTCTGGTTGGCGTAAACGGTGCAGGCAAATCGACTCTGATGAAGATCCTCGCTGGCGAGTTAAGCTATGACAAAGGAATTATCCGCATTCCAAAGGATGTCACGCTCGGGTATTTGGCACAAAACAGCGGCCTTGAATCGGAACGTTCGATTTGGGATGAGCTGCTCTCCGTATTTTCCCATTTGCAAAAAGAAGAGCTGGAGCTTCGTGAGCTTGAGGCAAAAATGGGCGATCCGGCTATTCTCGCTGATGAGAAGCGTTACCAGCAGCTGTTGGAAAATTACTCTCACCGCTCGGAAGCCTTTAAGGAAAAAGGCGGTTACAGCTACGAGGGAGCAATTCGCGGGGTTTTGCACGGCCTACGCTTTGCGGACTTCGATTACCAGACGCAGATTCGCACATTGAGCGGCGGACAAAAGACTCGTCTGGCACTAGCCAAGCTGCTGCTCCAATCTCCTACCATTCTCCTGCTCGATGAGCCGACGAACTACCTGGATATCGAGACACTGACCTGGCTGGAGACGTATTTGCAAAACTATCAGGGCGCGATTCTCGTTGTCTCTCATGACCGTTACTTCCTGGACAAGCTCGTAACCGTTGTCTATGAAATCGAACGGACACGCGCTACCCGCTATGTCGGTAACTACAGCCGCTTCCTCGATGAGAAGGCCGCTCGTCTCGAACAAGATTTGAAACGATTCGAAAAACAGCAGGAAGAGATCGCCAAGCTGGAGGATTTCATTGCGCGCAACATCGCGAGAGCTACGACGACCAAGCGCGCACAAAGCCGACGCAAGACGTTGGAAAAAATAGATCGCTTGGACAAGCCGATCATGAATAACAAATCCGTCCACTTCTCTTTTGAAGTGGCGAAAATGAGCGGCACGATCGTGATGAAAGCAAACAACGTAGCGATCGGCTACCCTGATGCTGTTCTTTCACAGGGTCTTACTTTTGATATCGAGCGCGAGGAACGTGTGGCATTGGTCGGTCCCAATGGTATCGGGAAATCGACGCTGTTAAAAACGATCGTGGAGCAGCTGCCTAAGCTGCGCGGCGATATTCATTTCGGAAGCAATGTGACCATCGGGTACTATGACCAGGAGCATCGCAACCTGAACGAACGAAATACGGTGCTCGGCGAAATTTGGGATGAGTACCCGAACATGCTGGAAAAGGATGTCCGCACCTTGCTCGGCAACTTCCTGTTTAGCGGTGACGATGTACAAAAGAAGATCAGCGACCTGTCTGGCGGAGAGCGTGCACGTGTCTCCCTGGCAAAGCTCATGCTCAAGCAAGCGAACTTCCTGATCTTCGACGAGCCGACGAACCACTTGGATATTTTCAGCAAGGAAGTGCTGGAGAACGCCCTCTACGATTATCCGGGTACGATTCTGTTCGTCTCCCATGACCGTTACTTCTTAAACAAGATTGCCACCCGTGTACTGGAGCTGACAGGTGATGGCGTAACCAGCTATTTGGGTAACTATGATTACTTCGTGGAGAAAAAGCAGGAACTGGAAGAGCTCGCAACTGAACAAGCAGCGCAGCCTACCAAAAAACAAGGCGGTACCGTAACGGCACAGCCTGAGAAATCCTCTTATGAGCTGGATAAGGAAGCAAAACGTCGCGAACGTCAACGGCAGCGCCGCTTGGAAGAGATCGAGGTTACGATCCAAAAACGCGAAGCTGACATTGTAAAATGGGAAGAAGAGCTGTGCCTCCCGGAAATTTATAGCGATCATGTGCAGGCAAAAGAACGCAATGACCAAATTCATGCAGCCAAAGAAGAGCTGGAGCAGTTGTATGACGAGTGGAGCGCGCTATCAGAAGGGTAATTCTCACTTTTATGTAGAACAGCGCTCCTGTGCAGGCTCCTCCAATGCGGCATAGAGAGCAGGAACCACCAGAAAAGTCATGCAGGTAGCCGCTGTGACGATCCCCGAATCATTGAGGATAAGCCCAGCTAACGCTCCTGCTATGACTCCTGCAAAGCCTTTGACCAAGTAAGGAGTATCCTTCGCGAGATGACGCAGAAAGCGGTCGTTCTTCAAGGTGAGAACGCCTAAGGCAATTAGAGAGACGACAAATGCTTTGCTCCAAATGGAGATGCGAATCAAACGGAGGTTCATCGCCAGCTTTCGTTCGATCATCTGCCCGACCTCGGACCATTCTCCCTGTACAATCTGCTGAGAAATCCGTCCGACATGCGTCAAGGGCTGATCTGACATGAGACTGATCGCCATCAAACCACATACGCCCACAATCAGGCCGCCTGCCAACAGCAGGAGGCCTTTTTTGCCGATTCGCCAGCCCTCAAGCCGTGACAATGCCACAGAAAAACCGATCAGACCAGCTAGAAATCCGCCTGCGTCCGTTCCCAAGCTGGGAGCCACCATGTAGTACAGCACGACACTGTATGTGGCTATGGAGACAGCAGGCAACCATTTATTCTCCCGGTACCATTCTTGTTGTCCCCCTCGCAGCCTCTCGTACAAAGAAGCCACGAGCATGATGGTACTGCCGATCAATACCCCTTCGTATTCATTGCCAAGGCCGTAAAACCTCGCTCCGATTACCGGATCATAGCCAAGATACGATTGCCGCATTAAGCGAGCGCCTGTCCATCCGTCCACCAGCAGAAAAGCTGTGGTCACTCCGCTAACCGTCAGCATAATTCGTGAGAGGGAGTGCGCTTCCTGCCAAAAAGCAGCGATCAAGGCCGCCATGATGAGTCCCCCCAAGACAACCGCACCAGAAGTCTGCCAGTCGAGCAAACTCTCTGCCAAAAGCAATACAGGAAACCACAATAAAGCCAACAGCGCCAGACGTATTCCTCTACGAAGACGCAGGAGGCTGACGCCTTCTCTTTTTCTCCCAAACAACCAAAGAAGGACCGCACATCCTACAGTGACGATCTGCAGCATGACGTACGTGTAGAGAACAGCTGGCCGTGTCGCATACGTATGATGAATTTCACCTACCTGATCCTGAAGAACAGACAGATCGCTACCCTTCTCGAAACGGATGACATGACCAGCCAACCCTTTTGGTGCGGGTACATCCAGCCAAGCCAGAACGGAAGGGACAATATCCAGACCACTGATTAATCCCGATTGCCTCGTGGTAGCCGAGGTCAACAGACCACTCCCTTTGTCACTCCAGATCAGAAGCGGTGATAATAATGCCTTTTCTTTCGTCGCCATATGATTGACTGCTGGCGATGCTAACACAATACGTTGATGTGCTGTACGTTCCTCAAGGAGCTGACTTACGAACAAAGACAAATCGCTCAAAATACGCTCGTATTGCCTCGTAAACTGACCTAGCTCCATATCTGTACTCAACTGGTATAACCGGGACAAGTCAGAGAGCTGTACAGTGATCAGGCCCGCTTGACGATCGTTGCGGATTCGTTCAAGCAGGTAAGCGTAGTTTGTCTTGATCCCGTAAGGATAGCCGCGAACGAGCTGCATGCTTTTTGCAGAAATGTCTCCTGCCGGAACGGTTCCTTCCTGGTCCATCGCAAACAAAGCAGCATGTCTCTGTCGGGTCTCGTCATAATCACCGTTTCCATATAAAGCAACCGGAATGCTGTTCGTGGCAAGCACCGTCCCCAGAAGCCCAATTTGTGCAGAATACGGTTTATCCCGATTATCTGCCAGGAGCCGGAAAATACCCGGAAAAACGATAGATGAACGCGCCACCTCCTTCGACTGATTATTGCCCAGCTCCTGCAACCGCTCACCCGCTGTTTCCCTAGACGACATGGCCTCAAACGGATGATAGCCCGTCCCACTCTTATCCGAGTAAAGCGCCTGGCCTCCACTCCCCATGAGCAAATAGCCGTTTGCAGCAGTGCGCTGTCCCGGTGTTCTGATGGAAAGGGCACCAGCAGCTGCATCATCGAGCCATTTATCCACAGTAGATAACTTTTTGAGCTGCTCCAGATCGTAAAAGGACATCCCCTCTACAAAAAGCATGATGACCTGTTGTTTTTCCTTTGCCATCAATGGATTTCCGATATTTGTAGGAAGAAACAATATCAGGAATGACAAACAAATCAATGCGAGTTTCTTCTTCATGAGTCTCCCTCCTGTTGATAACTCGACTTTTTTATCCACATTTTCCACAGAACAATCCACAGAATACATGCGGTTTTCCCGGTCAATTTCCCGTGTTATCACCAGTATTCACAGGAGTATGTGTGAACAATCAAGAAAGTTATCCTATGTTGTGGATAAAACAAATCAGATGGATGGAAAACAACTGAACCTTTTTGCCTCAGCTAGCGAATATAGGGTTGTAATACGTTCAGGAGGGGCCCCCATGAATGAGAAAGAGTTACTTCCATGGCTTGAAAAAATGCTTACGGGAGACGAAGCAGCTTTTCACGTCGTTTATAAAGCCACCCATACAGATGTGTATCGTACAATCGCTTTTCTCATCTACGACAAACAAGACATCGAAGACATTTTGAACGAGACCTACATTCGTATGTGGCGTTCCTTTCCCACCTATGATCACAGCCGGCCGTTTCGATTTTGGCTACACGGCATTGCCGTTCGCCAGGTACAGGATTGGAAACGGAAGGCTTGGCGAAGAATACGTCTCTTTGAACGAAACCGCATCATGCATGATGAGCAGTTTGATTGGACAGATACCGAAGTGATGAAATCAGAGACACAGCTCGAATTACTTGGAGTGGTTCGGAAGCTTTCGTACAAGTTACGCGTAGTGGTCATTTTGCGCTATTTTCACGATTATGCTTTGGATGAAATCGCCGAATTGCTGCAAATCCCGCTGGGTACCGTGAAATCCAGGCATCATCTGGCACTAAAGGAACTACGCAAGCATTGCGAATTAACGGGAGGAGACTCTTATGTCCATGGACAAACAACTACGTGATGAGCTTCTTCAACATGCTGAATCGTTGAAACCCCCACCCGAGATCGAGAGTCGTGTATACCTCTCCTTTCAAAATGATTTCGGACAAAAGAAAGGGAGATTATCGATGAAAAAACGTTTAGTAAGCGGAATCGTAGCAGTGGCTATCCTGATCCCAACGGCGGCTCTGGCTACACCTTATTTGGCTGATCAAATTTTCGGTTCACCTGAAGCGATTAAGCAGCATGGGGGAAGCCAAGAAGATTATCAGGAGATTGAGGGCTTCTTGCAGGAAGCAAAAGGAAAGCTGACGGAAGCGGAATTCGAGGAGTTTTCTGCGATTATGAAACAAATCGTAGATATGAAGATGAAGGTTACGGATACAAATGGGGTCGTACATGAAAATCAGTTTAGTGCGGAGGAATTGAAGCAGTTTAAAGAGTTAGGAGAAAAGGCGGCACCTTATTTCGCGAAAGTGAAGGGTGGCAAGTAAAGCATGAATTTGAGGGACTTTCCATCTTGGATAGTCCCTCGATTATTTGGCTTGTTCTTATATGTTGGGAAAAGCCGCGTAAGAAGAAGCGCATTTCCAGTCCAAGCGCCTCTGGAGCCCGACCCAGCGTAGGAATAAATGGCGGGGAATTTCAGCTTCACTGATATGAACGAGGACTGTCAATAGCATGACGGCCCCGTTTTTTCTTTATTC
>NZ_JBFEFW010000053.1:0-17432 GCF_047229145.1 Brevibacillus jepli
CCTGCGTCTCCCCCTTCGGGGGACGGAAGGGGGCATTCTAACCGAGGGCAATTTTACACACAAATATGGACTTGATCGTCCGGATAAGAGCGAAACAACTCGTTTAGGGTTTCCTAGCAATAATGGCCGTTATCTGAAGTAATCCGCATTTTTCCAACCCCTTTAAGCCAAACAAAAAGGACTACGAGTTTTTTCGCAGTCCTGAACTCTTGATTAAGCCTTATTTGTCAACGCCGACTTTATTTTGACCCACTATCGCCGGTTTAGAACTGACCCACCCGGCGATTTTTTGTTGGTTAGGTGGTAGAGGGGGAGCCGTAGGCTCCAGTCCTCATCTTCTCACGAAGTCGGTAACTGTTCCCCCTAATGTTGACGATGTGGGAATGGTGTAAGAGCCGATCCAGAATAGCTGTAGCAAGTATCGGATCGCCCATTAGTTCCCCCCATTCACCGAAACTCTTGTTGCTGGTCAACAGAATACTCCCTCTTGGAAAAAGAGGTTGGCTGCCAAACTGTCAAACGGTAAGTAGGGTCTGCTGAACAGATTAAAAATCTAGTAACCACAAGGGTTTTTCCTCGTTTGTATGGAAATCATGTGCAAGGAAATCAACGATTTTCCTTCCAATTCCTTGCACATGGGCTGATCTGGATGTACCAATACGTCTCTCATCGCGAAAACCAATTGCTTCTTCCGGATGATTTTTTCTTGCCGTTTGGCGGCAAGTTGAATAAGGAAAAATTGTGGGTCAGGCTGGCTCAGTTGGTACCGTGGGCGTATGCGGAAGAGAAGTATGCCAAGTCCTTCCGTAACTCGTTTCGTGGTCAAAAGGCCGTTTCGATTCGCGTCGCTCTTGGTGCACTCATCATTCAGGAACGCTTGCAGTTGTCGGACCGTGAAACGGTTCAGCAGATCGCACCAGATCAAAGATCGAATCGTGAGCATTCGTCAACCGCACGTTCGCCCGATCGTACGTGGCAAAGTGAAAGCCCGTGTGGAGTTTGGTGCCAAGGTATCCGTTACCATGGTGAACGGATATGCGATTTTGGAACGCCAGTCGTGGGATAAGTTCAACGAGGGCTTAACGCTGATCGAAACCCTTGAAACGTAAAAGAGGCGCTTCGGCTTTTACCCGAAGGCGGTACTGGCCGAGCAGATTTATCGCACGCGGGAGAACCGGGCGTTTTGCCAAACACATGGCATTCGCTTGAGCGGTCCTGCGCTTGGCCGTATTCGAGCACGCCTTGCAACGACAAGCGAAACTATCATCGCGCTGCAACTCTTGGTGATGAACCTCGAGCGCAGGCTACGGGATCTTTTTGCCTTCTGGTTAAACTGCCTTCTTTCGTATAGAATTCTTGGTTTTGGAAACCGTTCAGCAAACCCTAAATTAGTTATCAGGGTAGCTGTCGGTAATGATTCTGGAGATGTCGTGGTTTCATCTACATATGACAGTCTGGGAAAAGCGATCACATTAGGCTGTATGACTGTTGGTGAAGGTGTACGCAAGTAAGAAAAAGGAGATATATAGTAGGTTATTATCATTTTATAGATTACTTTAGGGGGAAAAAATGAAAAAATTAATAGTTTCCTTTCTTGTCACTATAATGGCAATCATGAGTTTTACCGTTGTTAGAGTTCAAGCGCTTGATCCTGGCACAACGAATCAATTGTATCCCTTGAGGAAACCTAGTGGTGCTTCTTATTGGGATACGAGTAACCCTTCAGATTGGGCTTTAAGTGATGCCACGGGTAAAATTCACGCCAGGTTTACTCTACCTGCTCATACTTACCTTGATGTATTTGAAAATGGAGTCGGGATTGTTAGTAATTCGAAAACACGTAAATATGGATTAATTGATGATAAAGGAAAGGTTATCGTAAACTATAAATTTGATTATATTTCATCATTTGTTGACGGGTTTGCTCGTTATAGTAAGGGTGGCAAATATGGATTTATTGATATGCAAGGAAACGAAGTCATCAAGGCACAATTCGATTCAGTTGGGGATTTTAAATTTGGACGAGCTGTCGCATCAATCAACAAAAAGTATGGAATGATTGATCGAACTGGTAAGTGGATTATCAAACCTCAATATGATGCAATAAATTATCTTCCGCACCAGCGTTATTTCCCGAGTGAATCTATTCAGCAATACTCGAATGACCCTATATTGATAAAACAGGGAGATTTCTACGGATATATTAATATTCAGGGAGAGGTTGTTATTCCCCCGAAATTCGTATATGCATCCGAATTTTTTAATGGGCTCGCTGCTGTTCAAGAAGTTGGTAAGCCGAAAGGTTTTATCAACTGGAATGGTGATTATGCAATAGAGCCCCAATTTTATTTTGCTACCGCTTTTTATAATGGTATTGCTTATGTTAGTGCCTGGAAAGAAGAGGGGAAAACCTTGGGAGGAGGACTAATTGATAAAAATGGTCAGTGGATTGTTCCACCGGGTGATTATACCCCATTTGCAGGAACTTCATATTCTCCCGACGGATTCATAAGATTAAGCGTACACAGACCAGATGACGTACAATACCAAGCGGTTGTAAATACGAAAGGAGAGATGATAATACCTCCAACAATGTTTAAAAGCGTAGGTATTTTCATGAATGGGATTGCTAAAGTAGAATTGCAAGATGGTAGGGAGGGTTTCATTAATACAAAAGGAGAATATGTAGTCGAACCCACTTATTTTGGATCGTTTAAAAGAGAGTATGGCGGCGCGTTATCATTTAGAAATGGTTTATACGCTAGAAACTGGGGATTAGACGGATATCTGGATTATACAGGTAAGCTCGTTATCCCACCTTATCGATAGTTTAAGAAATATACCCTCCACGATTTGAACCGTGGAGGGTGTCACTCCAGGCTATAATTAACCCAGGAGCGCTGGAAAGAATTTTATTACTTTATTGTTTATGAAAAGATGCCTCTAGTCAACAGATACAAAAAAAGAGTGCCCATTTCTGGACACCCTCACCCTTCTTGAATCCTATCTCCACGCATGTACATTTTTTTCGCGTGGAAAAACGTTACGTGTGTAGACAAGGTTCTCTCCCCAAATAGTTCGTTCAAATAACCAGCTACTGCTTGCGCCGCGAATCGATTCGTAATCAACCGCTGCGGTTCCGATGCAATCACCTGTGAGCAAGCCAGTTCAGAAGGAGCGATTTCGTCCTCATCCTCTAATATGTCCGGGAAGCGACCGGCCACTGGCTCCAGAACGGTTTTTCCGTTCAATCTGAGTCCGGCTACTACTTGACCTGTCCATCCGGTATTGGCATGACGCTGCAATTCCTCCTCCGTCCATTCTTCTTGTGGACGGCCGTCACGGGGAACCCGGGCAGCTTCCACTCCCACATCGATGTAGAGCAACTTCTCTTGACTGAGAAAGTAACTGTGCATGACCTGGCGCGTATAATTGTTGTCCACAGCACCGATCAAAACCGGAAGAAAATACATGTCCCACCTGTAACAGCCGCGGTAATCCGTGAATTGAAACAGCCGGTCTAACGTTCTTTCATCTTCAATGTACCGTTCATCAAAAGCTGCGATCGGCACTTGATAATGGCTGCGGTACCGGTTAGCCAGAACCGCAGCTTTCTTCTGTCCGACATCCTTTGGGATAAACAGTTGATTGGCCAAATTCTTTTGTTCTACCGTATCCGGATCGGCCACCAGATAAAATCCCTGTACTTTGAATATGTTCATCATTTGGGCGCATTGCTGCAGAATATACCCTCCATTGGCGCCGGCGCCGATCTGTACGATGTAATAAAAAATCTTCTCCCGTTCGTCAAACCGTATCATCGTCTTCTGCTCCTTTCACGGAAACCTGTGGAAAGTCCAGATTCGGCGCAGACTCAAACGGCAGCTCGAAGACGGTATGGGGGTCGATCATCAAATACTCCCCATCCAAACACGTTCTCACCAGAATTTGCGGGAAGAAATCCAACACCCTTCCCACAACCGCGTAAAGGATCGGAGCCTGCTCGGAGCGATCATCTTGGGGTAGCGTCAGGGAAATGCGGATTTACAACGGTAAGCATTTGATACAAGTCTTATGAGACAGTCAGAAGTCATTTAAAACGCTAATTTCATTATGTCTCAATAAACTCTACTCTATTGGAATTGTGAAGTGATACACTTAAACTAACGTACGCAGGTTTGTTGAATAAGGACTTCAAAAAATACCCTTAATTAAGCTAAAAAGTCCTTCTCTTTATTAAGAAGGACTTTTTTATGTGTTATTCCATTGTCTCATTCATTGTAATAGTTTCGCTTGCTTCATGACCAGATTCTCCATGTCCTGGTCCAAACAAATTCAATATTACAACTCCTACAAGAATCAGTGTTATTCCTGCAATGCTAGCCATGTTAAGTTTTTCCTTCCAAACTAAAACTGAAATTACTGTAGTCAAAACAAGTCCTAAACCTGCCCATAATGCATATGCAGTGTTTAAGGGGATTGTTTTTAGCGACAAGGATAAAAAGAAAAAACAACCAACGAAAGCTATTATTACCCCTATTGTAGGATAGAGTTTTGAAAAGCCTTCAGATGCTTTTAATAGGGAAGAGCCAATAATCTCCCCCACTATTGCAAGTGCTAAATATAGATATGACATTATTCGTCCTCCTGAATCATGTTTATTAGTTCATCAAAAACTTGTGTTTTTAGTTCTTCATTTAATGGTGCCATTCCAAATATTTCTGAAAACCAAAGACCATCTATGGATAATCTTGTAATTGTTATTTTGACAGGATCAATTCCATCAGTTATTAACTTTGTATGCAAAATATCGTATCTCTGCCGGAATTCATCTAATAAATCTGGATTAATAAACATAGCAGCCATTAGTGCGGAATTTAGATTATTGTTTTCTAAATCGGAAAATGTAGATTTAAGATAAGCCCTATTCCATTTTCCTATTGCGTTATCATCGTCGTTATTAACTAACGTATTAATGCATTCGAAATAATTATTTGTCCAATCTTCCACCATTCCTTTAATTAATGCTTCCTTGCTAGGAAAATTGTATAATAATCCACCTTTACTCACGCCAGCTCTTTGGGCGACTGCCTCTAATGTGAGTTTGACAACTCCTTCTTCTTTTACAATTTCAGATGCAGCAATCAATATATTTTTTTTCTTATTAGCATGCTTTGAAATAGACATAATAACCTCCATAACTTAGATACATATAATATACCGTCTGGACGGTTTTTTTGTCAATCGAATTAAAGCTCTTATTTAATATCACTCTTTCACATAAAAATAATCCAATAAATTAATCTAAAGATTGTGAAGAAATGTACTTAAAGTAAAGGGAGCTTTAGTTCAACAGTCGATTTCTTAAAATCGGCTTTATTTATGGGTGAAAATTACATTACCGTTGTAAATCCGCATTTTCAGGACTCTACCCCAACAAGTGGTCCTGCAACAAACTCATCGGATACAGATGCTACATCGAGTGCAGGTGACAGTTCCTCAACCACTGGCGATAATTCATCCACAACCAGTGCCACTGCCACCACAGGTGATAACACCTCTACGCCTACAGCAACAGCGTCGACAGGCGATAATACTACCACCAATACCTCCAATGCTGACAACTCTTCAACGAACGACAACGCAAGCACCGCCAACAGCACGTTAAACTCCACCAGCTGCGCCACCAACGAATCCACGAATACCAGTGAATCCAACAACACCTTTGACTACAACAGCGCCTTAGTGAGCACGGCAAACGGGTTAGCGAGCTCGGCAAACAACTCGGCAAACACCGTCTCCAATGGCAACAACTTCACCGTTGGCAATCAAATTCAAATTAGCGACAATTCCGTGCTTTTAGCCTTATTGCTTTTGTTTTGCAAATGCCGTACCTGCTGTAACTGTCAGCCTTCTAGCGGATCAACAAGCGGCTGTACCTGCGGCACGTCGGGGACGACGAATTTGGAAGGGATTATTTCCAAACTGCTCGATGATGAAAAAAATAAACAACAGCGCATTTTTGATATGTTAAACCAAAATAATTCAATCGCTTAAGGAGGCGTTTACCCATGCTTGAAAACAGTTCAAAAACCACGTTCACGATGTCTCGCAAAAACGGAGAAACCACACTTTCGGTGGCGATCAACAATGGCAGCGACGAAGAAAAAAATATTAACATGGTCGTCAAAGACAGTGCAAACGGCAATGTATTGCCAAGTGTGATCGATGGCACAGCCATCGACAACGGGGTGACGCTGGAACCTAAAGCAATCAAAAACATGGTGATTGATACCACAAACGCCATCGGGCAAATTCTCGTGGAAATGGCAGGTGCAGGGAGGATGACAATGCGTCAAAAAAGTTCGTCATCCGGTGGCAAAACAAGCAACATCATCGAATTGATATTAAAATAAAAAATATGCTTCGTGAAGTATCGCGCAGAAACGATTCCTATAGCGCGATTCGTTGCCGATTCATTTGCTGCACGAGTGTTTCCTCGGTTGCGCAAATCGTCTCTACGAACCATCATGAAGGAATGATCTCCTAATATTAAATGACCGCTAATTAAGATTAGCGGTCATTTGGTGTTTTCAAAGCATACACTTGATGTCCGCTAACTCATTACGACCGCTGAAACAACAGGAAGGTGAGTGATCGGTAGTCCGGGCGGTGTAGCCCGGACTATTGGGCTTAGAGTAAGAAAAAACGCTAAGCCAGGTACATCCGAAGGCTTAGCGTATATTATCGTTAAAATGTTGGCGGTACCCCTACAGGAACAGGCCGAGAAAGCCGAACAGCGCCGCCAACGGAGACGCAACGTACAAGGCGAACAGGCCGAATACGGCGGTCCAGATGGCGATGAACAGGCCGCTCCTCGTGCCGACGTATCCGGTCACGGTCGGCCGCTTCTTCGTTCTGTCCATAATGGCGTCGATGTCCCGGTCGTACAAATTGTTGAACGCGCCCGCCGAACCGATGACGAGGAAAGATCCGATCCCGGCCAGGACGATCGTGCCGATCTTGTCGAAGAACGGGATTCCTTCTACGTACAGAGCCATGCACAGGCCGGCGAACATCGCGATCAAGTTGGATTTGATAATTCCGATCTTTATCGTATCGAATAAGACATGGATAAACGATTTGGTGGGCATTTCAAGACTCAGACGACTGTTTTGAACTCGCTGCACGGCTTATCCGCTCCTTCCAGATTATCCTCCCCCTATGCTAACATAACTTGCGCGATCATTCGCGGCTTTCGCGGAGACACCATCATTTTGTCATAAATTTATGTCGGCCCCGTCACAATTTCCGAATGATGGACGATCCGATTCGCCCCGCCGCAGCAGCGCGACCGTTTCCTCCACCGACTGATCGAGAAACGACCGGGGCGGACGGGACTTCGCCAGCACCGTCAGTCCGATCCACGAGACGGCCAGCGCTTGGGCCAAACCTTTGGCATGAATGCCGGGGGCCAGCTCGCCGGAACGAATCCCACGCTCGATTGCTTCCTGGAAGAGAACGGCGATATACATCTGATGCTCCCTGGTCAAAACCGCGAATTTCTCGTCATGAGGCGCCAGCTCCACCATCGAGTTGATGCAGAAGCATCCCCGGCTCGCCCCCTCTTCGTCCACCGTTGCCGTCGTGCTCCGAAACAGGCTGCGGAAAGCTTCTATAATAGAAGGGCGATTTTGCAGAGAGGCGCGGACGTATGCGGCATGGTCGCCCGTATACTTGCGGAGCGCGGCTTCGAACAGCTCCTTCTTGTCGCCGAAAGCCGCGTACAGGCTCGGGCGCTGTATGCCCATGCCAGCCGTCAGATCGCTTAAAGACGTCCCCTCGAACCCCTTCTCCCAAAACAGCCGCATCGCCGCATCGAGCGCCTGCTCCTCGTCGAACTCCCTCGTACGCGCCATACTTCTCCCTCATTTCGTATCGAACGGTATATTAAAATATACGCCTTGGAAAGTTGATTGTCAAAGGATTACCGCAGGAGTTGACAGATTCGATTCTTTAAAGCTATATTTGTGACGCTCTATTATTTACTGTTCGGTACAGAATAGAAATGCAGAAGAAACAGGAGGAATGGAGATATGAAAAATAGCGTTTCGCATTCGGGGAGTACGGCAGAAGTCGGTCATCTTGAAGCAGGAGCCGCGCAGCCGGCCTATCTTTCGCGGCGTGCGGCCTATTTGTTTGCCGCTGCCGCGGGGCTGGCAGTCGCCAATGTGTACTATGCTCAGCCGCTGTTGGATTCGATCGCGGGAGAATTCGGCATCGCCCGCTCCACGATCGGCATCGTCGTTACAGTAACGCAAATCTGCTATGCGCTCGGGCTGCTGCTGCTCGTGCCGCTGGGCGATCTGCTCAACCGCCGCAAGCTGATCGGGGCGCAGATGCTGCTGTCCGTCGCCGCGCTGCTGGCGGTCGGCTTCTCATCTTCGAGCGCGACGCTGCTCGTCGGCATGGCTGCGGTCGGAGGACTCGCCGTCGTGACGCAGACGCTGGTCGCATACGCGGCCGCTTTGGCTTCCCCTGCCGAGAGGGGACGCATCGTAGGCTTGGTGACAAGCGGCATCGGCATCGGCATTTTACTCGCCCGGTCGTTCGCGGGCTTATTGGCCGATATGGGCGGCTGGCGGGCCGTGTACTTCGCATCGGCGGCGCTGACGTCCGTTATGGCCGTCGCCCTGCTTCGGACGCTGCCTCTTCGCGAGCCTGCGAGCGAATCCGTCGCCTACCTCGGACTGCTTCGATCGATGCTTGCACTGTTCGTGCAGGAGCGGATATTGCGTGTTCGCGCCGTCCTTGCCATGCTGATTTTCGCCGCATTCAGCATTTTGTGGACTTCGCTGGCGCTGCCTCTCAGCGCTCCGCCGTTCTCGCTGTCGCATACGGCGATCGGCGCATTCGGACTGGCGGGAGCCGCCGGAGCGATGGCGGCCGCGCGCGCCGGCAGATGGGCCGATCGCGGCCTCGGACAGCGAACGACCGGAGCGGCGCTGCTTCTGCTGCTCGGCTCCTGGCTGCCGATCGGAATGACTCCGCATTCGCTGTTCGCGCTGCTCGCCGGCATCGTCCTGCTCGACGCGGCCGTGCAAGCGGTGCATGTGACCAACCAGAGCCTGATCTTGGCCGTGCGGCCGGAAGCCCGGAGCAGGCTGACCGCCGGCTACATGATGTTCTACTCGTTCGGCAGCGCGGCCGGTTCGATCGCCTCCACGATGACCTACCATGCCGCAGGCTGGACCGGCGTCTGTCTGCTCGGCGCGGCTGTCAGCGCCGCCGCCCTGCTGTTCTGGCTGTTCACCCGCCGTCCTTGAAGCGTGCGGCCCGCGCGGCCTCATAGCGATTGCGCGGCACGGGCAAGCCGAGCATGCCCCGCAGCGTATCGGCCTCGTACTCGCGGCGGAACAAACCGCGCTCTTGCAGCACCGGCACGACAAGCTCCGCGAAGTCGGACAACGTGCCCGGCACGTCGCTGTGCAATATAAATCCGTCGGCCGACCCCGTCTCGAACCATTCCTGCAAGCCGTCCGCCACTTCGGCTGCCGAACCGAGAAAACGCGGCTTCGGCGCGGCGAACCTGCGAATCGTCTGGCGCAGCGTCAGCCCCTTGTCCCGCGCCTCGCGCTTGACCCTGTCCGTAAAGCTCTGATAGCTGCTGCGCCCCAAGTCGCCCAGCTCGGGAAACGGACCGTCGAGCGGATACTGCGTAAAATCGTGAAAGTCGAAAAACTGCGCGAAATACCGCATCGCCTCCTCGATCGACAGGAGCGAAGCGGTCGCCTCGTACTTCTCCTCCGCCTCTTCCCTCGTTCGGCCTACGACGACGGCGGCGCTCGGCATAACGAGCAGATCGTCCGGATTTCGTCCCGCTGCAGCGGCTTTGCGCTTCAGCTCCCGATAATAACGCCGCGCCTCCTCCGGCTCGGTAATGCCGGTCATGACCGCGTCGGCATGGCGGGCGGCGAAGTTCTGACCGTCCTCCGAGGAGCCCGCCTGGAAGATGACCGGATGCCCCTGCTTGGAGCGCGCGATGTTCAGCGGACCGCGAACCGAGAAGAACTCGCCCCGGTAGTCGAGCGTATGCAGCTTGTCCGGGTCGTAAAAGACGCCGCTCTCCTTGTCCCTTACGAACGCGTCGTCCTCCCACGAATCCCACAGTCCGCGCGCCGCCTCCAAATATTCGCCCGCGATCCGGTAGCGCGTATCGTGATCCGGGTGCGCGTCCTCCGCTTTGCCGAAGTTGAGCGCCGCTCCGCGCATGCCGGTCGTCACGACGTTCCAGCCCGCCCGTCCTCCGCTGATCCGGTCGATCGAAGCGAGCTGGCGCGCTCCGGCGTAGGGTTCGCTGTACGTCGTCGACAGCGTGCCGACGAGGCCGATCCGCGAAGTAACGGCGCCCAGCGCGGCCAGAAGCGTCAGCGGCTCCAGATGGTTGACGAAATGCGGCGTCGATCGCTCGTTAATATAAAGCACGTCCGCGATAAAGACGAGGTCCAGCTTGCCGGCCTCCGCGATCTGCGCCTGCCGCCGGTAAAAGTCGAACGCGACGCTCGCGTCCGACTCGACCGCCGGATGCCGCCATGCGCTCGCGCTCGACCCGACGCCGTGCACCATAAAGCCCAGTTTCAATTGTTTGCGGTTTGCCGTCATCGGCTGCCACCCGCCTTTCTTCTATTATAAAGTTGCCTGAACCTGAACCTGAACCGGAACGGACGGCAATTCCGCCGCCGCGTCGAACCGGCTGAGAAACTGACGCACCCGCTCGTTACGGCTCGCGCCGAAAATATGGGCCGCCGTGCCTTCGTCCGCGATCAAGCCCTTTTCCATGAAGATGACGCGGTCGGCCACCTCCCGGGCGAAGTTCATTTCATGCGTCGCCACGATCAGCGTCATCCCTTCGCGCGCCAGTTCCTTCATCACCCGCAGCACTTCGCCGACCAGCTCCGGATCGAGCGCTGACGTCGGCTCGTCGAACAGCAGCACCGCCGGGTCCATCGCAAGCGCCCGGGCGATGCCGACCCGCTGCTGCTGCCCGCCGGACAGCTGTGCCGGGTAGCGGTCGGCGAATTCGCGCAGACCGACTTTGGCGAGCAGCTCCTCGCCCCGTCGGCGCGCGTCGCTGCGATTCCAGCGCTTGACGACGATCAGCCCTTCGATTACGTTCTCCAGCGCCGTCCGGTGCGGGAACAACTGATGGCTTTGGAACACCATGCCCGTTTTCTGCCGATAGCCGATCAGCTCGCGAGTCCGCTTTTTGCCGCCGTCCCCGAACTTCATCCGATGGCCGTCCAGCTCAAGCTCCCCGGAATCGGGAATTTCCAGCAGGTTCAGGCAACTCAGCAGCGTCGACTTGCCTGAACCTGAAGGACCGATCACAATCGTCGTCTCCCCCTTGGCCACGCGCAGGTCGATGCCTCGAAGCACCTCGGTGCGGCCGAAGCTTTTGCGAAGCTGCGTAACGTTCAACATGGCGATCCCCTCCTTTCCCGCTACAGCGAATAGTTGCCGAACTTCTTCTCCAGCCGGTGCTGGCCGACCGTCAGCGCGGAGCAGATCAGCAAATAGTAGCCGGCCGCGATAATATAGAGCAGCATTGGCTCGAACGTCGAGGCGGCGATCTGCTTGGCCACGCCGAACAGGTCCGGCAGGGTGACGAGAGCGGCCAGCGACGACGTCTTGAACAGGCCGATGAACTGGTTGCCGAGCGGCGGAATGCTGATCCGCGCCGCCTGCGGCAAGATGACGCGTCTGAGCACCTGGAAAGGGGACATTCCGAGGGAATATCCCGCCTTCCACTGCCCCTGCGGCAGAGATTTGATCGTCGAGCGCATGATTTCCGAGCAGTACGCCGCTTCCGCCACCGTCAGCGCGATGACGACCGTCGGGAACGCGGGAAGCACGATGCCGACATTCGGAAGTCCATAGAAAATGATGAACAGTTGAACGAGAATGGGCGTGCCCCGGACGATCCAGACGTAGAACCGCGAGGGCAACCGCAGGTACGGCCTGGGAGACAGGCCGGCCAGCGCGATCAGCAGAGCGAAGATCAGCGCCAGCGCGAACGAGACGAGCGACAGAGGAATCGTGTATTTCAGCATCCCCTGCAGGCTTGCGGCGTCCAGATTGTCCGGCGTATCGCTCTCCTTGTGGTAAGCGTTCAGCCCCATGGCGAACACGAAGTTCATGCCGGGCAGCCCGCTGTCCATAAGCGGGGTCAGATCGGTTTCGTTGGACAGCAGGTTATACGCATAATGCAGCAGGGAATACGCTACCGGCTGCGGAGCCCCCCGAACGAATTCCCGGATCAGGCCGCCGTTGTCCTCGCTCGTCTCGAACATAAAGGAAGGCCCGCGATTGCCCCGCGCGTCGAAATTAAGCGCCAGCCCGACGCTCCTTGCCAACGGGTGCTCGTACGCAAACGCTTTGGCTCCGTGCAGCCCCATTTCTTCCCCGTCCGTCATAAGCAGCAGCACGTCGTTCTTGAGCGGTTCGCCCGCTCTAAGCGCCCGCGCCGTTTCGAGCATGGCGGCGATGGCCGCCGCGTTATCTCCCGCTCCCGGAGTGCCCGGGACGGAATCGTAATGCGCCATGAGCAAGACGGCTTTGCCGCTGCCGCCGGCCGTGCCGGGAAAACGTGCGATGATATTTTCGATGGGGACGCGACGCCCGGGTTCCCATATCGAATCGGCTTCCGCCGTCTGCACCTCCGGCTGAAGTCCGAGCCCTGTAAGCTCCGCCAGCAAAAAATCCCTCACCCTGTCATGGGCGGGCGATCCGGCAGGACGCGGCTCGGCGGCGATGACACCGACCTTCTCCATCGCGCGTGCGGCGGAGAACGCGTCGGCCGGAGCGTCCGGACCGGCGGGCTGCGGAGCGCGAACCTGCAGCAGTCCGGCGAACAGCGCGACTAACAGCGCCGAGGCAATGCCGGTGCGCTTCAGCAGTCGCGCCGCGCCCGCGCCGGCTCCGGCGGAAGCTCTGCCGGCGAGAGGCGGTTGAGAAGTCATGCAAGCCCTCCTGACGGACGAGTCGAATTGGCTGGCCGAAGCCGTCGTTGCCTGCGATCGCAACATAGCCGAAAAAGCCGTCAAGATTACATTCGCTTCTTGACGGCCCGAGACCTTCTTTGCTATTTTCCGACCCACACGTCTTTTGCGTACCGGCCTTCATGCTCCAGGGCGAGCAGCCAATCCGCCGCCTCCTGCGGCGTCGCTCCCCGCTCGTCGCGATATGCCTGCATCAGCGCGGCTTCGACGTCTGGCGCCATCCTGACGCCGTCTCCGCAAAGGTAAAGATGGCCTTGCTCGGATAACAAACGGATGATTTCGGCGGCGTTGCGGGACAGCAAATGCTGCACATACGTCTTGGACTTTCCTTCCATCCGCGAATAGGCGGTATGAAGCGTAACGATGCGCTCCTTCTCGTACTGCTCCAGCTCTTCCCGGTACAGATGATCCGCCTCGCTCCGGCAGCCGAAGAACAGATGAGCCTCGCCAAGCCCGGCTCCTTGCTTCTTCAGTTCCGCCCGCGCCTGAAGGAAACCCCGGAACGGGGCCACGCCCGTTCCCGGCCCGACCATAACGATCGGCGCAGCCGGATCTTCCGGCAGACGGAAGCCCGATTCGGGCGAGCGGACGAATACGAGCACGTCGTCGCCCGCTTGACGGCCGGCCAAGTAAGTGGAAGCGACGCCGCGATATTCGCCCAACCCGCTTCGGGCCGGCTCCCGGACGACGGCGACCGTTATGCTTAGCCGTTCCGGCTGGACGCGCGGCGAGCTGGAGATCGAATAGTAGCGCGGCTTAAGCGGCGGGAGCAGCTCCAGAAATTTCTCGAAGGGCAGCTCGCACGCTTCGTATTTGTCGAGCAAATCCAGCATCGATACACGCGGGTTCAGAATGCGCTCCTCGTAAGCGGCCTCTTCCAGGCAGCTCTCCAACTCGCGCTTATGCGGCGGGCAGACCGTATACGCGGCCATCTCCCGCAATTGCGCGCGGGTCGCCGGCTCCTGCAGCTCCACGCAATGGCTGAGCAGATCGCCTGCGTTCACGGGACGGTTCAGCGGCAGATGCGCAGCGCCGCTCCCCTCCGCGGTCAAGATCAATTGGCTGCTCGCGTTAAGACGGAAGCGGCGAATGGCGCGGTCGACGTTATCCTTGCCGTTAACCGGCAGCACGCCGAGGTGATCGCCCTCCCGGTATGCCGTTCCTGCCGGTACGGCGATTTCGAGATGGCGCGTGCTCCGCCCGCTGCCCTCCGACTGAAGCTCGCAGTTGTCGCGCACGTCGGCGTACGCGGCGCCGTAGGTTCGCGCGAAGGGAACGTCCGGCGGCGCGTTGACGAACCGAACGCCCAGCGCCGGCCCTTCCCGCCCCTCGTCTCCGCCGACGTTCAGCTCGAACGTTTTGCCGATATCCGCCCACAGCGCCCGCCTCCACTGCCCGAGCTGTTTTTCCGTATCGCCGCCGGCATCAGCTTCCGCCCGGGCGGAAATTCTGCGGCCGCCCTTCCTCTCAAGCAGCTCGTCGATATATCGCGGTACGCTCTGGTACGTGTTCGACCAGTTGCGGTCGCCGCAGCCGAGCACTGCGTAGCGCACGCCTTCCAGTTCCCCCGGCTTGGCCTGCTCCAGCCATTTCACGAAGCCGGCTGCATTCTGCGGAGGCTTGCCGTTATAGGACGCGGTCACGATCAGCACCGCTCCGTCCGTCGGCAGCTTGCCGGCCCAATCGTTAAGCGGCGCGACCTCGCCCTTCATGCCGAATGCGCGGGCCGAATCGGCCGCCGCCCGGGCAATGCCTTCCGCCGTTCCGAGGTTGGAGCCGTACAGCACGAGCAAGGACGTCTTCTCCGCCCCCGGCACGGCGGTCGGAGCAAGCGGCTGGCGCTCCTCCTGCTGCCCGGCGATCTCTTCAGCCGCTGCCGGAGCCGCGCTTGCCGCCGATACTTGCCGTCCAGGACGAAGACGGACGCGCATCGTGAAGTCGCCGGGCTTAATCGTCAGCGTCTGCTTTACGTCCAGCTGATAGTCGCGGTGATCGATCAGCTCGAAATGCCTGACAATCATGCCGAGCACAAGCGTGGCCTCATACAGCGCGAACTGCATGCCGATGCAGGCGCGCTCTCCGTTGCCGAACGGCTTGTAGGCATGATTCGGCACCTTGGACGGATCCTCGAACCGCTCCGGGCGGAACGAGTCGGCATCCTCTCCCCATGCCTCTTTATCGCGATGAAGCTGCGGCAGCAGCACGCTGACGGTGTCTCCTTTTTTCATCGGATACTGCCCGCCGATCACCGTGTCCTCCTTGGCGTACAAGTCGAACCCCGGAGCGGTCGGCCACAGGCGCAGCGACTCGTTCAGAATCATGCGGATGTACTTCAGTTGGGTAACCTGCTTGTGCGTCGGGATCGATCCGGTCAGCACGCGGTCGACTTCCTCGCAGGCGTTCTTGAGCGCGGACGGATTTTTCAGCAGAAAATAGAGCGCAAACGACAGCAGGCCGCTCGTCGTCTCGTGTCCGGCAATGAGGAAGGTGATGATCTGGTAGCGGATGTTCTCATCGTCCAGCGTCTCCCCCGTCTGCGGGTCTTTGCCGCTCAGCATGCGGGCCAGCAGATCGACGTCGCCTTGGCTCCCCTTGGCCTTTCGCTCGGCGATAATTTTGTCCACCAGTTCGAACATCGTCGCGATATCTTCCTGGAACTGCCGCTTCGTCTTGACCATGAAGAAATTCTGGATGCCGAGCCGTCCGCTCCTATTCATCGCCTCGTTCAGCGCGCGCACCATGCTGACGATAAACGGGCTGTGGCTCTCCTTGTAGAAGCTGTTGAATCGATAGTTAAAACCGCATAAGCCAATCGTATCGAGCGTAAGCCGAGTCATGTCGTCAGCCACGTCGATGCTCTCGTCGGAATTCAGCCGCGCCCATTTCTGCACGAGCTGCAGAGCGATATCCGTCATCATGTCGTGGTAACCTTTCATCGCCTGCTGGCTGAACGTCGGCAGCAAAATGTTGTGCGCCTTGCGCCAGTTCGGCTCGTGCGTCCAGCTCGTGAACAGCCCGTCGCCGCTGAAGGCGCGCACGTTCTGCAATTCGCCGTAGACGTTCTTGTCGAACCGGGATACGTCGCACACTTCCGCCGCTAGCTTGTGTCCCGACACGACAAGCATGGAAAATCCGGGGCCCCGCAGCCGGTAGATCGGGCCGAGCTCCTCCGCCAGCTTGCACATGGACAGGGTCGGCTTTTCTTTATCGATCAAAGACAGATGGCCAAGCAAGCCGTAGGATTTCGGTTCGGGAACATAACCGGTCTTCATCGCGCTCCACATCCTCTCCGATTGGATATCGTCAGCCGCGATCCGCGTCTGCCGCCACACCGTGATACAACGTGTCGATAACCAGCTTCGCCGCCGATTTGCTGGCGATGCGCCCCTCGTGAACCTGCTGCCAGGTAACGAACAGCAGCGAATACAGCACTTCCAAAATCCAGTCCGCGCTCATATCCTCGCGGAATGCGCCCCCGCTCTGGAGCGATCGGATCGCTTCCCGGATCGGCTCCTTCACCCTTGCTTCGGCAGCGCCCATCTCTTCGCTGTAGTGAAGCGATGTTTCGTTGGCGAGGAAGTTGATCTTGTCGCCAAGCGGAATAAGCGCTTCGATCAGCTCCCGAATGTAATCGTCGCCGATCTCCCCGACGGGCCGAATCCGCCTTAACGTCTCCTCCACAACCTCGACCGCCCGCAGGCCGAGCTGCAGCATAAGCTGCTCCCTGCTTTCGATATAGCGGTGCAGCGTGGCGATGCCGATGCCGGCGTATTCTGCGATATCGTTTAACGAAGCGGTCGGCTTCTCGACGAGCAGTTCCGTCGCCGCGTCGAGAATGGCGCGAAGCTTCGCCTCCTTGGCTGCCGTTCTGCCGCTGCTCATAGCTTCTTCCTCCTCCTTTTCACTGTATATGATAGTATGATCTATCATTTGATATCATTTTATCTCATTTTAATTGCAATATCAACTCTGCTGCATGATGAAGGGGCTATCCCCATGAGTCAGTCCGACAAAAATGATGGACAGAAAGAATAGCCCGACGCAGTCGGGCTACAAGCTTCACCAACCTCTATTCTCTCGCTCCAACCCGATCCCATCCGGCTACAACCCTAAAAATGCGCCGACGCTCACTCTAACTCGCCCCCATCCGGCTGCAGCCCTAAAAATGCGCCGCGGCTCGCTCTAACCCGACCCAACCCGGCTACAGCTCTAAAAATGCGCCGTGGCTCGCTCTAACCCGATCCCAATCCGGTTGCAGCCCTAAACACACGCCGACGCTCGCTCTAACCCGCCCCAATCCGGCTGCAGCCCTAAAAATGCGCCGACGCTCGCTCTAACCCGACCCAGTCCGGCTGCAGCCCTAAACACACGCCG
>NZ_JBFEFW010000054.1:0-15354 GCF_047229145.1 Brevibacillus jepli
ATCACAAGTACAGAGAAGATTTTAAAAAACTTGACAAACTATTAGCTGGTTTTCTCCTGTTTCCTCTACGAGCTTTCCATGTTTAAACAGGTTTTAGAAGCCTTAAAAGATTGAAGAATTGCACCTGTCACGCCAGAGAAGAATATTTCCAGACGTAGCGACTTGTGGAGTCCTACTGAGCGGAGAAGAGATTAGCGGGCAAAAGAAACGCAACCGTGCCCGCACGACGAAGCGGCTACCACTTTTGCGTTTCCCCGCTAATCTCTTCGGAGCGGACAGTCTACACTTCCCCGAAGGACGGAGCCTGGAGCCTAGACTGGAAATATTCTTCTCCCCACCGCAGCTACATATAACCTCATCCCCCTCAATTCAAAGTAATCAAATAGGATTTAACAATTTAAAGATTGACAAAGGCATTGTCGAACACTACTATGAATCCATGAAATCCGATTAACATAAAGGGGATTGTCACATGAAAAAAGTCATTTTATCTACCTTACTATCCTGTCTGCTACTGGGAATGGCCGGCTGCAGCACTTCCGGTTCTCCTTCTCAGCCGAATAATACGACACCGCCTGCTGATCAGGCAGTCTCGCAAAATTTACTGGAGAAAGTAAAAGCCGAGAAAAAACTCGTCATCGGTACGGAAGGTACATACTCTCCGTTTACGTACCATGATCAATCGGGCAAATTAACGGGATATGATGTGGAGGTTGTAACGGAAGTAGCCAAGCGACTCGGTGTGGAGCCCGTCTTCCAGGAAACCCAATGGGATGCCATGTTCGCTGGACTTGACTCCAAGCGCTTTGATGTTATTGCCAACCAGGTAGGAATCCGTCCGGATCGTCAGGAAAAGTACGACTTCTCCAAGCCCTATACCATTTCCCGCGCGGTTTTGGTCACTCACAAGGACAATGAAACCGTCAAAGACTTCAAAGATATTAAAGGATTGAAGGCCGGACAATCCATGACCAGCAACTACGCAGACCTCGCACGTGCCAATGAAGCAGAAATTGTCGGTGTAGACAACTTCAATCAGGCGATTGACCTGATCGCACAAAAACGTGTGGACGTCGTGCTAAATGACAACTTATCCGTGCTTGACTTCCTGAAGCAAAAGCCGGATACGCCAATCAAAATTGTGACCAAAAATACAGAGGGCCAACCAACTGCTTTTATGTTCCGTAAAGGAAGCACGGAGCTGATTGACGCCATTAACAAGGTGCTCGACGAAATGCAACAGGACGGCACATTGGGCAAAATCTCTGTCAAATGGTTTGGCGAAGATATCACGAAGTAAATATCCATTGACAAAATTGTCTGTCCCTTTTAGTATGTTCCTATTCAAATTCACATCGGGTTAGTGGGGGTTCATTTATGAAAAAACTATTATTCTCCGTTCTCGCTTCCACTCTGTTAGTCGCCTTAGCAGGTTGCGGGTCTTCAACGGCACAGCCGCCGCAAAACAGTGCCACTCCTGCCCCAGCAGAAGAGAAAAAAGAACAAAACTTGCTGGAAAAAGTAAAAGCTGACGGAAAAATCCTGATCGGAACGGAGGGCACCTACGCGCCGTTCACTTTCCACGATCAGTCTGGCAAGCTCACTGGCTATGATGTCGAGGTCGTAACAGAAGTAGCGAAGCGCATCGGCGTAGAGCCTGTTTTTCAGGAAACACAATGGGATGCGATGTTTGCTGGACTCGATTCCAAACGCTTTGATGTCGTAGCGAATCAGGTAGGCATTCGTCCTGATCGTCAGGAAAAATACGATTTCTCCAACGCATATACTGTATCGACAGCGGTACTTGTCACCCATAAAGACAATACGACCGTTAAAGGCTTCGAGGATATCAAAGGTCTGAAAGCAGCGCAGACGCTGACGAGTAACCTCACAGATATCGCGAAGAAAAACGGAGCGGAAATCGTCGGTGTGGAAGGCTTTAACCAAGCGATTGACCTACTTGTTTCCAAGCGTGTAGACATTACGATCAATGATGGTATTTCCCTGTTGGACTTCATGAAGCAAAAGCCTGATGTTCCGATCAAGATTATCGCAAAAGATCCGGATGTAGCGAAAAACGGTTTCCTCTTCCGCAAGGGCAGCACAGAGCTGGTTGATGCTTTCAACAAAGCCCTGGATGACATGGCGAAAGACGGTACCCTCGCAAAAATATCAGAGAAATGGTTTGGTGCAGATGTCTCTAAATAGCTTCTTTGAAAACCCAGAACGCCTGAACCGATGGATCGAGATCGCGCAAAGCTCCTTTCTTCCACTGTTGAAAGGAGCCTTGCTCTATTCTATAACAATCGCCATCGCTGCCTTTTTCATTGGTCTCATCATCGCTGTTCTCACTGCGCTGGCACGACTGTCAGGCATCAAGCCGTTGATTGCCATCGCGCGCGTCTATGTATCGATCATTCGCGGTACGCCTTTATTGGTCCAATTGTTCATTATTTTTTATGGCTTACCGAGCATTGGCTTGATGATTGATCCGATCCCATCGGCAATCATCGGCTTCTCACTCAGTGTCGGTGCCTACTCCTCTGAAGTCGTACGTGCCGCTATCTTGTCCATTCATAAAGGACAGTGGGAAGCAGCCTACTCTCTTGGGATGACTTACTGGCAAGCACTTCGCAGAGTCGTTCTCCCACAAGCGGCTCGCGTCTCGATCCCTCCGTTGTCCAACTCGTTTATTAGTTTGGTCAAGGATACATCTCTGGCCTCGGTTGTCCTGGTACCAGAGATGTTTCGCAAGGCCCAGGAGGTCGTCGCCGCTACCTATGAGCCGCTGCTTGTCTATGTGGAAGCGGCACTTATTTACTGGGTGATTTGCTTCGTGCTCTCTATTATCCAGGATCGCATCGAAAACAAGCTGGACCGTTATGTCTAAAAAGCAGGTGAAACCGCATGATTACGATCACAGATGTGCATAAACAGTTCAATACCCTACACGTACTCAAAGGAATCTCTCTTTCAGTGGAAAAAGGAAAGGTAGTCGTGATCATCGGTCCTTCTGGCTCCGGGAAAACAACCTTGCTCCGTTGCCTGAATGCGCTTGAGGTTCCGACAAGTGGTAGCGTCCAGATCGGTGACGTCAAGCTGGACTTTTCCAAAAAGGTAGAGAAAGCGAGTATACCGAAGCTGCGGAAACAGACCGGGATGGTGTTTCAAAGCTACAATCTGTTCCCGCACATGACAGCCCTCGAGAATGTCATGGAGGGACCTGTCACTGTCAAAAAAGAAGACAAAGAAAAAGCACGTGCGAAAGCAGCTTCCCTACTGACAAAGGTAGGCCTTGGCGACAAGCTGGATCATTATCCTGCCCAGCTATCCGGCGGCCAACAGCAACGTGTAGGAATTGCCCGCGCACTAGCTATGGACCCGCAAGTCATGCTCTTTGATGAGCCTACCTCCGCTCTCGATCCGGAGCTCGTCGGCGAAGTGTTGAAGGTGATGAAGGAGCTGGCTCAGGAAGGAATGACGATGATCGTCGTTACGCACGAGATGGGGTTCGCCCGCGAAGTTGCCGACGAGGTCATTTTCATGGACCAAGGCGTCATCGTCGAACGAGACACCCCCTCCAATCTGTTCGCACAGCCGCGTGAGGACCGCACTCGTCAGTTTTTGCAGCATTTGAAGTAGTTGCCAGAAAAAAGACTCTGTCTCTTGTTATGAGGGCAGAGTCTTTTCTTTGCTAATAAAGCCTTAATCGTCAATGAAGCAAATTACTAGAAAAATGATGATGAGAATCCAAATAAAACCTCCCCCAAAAAAGCCACCACCGCGATTGCAGCCCATGCACTTCCACTCCTCTCAAGGTAATCAGATGGAAGCACCGATCTGCTGGCAAGGATCGGTACTGCATTCAGCTTATGACAATCACAGCTCTCCTGTATGGATGCCTGTCTATTCAGTCGGATAAAAAGACAAAAACGGGTGCTTGCCCTCCGCAATTATACAAAGCCTAAAATTAACAAATGCTTCATGTTCTCTCTATTCTTCCTTAACATCAGACAACTATCATGAATGTGTCAGACCCTACGATGGACATTACGTCCTCCATTTCCGCCCGAATAGCCCCCTTCTAAATCGGGCGGGCTTTTTTTCGTTGCCGATTCGATTTACAATATGGATAAATGCACCAATTTTCAATCAGAGAGAGGGATCATTACGTGGAAGGATATAAACAAGCGTTAGCGCAATATATTGACGCTACCAATACACATGACTTTGCCAATGTAGAAAAAGTGCTTCATCCGAATGCAGTTTACTGGTTTTCCGATAAAACTTGTACATCCATGAATGAGATCCGCGATTACTTTGAACATGCATGGCATCTGATCAAAGAGGAAGTCTATGCGGCTACCGATGTCCAATGGATTACCGTCGATCAAAGGTCTGCTAGCTGCGTGTATACGTACCGTTATGAAGGCTACTACAACGGAGCATTCGTCACTGGCAGTGGCAGAGCCACGAATATTTTTACGAAAACAGATGCAGATGAATGGAAGCTGATCCACGAGCATTTAAGTGGCAAAGTCGAGTAACAAAAAAAGCCCGCTATGAAGCAGGGCTTTCTTCGTATGTCGAGACCCTTTTCACGAGAGGTCTCGTTTTATTTTTGTTGATTAAAAAGGTATTCTCTTTGAATGAATCACGTACTGATGCTCGGCTGCCCACGCTTCGAGACCATCCCAGAATGTTTCGCAAGCGTCAACGATTTTTGCTGATTCAGCCAACTCACCAGACATCACCAATCTGGCAACAGCATCGAATCCAGCCGGGCGATTCGGCAATTCCAGCGCTTCGGGCAAAACCTTGGCCCCTGTCGAGTAAAGCTTTCGGTTGTGCAGCCCGATCAGCATGGCACCGTATTGGGCAAACTGCATGGCCAAGTAGGGCAGGTAGGTATGCGGGCCGTTTAGATTTGCATTTCGCAACTTGCCAATAAACTCGTACATTTCTCCTACGAGAATACCGTTGATTGCTTCTGTGAAATCTTCCTGCGATGGTGATTCTGCCGCTTTTTTGAGCGTTTCAAAATAGCCCTTCGGATCATATAGACTCAGAGGAGCAAAGAATGGGCCATGTGTAAGTGGCCAATCATCCTCGACAGTAGCGGCAATGTTCAGCAAAACATCTGCACTGCACACATTTACTTCAGCCTTCCAAGGTCCCGCTGACCATTCGTAGCTAAATTCTAATTCCTCGTTCGATTCTACGACGCAGAACATCTCGATATCAGAAAAAGGACCGTCTGTACCGCGAGATATCGATCCATACACGCCGATGGCCAGGACTTTTTCTTTGTACACTTCATGCAATCTCTCAGCAATTTCTTGGCAGGTTTGAAATCTATCCCTACGAGAAATTTTTACAGGTCCATTCATGTTCATTCACATACATCTCCCTTGGTATCTTTTGGGTGAGCAGAGACAAAGACATGAATGGAGGACCTCGGGATTAACGGGGGACTTTTTTTGGATGCATGCGAAATCCCCTCCTATCAATTGATGGCATTGGCGTTATCGATGGCCGATTGAATATACGCCTGAAGTGTGTCGATGAAGGTACGAGCTGCGAACCCCATATATTTGTCCGAGCGATACACCAGACAAATATCTTGACTGGGTGTCGGGTTCAAGAGCTTGATGATCGCAATCCCTTCGTCATTTACATTTTGTAACAGCAAGCTTGGCAGGATACAGCCCCCAATCCCCTTTTTCACAAGAGTCAATAGTGACAGGAGTGTGGTCGTTTCGATATGAGGCTGCAAACGGAAGCCTTCCTGTACGCAGTAACGATTCATGAGCTGTCTCGCTTGATGATCCGGCGGAAACATGACCATTTTCAAATCTTGAAGCTGCTCGAACGCGATCGCCTTCTCCTTGGCAAGTGGATGTGCGGTATGAACTGCCAGTGCGAACTCTTCGTGAAACAGCGGAATGACAGTGATTCTCTCATCCGGCTCAGGTAATGTAGTCACACCCAAATCAATCGCGCCGGATATGATTTGCTCGACGATTTTTGTAGACTCGATGACGGATAAGGATGTCTTGGGATACAAGCTGTGGAATTCTACAAGAAGAGCATTAAACAACAAGTCTGCATCACCAGGCAGGACACCGATCGAGAGCGTGCCCCCGTCGTTGTTTTTCATGGCTGCAATTGCTTCACGTGCGTAGTCAATATGGGAAAAAACATGCCGACTCTGCTCCAGCAATACCTTCCCTGCTTCCGTCAGCGTGATTCGTTTGCCCAAGCGGTCAAATAGCGGGACACCAAGCTCACTCTCTAAAAACTTGATTTGCTGGCTGAGATTGGACTGAGAGGTACATAGCTTTTCTGATGCCCGGGAAAAATGCATTTCTTCACATATGGCCATAAAATACTCCAATTGCCTGAGCTCCATCGCTTCACCTCTTACGCCCATTATCATTTTTACTAATCATTATAATCGGAAAAGGATGATTGTTGCGATTTCCCCTACGACGTACACTTTAGTTGACGGTAAGAGCGCTGTCAATCTTAGGAAAATGATAGGGAGGTTTTGCCTTATGTCTCAAAGCATGATCGCTACAGCCACATCCGTTCGACAAATTGGCCTGCAACAGATTCCATTGATTCCTGAGGAGCTATTGGATATTCAATCCCCCGCTTTTTCAAATACACTGCGCTGGAATATTGGGCACATCGTCTTTTGCTTTCAGCATTTCCTGTCCATCGGCTTACCTTACCAATCTGACCTGCCCGCTTCTTACGCAACTCTTTTTCAGCCGGGAACGAAGCCTTCTGACTGGACGACAACACCTCCATCTAAAGATGAGCTGATCCACTACTTGTCTGTGCAGCTTGATCTGTTGTCCTCCGTAACCCCTAGCGAGCTAGAAGCAGCTTTGCCAGCACCGATCACGATGGGTCCATTCCAGTTTACGACGGTAGGAGAAGTCTTTAACTTTGCGCTCATGCACGAATCCATCCATCTGGGTATCCTTTCCAGCATGGTAAAAGTTGTAGCACAAGAAGCAGCCGCGCAGTAATCGCAAAAAAACGAGACCTCGGATGGGTCTCGTTTTACATTTACCTCGCACGAAAATACTCAACATGCTTGACATTCGCTATGTCTATTTTCCCTGTGGTCCCTTGCAATTCTCTATTCTCATATCCGGCCCATTCGGTATCTCGTATCCTATCCCACTCAAAGATACGTTCCCAGCTCTCCTCTTTTGAAATCGTATCCTTCCCCTGATGATAATCTTCATACTCCTGCTCACTGTTAGCAAGGAAGTCATTATTTAATATCATATGCCATTCATCATAATCAGATAGTAAAACCTCTTGTTCATCCAATTCAACCTTGATTCGGACGAACTTGACTCCACTCTCAAAATAGCCTGTACGCCTCAAATCAGGTTTATCCACCCACAACCATATCGGGGATTCTCCCCTATACTTGGTCAATCTCTTCTTCATCTGATGAATCATCCATTCGTATTCTTCAGGGAACATCGCATAGTTTCGATCCCCTTGTAAAAATCCCCGATCTTGAGCCATTTCCCACACTTCTTGGTTTTGTAACGTCCAAAAAACTCTCATCCCATACACCCTAATCCCGTATTTCAAGAGAAACAAAGAACGAGACCGCGGAATGGTCTCGTTTTTTCCATTTATTCGAACCGAGTGAACTTTTCTTCAGCAGGTGTCCGAGTGCGTGCTGCTGGTACATTTTGCTGATCGAAAAAACCGAGGTGCAGGAAGCCAACGATTTTCTCTCCTGGTGCTACACCTAATATCGCATGCGCCTTCGGGTCCCAGTTGTGCGCGTTTGTTTTCCAGACGACACCCAAGCCACGCTCCCACGCAAGCAGCTGGAAGTTTTGAATGAGAGCAGCGGTCGCACTGAAATCCTCTTCCCATTGCTTTTGGCGCGGATCTTCTTTCATAATCACGACCAAATACGCTGCTGGTTGATTGTACATGTCTCTGCGCGCCTGATGAGCTTCCGTAGGATAGACGGTGATCAGCTTCTCTACAAACGCTTCTTTTTTCTCAGAAGAAACGAACAAAAATCTCCATGGCTCACGCACCCCATGATTTGGAGCGTAAACTGCGTCATTCAACAGCTCTAGAACGAGCTCTTCGGACACTGTATCTGGTTTATAATCTTTTTTTATAGAGCGGCGCTCTCGAATTACTTTAGCGATGGACACTTCGGTCACCTTCTTGACTAGTTATTCTTCCCATTTGATAATGGTTATCACTCATACATCTTATCGTTAGGATTCGATAAAATCAAGTCAGGAAGTGTGTTTGAACTCGTTTACACCACGAAAATTTGCGATATGGTAAAATTTTTGGCGAGGAGGGATGTAGCTTGGACGAACAGCGCCCAGCTCTTATCAAGCCCGGATTTTTCGGCATCGATGCACCAGCGGACAGGAGACGCAACGAGTTTGATTTCCATAATGAAGCGCTGCTCTATCATCAGCAGCCTGTCGATTTTGTTTTTTTCGGAGATTCGATCACACATTGGTGGGATCTCGCTACCTTTTTTGGCCGCTCGGGTCAGACCGTCGTCAATCGCGGTATCGGCGGTGACACAACCGAACAAGCCCGCAGACGCTTTGCGGCAGATGTTCTGCAATTAAAACCTCGCTATGCGATCATCCTGATCGGGATCAACAATACGTGGGCATTGGATACATTCTTGCCCTCAGACAGACTGACACCTCAAGAGATTCGCCAGCAAGTAACCACTGATGTGGAAGCCATGCTGCATGCAGCTCTCGAACAGGGCATTCAGCCTATTCTTTGTTCCCTTTTGCCTACACGCATGGACCGTTACACACTCAACCGCGAGCGAAACGAGCTCGTCGTCGCTATCAATGAACGCTTTCAAGCTTTTGCAGAACAAGCCGGCTGCGTGTATGTCGATTATCACGCGAAAATGACGGAGGCAGATGGCATCACGCTGCGCAAGGAATTAACCGACGACGGACTGCATCCTCATGTACTTGGCTACCAGCTCATGGCGACCGTCCTGCGTGACACACTTTCTGCCCACAACATTGTGCTCGGCAAATCATCCTAAACGGCATAAAAAAAGGATGCGGCTTCTTACGCCCATCCTTTTTTCTCCTTATTCCGGTCGACGGTCTGTCAGCCAATGTCCACCTGCGATCTTGCCTACGGAGGCCATCAGGACAGACAAGTGAGAAGTGCCATCGATGCCTAAATATTCGTTCATGTCATGATCCATCCAGTGACCAATCGTCGTTACGCCAAGCCCCAGTCCGTTTGCTACCAGATGCAGATTCTGTGACACATGCCCCGCATCCCACCAAATATAACGGTATGCCCGCTCTTTGTATTTATCTTTCGTACGGTCCACCATCGCCGTCCAAACAAAATTGACCGCGGCCCTTCTCGCCACCTCTTGTTCTTCTGTGAACAAATAGGCGATCTCGGACGTGTCTTCTCTCTTCAGCCCTTCCAAGCACCAGTTCTCTACATCCAAGTGATACAAGCCTTTTTCCAGTCCCTCTACATGGTTAATCATCAGGTATGTCTCAATCGGATAAAGGGCCCCAGCAGATGGCGTCGTGCGCAATTGATAGTCTCCCATATCGTCTGTGATGCCTTGTGTACCCCAGAGCAGGAGATTCAATTCGTTTAGCGTCAACGGTTGCTTCAAGAAATTCCGCTTGGATCTTCTATTGATGAGAACCTCCCACAGATCGACGGACGGTGGAAACTGAGGCTTGCCCAATTCAATGCGTGCAAATACCTCTTCATAGCGCAAATACGTCGCTGGTCTTTTGGAAAAATCGTAACGAGAGGCCCAGCCTTTTTCCAGCTCCCCTACCCGGTAAGAGGTTGCCTCGATAAATTCATTTGCGATTCGCTGCCATTCGGGATGCATCTATGTTCCTCCTCGTGTTTTCTTGGTTGTTCTGTCTATTACTATACGAAGCTCGTTTCCATTAGTAAAACAATGAATTATAATGTTTTTCATAAGTTAAAACTAATGAAAAGGAACGAGCAGACATGACACTTACCCAGCTCCAGGTGTTTGTCGCCGCAGCAAAGGCCGGCAGCTTCACGCGGGCAGCAGAAGACATCGGCTTTACGCAATCCGCTGTCTCACAAATGATTCAAGCGCTGGAAAAAGAATTAGGCGTCTGTCTCTTTCAGCGGAGTCGCAGCGGCATCACTCCGACAAGCATCGGAGAGCGAATGCTACAGCATGCCCGTGACATTCTGAATATCACTTCCTGCATGACCGAGGAAGCAAATCTGGCCCGAGGGATTACGTCCGGCACCCTTCGCATCGCCTCGATCCCGAGTGTCGCTTCCCGCTTTTTGCCCGGACTATTGGGCAGCTTTCGCAAGCGGTTTCCCGCCGTGGACATCCTGCTTCTAGAAGGGGATAGTGATGAAATTAGTAATTGGATGCACAGCTCGGTCGTCGACATCGCCTTTACTGTCATGCCTGACAAGGACATGCAGACGCTGCCGTTAATGCAAGACGAGATGATGGTGATTTTGCCAGATACTCATCCATTAAAGGACAGCGAGACCCTGCGCTTTTCCGAGATTGCGGAGCGGTGCTTCATCATGCCAAAGGATGGCTGCATCCGAAAAATGCTGCATGAAAATAACATCAACCCTACGGTTACGTTTGAAGTGCGTGAGGTGTATACGATCTTGACCATGGTTCAGGAGTATATCGGCGTCACCATCATGCCTGAGCTGTATATGCCCCCTATCGTCCCCAAAATCGTCGCTATCCCACTGTCTCCTCCCATTACAAGGGAAGTGGTGCTCGCCGTGCGAAACTGGCAGTCGATCTCCCCTTTGACCGCAGAGTTCGCCGTTCATAGTCAGCAGTATGTCAAAGGCTTCGCCAAATGATTGTGGCGAAGCCTTCGTACGTTCAAGCGCTTTATTGTTGTCGCAGCAAGCTGCGGATGATTTCACTCAGTCGCTCAATACCGATTTCCAAATCGGCAATCGGTGCGTATCCATACGACAGCCGCACGTACCCTTCCTGCACTTCCCCGTAAATATTGCCTGGATTCAGCAAAATTCCATGCCGCATCGCTCGTGCAAATAGCTCCATCATCGAAAGCTTCCCGTTAATTTTCAGCCATATAAAAAATCCCCCCGCGGGTACTTCCCATGTCGCCAGCTCGGTCATATGCTTCGTGAGTGCACGGATGGCGGCTGCTTGTCTCATAACGAGCTGTTCTCTGACCTGCTGCATATGCTTCTCGTACAAACCACTAGCCAGCCACTCCTCCGCCACGCGCTGCGATAGCGAGCTGGCTCCGTAATCCGTCTGCATTTTGATATCAGCCAGACGCTCGATGACTGGCTCAGGTCCCACCACCCATCCAATACGCAAGCCGGGCGTCAATGTCTTGGACAAACTCCCAATGTACAACACGTGACCGTGCTTATCTCTAGCCTTGAGTGGAAGGGGTGGAGGTTCTTTCGTCCATAGCTCGCGGTAGATGTCATCCTCGATAACCGGAAGACGCTCTTCTTCACATACCTGGAGCAGCTCCAGACGACGCTTTTCTGTCATCAGGACGCCTGTTGGATTATGAAAGCAAGGATTGGTGTATAGAATTGCCCCATGCTCCTCCTTTCTCCTCGCATAAATCGACTGCGCTACCAACCCCTGACGATCCATCGGCAATCCCGCCAGCTTCATCCCTGCCGACTGGAACACGTGTAAGGAATTGAGATAAGAGGGCTGCTCCAAAAACACGGTAGACCCGCGATGCAACAGTCCGACAGAAATCAATTGGAGTGCCTGCAATGCACCTGACACGATCAATACAGAAGACGGCGAAGCCGCAATTCCTTGTCGCCCTACATATTCACTGACCGCTTGGCGCAAGGGCAGGTATCCTCTCGGTTCTTCGTAGCCAAATCCGCTTAGTTTTTCCGTGACCCGCTCCATGACTTGCTTCATCACTTCTACAGGAAATATGTCAGGGGAGAGCTCCCCTTTGCTTAGCTGAATCAGGTCTGAGTGAAACTCGCGCTTATTGATTTCCTGGACGGCAGTCATGCTCGGCTTGTGTAGTCCTGATTTAACATACTCACTCCAATCCGGTGGCGGTGTGGTAGCCAGAAGCGTCCACGTGTTATTGACGACAATTGTGCCCATCCCCAGCTTCCCCTCAAGCAAGCCGTCTGCTGTTAATTCCTCCAGTGCCGCAATAACCGTACTCCGATTGACTCCGAAGGTATTCGCCAAAACGCGCTGACTGGGGATTTTGCTGCCAATCGGCCATTCTCCTGATGAGATTTTTCCTTTGATAAAATCAATAATTTTCCGATATTTCGGCAAGCGTTTCTCTCTTTGCAACCGGATCGATCCCCTTCGTCTTATCTTTACAGGTAAAAGTGGTTGGTTTTTTTGTTAGCCGAGTGGTTGCAGATATTTTACCACTTCTTGATTACCATGGATAAAGAAAGAAGAAGGAGGGAAGCCATCATGTCTCATCATACCAGGAGTCGTATTTTCGCTGCACACGGAATCAGCATTGTTCTCTGGGCCTCTGCATTTGCCGGTATTCGCGTTGGATTGCAAGCCTACTCGCCGGAGCATCTTTCGTTGCTTCGCTTTCTCATCGGCTCGCTTTTTCTCGGGATACTCGCACTCTTTTTCCGCATTCGCTTGCCAGAGTATAAGGATATCCCAGGTATACTAGTACTTGGTGGCTTGGGCTTTACCATTTACCATACGGCGCTCAACTATGGCGAGATGACTGTCAGCGCAGGTGTAGCCAGCCTGTTTGTTACGACGACACCTATTTTTTCCGCTCTGCTCGCCTTCCTGTTTTTTCGGGAGCGCTTCGGTACGAGAGGCTGGATAGGTGCCCTGATCGGTTTTGTCGGAGTCGCCATCTGCTCGGTTGGTACAGGAGAGAGCATTCACATCACTGATGGAATATTGTTGATTTTATTAGCCGCCATTAGCGAAAGCATTTACTTTGCATTTCAGAAGCCATTGGTAGAAAAATACGGCGTTTTCGCATTTACTGCCTACACCCTATGGGCAGGTACACTCTTCATGCTCTTCTTTTTGCCCGGACTTGGTACAGCGATATCGCTGGCACCGTGGGATGTCACGCTCAGTGTCGTGTATTTGGGGATTTTTCCTAGCGTCGTGGCTTATTTGGCCCTCGCCTATGTAACTTCTGTCGTCGGTACCTCGGAGGCTACTACCTCCCTGTATATGACGCCCGTGCTCGCTTTTCTGATCGCCTGGGTGTGGCTGGGCGAAGTGCCTACGCTGATGACAATTGCAGGTGGTGTCGTGACGCTTGTCGGTGTCCTCCTCGCGACGATGAAGCCCAGCTTACCGAGAAGGCCTGTCAGGAGCCAAGCCTTTTAGAAAAGCCACTATCTCCATACTTGTCTCTATCGGCTGATCAATCGGCATCAAGTGCTTGGATTTTGGAATGACCACCGTCTTGCTTTGCGGATGGCTTGTGACCTTTTGGATGAGAGAGAGCTTCACATCGAGCTTTGGCTCCGACTCAGCAGGGAGAAACAGAACCGGACATTTTATTTGTGCATAGGCATCCTCATAGTGCAAATCACAGACGGTCTCCATGATTTGGAGGTTGATCGCTGTCGGTATTTGGTATGTGATCAGCCCGTCTGGCAGTGGGTAGATCGTCACATGCAAAAACCATTTCTCATAATACGGGTCCCACGGATGCCAATGCTGTCTCGCGTAAGGAGCAAATTCCTCTCTGTGTTCGAAAGATGGTACGATACGCTTGCGATACTGCTCCAATATTTCTTCCTTCGTGCCTTCCCGCTCACCATTTGGGCCCACAAAATCAATCATGCCCGAATCCAGATTGATTAGTGATCGTACACGGTCAGGGTAAATCGCTGCGAAAAAGGTAGCGAAATCTCCGCCAAGGGAGTTGCCTATCACGTGGGCTTTTTGTACCCCGACATGATCGAGAAACGCCCGTATGTCCTCACATTGCGTACCGATATCGTAACCAGTAGCCGCATGCTCCGACTGACCATGCCCACGCAAGTCCATACAAATGATGTGGAAATCCTCAGAAAAATAAGGTAACATGTCCTTCCAGATGGACGAGGTTCCCCCTTGAGGGTGCAAGAACAGAATCGTCTCACCATTTCGTTCACCTTCTAAACCACACAATCTCGTCCCCTGGTGATAGGCAGTAACTTGTTTCATTTTGACTCACCCTTTACATTCGTTTTGGCTAAAGCGAGGAATACTTATGAACCGAACAGGTCGTTTACTAGAGCTGCTTGCGCTTTTGCATACAGGAAAAACCTTTACCGTGGGTGAACTAGCCGATACGTTAGCCGTGTCCAAACGAACGATGCTTCGTGATTTGCATTTGCTCAGCGAGTCTGGTGCCCCATTGCAAGCTTCTCCCGGTCCTGGCGGTGGGTACAGATTAATTCGTTCCCATCAGCTAGCACCTCTTGCCCTCACGACAGAGGAAGCAATTGCCTTGATCTTGTCGTATGGAGCTCTTCTTTCCTATACGGACAAGCCATTTGAACATGAAAATCTGTCTGTAATCGCCAAGCTGCTCGCGAGTCTTCCAACAGACGCTTTGGCAAGAGTAGATGCACTACGCAAAAAAATACGAGTGACGAACCCGAGCCGAAGCGTGGAGACGCCCTTTTTGCGACCACTCTTGGAAGCTGCTCTTTCACAGCAAGCTGTGGAGATTGCGTACGACTCCCTGACCCGAAAAAGCACGCGAATCATTTGGCCCGACTATTTGTACGCCTTCGATGGCTACTGGTACTGCAAATGCTTCTGCTTTCTCAGGCAATGCATAGTCAAGCTGCGCGTAGATCGTATCCAAGCCATGACGATTGTGGAATCTCCCTCTGCCATCCTTGATCCGAACACCGAGCAGGATGAAGAGCTGGAGCTGCTTCCCCTGCGAATTCACTTGACAAGAAAAGGCTGCAAGCTAGCTGAAAGCCACCATCAATTCGGCAATCAAATTACCCTACAGCCAGATGGCTCCGGTCTGATCACCGACACTCTCGCCCCCTCTGAATTAGACTGGGTAGCTCGGTTTGTACTCGGACCGGGACGGGAAGCGACAGTAGAGGAGCCTGCTCAGCTAATCGTCTACCTGCGAAAAGAGATCGATGCTCTGTTTCATGTTTATCCTGTTTCCGTTCGCTCTACCAGATGAGCGTAGCAAGAAATGGTGTCAATGAATACTCCCGCCACTTACCGACCGGTTGAAGTGGGGATTTCTTATGTGTCGTCGTTACCGGACGCTTAACACAAGTGGAGTTGACACGGCGACAGCT
>NZ_JBFEFW010000055.1:0-14859 GCF_047229145.1 Brevibacillus jepli
ATTCCAAGACCCAGCATACAGGAGGCGCTTTTTTCTTTCAAAGCTCAAATTTCTTCATTACAGGAATGGCTCCTCTTAAGTGAAAGCAGTTTGTGAATCAAAAAAAGCAATGAGTGCATTCGCTATCTCATTGCTTTTGATACTACACAAGCAAATCATAAATAGCGCTCCACAAAAAGACATCGGTCTTTTGTGACAGGATGATCATTGTTCACGAGACACCCCAGCCTGTGCTATGTAGGGGCATAGCATAAGCTTCGGCGCTTTAGCCTTTCCTCCTTTTCCTACCCCCTGGCAGATTACGAAAAGGCATACTCTTCTTCGGCGCACCTCTATTTAGTGTACATTATTATAATTTCATTTAACTCTACCAAAATCAACGAAAGGTGGCAATAAGAAAAAAGTTATTGACAACGATTCTCATTTTCATTATTTTAGTTGATGAGAATGATATTCATTATCTAAATGGAGGTTTTACTTTTTATGAGCATTTTGATGGTATACGCGAGCATGACTGGGAATACTCAGGAAATTGCTGAAGCAATTGCAGAAGGTATTCGTTCAACTGGTGCTGAGCTGGAGATAAAAGAAGTAATGGATGCGAACGCAAAAGAACTCGAAGCTTACGACGGCATTTTGCTTGGCGCGTACACCTGGGGCGATGGTGATCTGCCAGACGAATGCCTGGACTTCTATGAGGAAATGGACGATATTGACCTCAGCGGGAAAAAGGTTGTGGCATTTGGCTCTTGCGACTCCGCTTATGAGCATGTCGGTGCAGCCGTGGATATTTTGCTGAAAAAAGCGAGCGAGCGTGGAGCAGAAACGCCACTGGAAGGATTGAAAATCGAGCTTTCTCCTACCGCAAAGGAAGTAGAAACTTGCAAAGCATTTGGCGTATCGTTTGCTGAATTGCTCGGCTAAGTGCTGTTTCCCAAATTCTCTGTCACATGATATACTATCAATCCAACTTTTTAAGGAGGATTGATCTCATGTCACTACATACCGACGAGATTCTCTTACGGCCTCTCCAACAAAAAGACGCAGCCGAGCTCCTAGAGCTTCGGCTGCGTAATCATGACTTTCTCCAACCATTTGAACCGATCCGTTCTGCTTCATTTCTGACCCTCGCAGAACAGCAAGAGCAGATTTCACAAGCGCAAAAAGCTTTTGAACTTGGCACTGCCTATGCATTTGGTGTATTCTCTCGTGAATCTGAGAAGATGGTTGGGCGCGTAGCCTTGTCAAATGTCACACGCGGTGCATGGCAAAATGCAACGATTGGCTACTTCATGGACCTGACATGCAATGGCAAAGGCTACACCACATCAGCTGTAAAGCTCGCCCTGCATTTTGCTTTTTCTGATGCTGGACTGCACAGGGTGCAAGCTGCCGTCATGCCACGCAATAAGCCTTCCATTCGAGTCTTGGAGAAAAACCGTTTTCGCCAGGAAGGGCTATCGTTGCGCTACTTGCAAATTAACGGTGTATGGGAAGACCATCTCATCTACGCCCTTACTGCTGAGGAGTGGTCCCATTCATCTCCTCGCTCTTCCTAAGCCTCACGCAGCCGTTCCAGGATACGCCGTTTGCGGTACAGCATCATGCCTGCTTCGGCGACATCCTGCACGGTTGAGCGGTTCAAATACGCCCCGAACAAAACACCCGCAATCGGTACCATTTGGAATAGCTTTTTCCAACCAAAATTTTCCGTATACGTCACCACGACTTCACGCCAGCCCTGTAATTGCGCCATCACTTCTTTCTGCGCTGTTGGATCATCAAAGCGCGAGAGCTCAGCGAGGATCGCTTTTTTGCCAACGATGTCTGAAGAAGCAAACTGCAAGCATTTGACTACAAACAGTCGCTCCCGCTTCTCTTCCGGTCGATAACCGTAGGCAAGAGCCATCTCTTGTAGGACTTTTAAGGATGTCCCCATCAACAACGGGATATCGATTGCGAGGGTAAAAATCCCACCGAAACCAGTCGTCGCCCCTTGTACTGTGGCAAAATTCGTACGTGAATCCTTCAGCTCCAGCGCCACATCATTCATCATCGACAACGGTACAGAAGCGATCTCGTCCTTGCCAATAGCAGATATGCTCTGTCCTTCTAAACGTTTGCGAAACCTCTTGTAAATTGGTTCATCCTGCACCAAATAGGTTCCACCTGTTTCAAGAAAGGCAGCCATCTCATCTACGGCTTTTCCCAGCTTCTCTTGAACGAATGCTGGCGTAATCCTGTCCAGCAGAACAAACGGAAGTCTGCCAAGCTTTTCCCAAAACCACAAATCATTCTGGTCCTTCTCCCAAGCCTCTACTTCACTTAACGCCTGAACCAACGTCTCTCTAGACTCCATCAAACACAACACCTCCCTGGCTGCTCACTCTGATTCTCCTCGCTTCCACTGACATTGATTGCGCAAGAGGGACTTGATATAGTCCTGCAACTCTTCTGACGTGGCGTGATGGTCGAATTCATTTATATTTCTTACGATTCCCAGCTTCAAATGTTTCACTTGTTCACCATCGATCCGAAACCCGAACTTTTCCATTATCTGTTGCTGCTCATTTGTCACAGGACTTCCTCCCAGCTAATCGAAGACCCCCATGCCTAAAAGCAAGGGGGCCTCCATCTTATTTCACTTCGATTGTAAATGTTATCGTTTCTTTTCGTTCATCAACGTCCGTTTTTTTGACGGTTCTTTTTTGTCTTGTAACGAGTTGGCAAGTCTTGTTGCTTAGGATATTCGTTACTTTGATCTCGTATTTGCCAGGTTGCTCACGATCGATATACCTACTTATATCGAGTGACTCCAGACCGTCTTCAGCCTCATCATCTCGATTGGAAGGCTTAATGGCGGCGATTTCTTTGCCTTCATAGTAGATCTCGATCTTATTTTCTGAGCTTATCGTAGCACTGCTGTGTTCTTGTCTAGCGCCGATTGCATTCTCCCCATACTTCCACTCATATTTCGGCATATGGTAGGCAGAGGATTTCTTACTCTCTCTAACTTTCTTCGTCCCCGTCCGCTCTGCATACGTGGAGATGAGCTTTAGATTTTCCAATTCCGCAAGGTCACTATCAGACTCCACAGTCACATTATCTCCATTTCGATATTCCTTGCCACTCTCACCTCGCATGAACATCGGCGATTGCGGTGGCGCAATACCTGTATCACCTGGGTCACAAGATTGGGAGGCTGGTATTGGCGGTGTATCCTCAATGACCTGAACGTAACCGCACCATGTCTGCCCGGGGTCTCTTTTGCTGTAATAGTTGACCTTGTAACGCCCTGGCTTATAGCCGGACAGTAGCAATCCTGTGTGATCCCAATTCAATTTATCACTTTCGACAACGACGTTATCGACTGCCCAAACCCCTGGCCCTTCATCGTCATCAGCTTCACTTCCGAATTCGATATGCTCTGCTGCTGTAGTCAACCAGATTACATGCACAGGATTTTGGTACAGCTTCAGCGTATTGTCTGACGAGTACACGTTTCCTTTTTCAACCATGAGGGTTGATTTATCATTGGGCTGCATCAACACATCCATCGTGACATTTCCACTTACAGGACCGCAAGCATTCGGTGTGCCTGGGATTTGTATTTGAATCGTCGTTGATGTAGCCCCTCCCCATAAAGATTCTGTTTTGTTTTCCTTGGAATCAGGCTCAAAGGTAACAGAAATCGTCATTCCCGCCAACATTGTCGGAATGTCGACCTCAAAATGTTGAGCGTTGGTCAGCGTTTGTCCAGTTCCGTTCACTGACCATCGACCCGGGTATTGTGAATACAAGGAAACCTTCCCTGGTGCCTCTGGGGCGGTGATTGTCTGATCCGGTGCCAGCTTTTGACCATTTGCATCTGTTCCCATAAACAGCTCTGCCATACCGATCTGGATCATCGTTGACCAAGGCGACATCGAGGAATCATCTGGTAAAAAAAGCAGCTGATATTGACCAGCCAACAGCGTACCTGTAGAAAAAACAGTAGCAGGAACAGATCTCATCTCCTGATTGGTGGACTTGTTCGTTAGCTTCCACGTGCCTGGTACCGAGCTGGTAAAGTCATTTGAACCCATATTTCCAAAAATCGTCGTTTGCCCACCAGTCGGCAAAGGCTCTCCCTCTGCTTTTTCTCCCTTATATATGCTCGGGTAATTTTGTGCTTCTACTTGAAAGCTCACGTGTAACGTACTGCTCCTTGAATTTGAATCCGTTACAACAAAGGTCAGCGTGTGAGTGCCGGCTGATAATTTGGCGGCAGGAATGGTAAAGCGAGGTACCTGCCATTTGAATGAAGCTTGATTCGAGGTTTGTTCCATCTGAAACTCTGGTAATTCTACACCATCCAGGTATACTTCCTTACGATTGAGGTTCGTACCATTTCCATACGTGGTCTGAATCAAATCAATATCAAGTGGTGTCTCAGGCGGAAGAATAAACTCATCATTCTTCACCCAGTTCCAACCATTTGAATCCAGTCCTGCAACCTGATAATCGTTAAAGATAACCATATCGTGAACAGGCTGCTTCCGGATTGGCTTAGATACTTGGCTGTTTTTTTTCATTGATGCTATTGCCCCGGCCCCCATGGCTGACGGTACTGAAACACCTGACAAAAAGGTGCCAGTTGCCAAACACACTAGAAGTGCTTTTACAACCCATTTTTTCACGAACTGTCCTCCTACTTTCTGCCTTACATTTTTATCAACTCAATTCATTCGACAAAAAAGGCGAAAATCCTTTGCCAACGCGCACTTTTTCACGCGATCGATATAGCTAAATACTATCACGTTCATAATTTATATAGATTTGACTTATATCATTCTAGACGGTAAAAATGATGGAAGGGAGGGATACACATGGTTCAAACCAATCAATGGAATGCCGGGCTGTACGACGCAAAAATGAACTTCGTTTCTGAATATGGCAAAGGATTAATGGACTGGCTTCATCCTGATGCAGGTGAAAGCATCCTCGACTTAGGCTGTGGAACAGGAGACCTGTGTGCGCAACTAACTCTAGCAGGAGCAAACGTAACAGGAATTGACTTTTCTGCGGACATGATTGAAGCTGCTCGACAAAAATATCCGCAGCTCGCCTTTGCTGTAGCCGATGCGCACACATTTCGAACAGAAGTACGCTATGACGCGGTCTTTTCCAATGCGGCATTACACTGGATGAAACGTCCAGCTGAAGTCATCGAAACCATTTGGTTAGCGCTCGCTCCAGGCGGTCGTTTTGTAGCCGAATTCGGAGGCAAAGGAAATTGCGGACAAATTACACAGGCATTACGGACCGTGTTGGAACGAAAAGATATATCCGCTGATGAACGATCACCTTGGTATTTTCCTAGCATCGGAGAGTACACGACTCTTTTGGAAAAGCAAGGCTTCCACGTCGTACTCGCCTCCCATTTTGATCGTCCTACCACTATGGCGGATGGGGACCGGGGACTTTCCCATTGGCTGAATTCGTTTTGCAGTCCTTTTTTTGCGGGACTATCGTCCGATGAGATACAGCAGGTATGTAACGATGTCACTGACTTATTGCGGCCTAGTCTGTTTCAAGACGGTCGCTGGGTGCTCGACTACAAGCGCATTCGCGTAGTTGCCCTTAAGAAAACAGATAGAGACGATTCGCTCGGAGGTAGCACACCATGACCCGGATCGCCTGCCTTCATGGCCATTATACGAATATTCCACTCTTATCAGAAGCATTCGCATCCTTTGATGCAGAGCTCATCCATTTTGTCGATCCAGGTTTACTGCTGCAAAACGGGGGAACACCTGTCCATACCAAGGAACAATCCCATGCCAAATTACGTGATCAACTGACTTGGATGCAGAGCTGCTCCGTAGATGCAATCGTGATCACTTGCACGCAGTATGCCTCGCTGCTAACACGAGAGGATGAAGCATCCAGTACTGTCCCGATCTTCACAATCGACGGACCTTTCTTTCATGAACTGGCACAGCTAACAGAACCACAAGTTCTGCTGTTCTCCAATCCGGCTACGGTCACACCTACGATGGAGCGTTTCGTACAATATGCCCGCTCCCACCGTCTTCAGCCAAATATTCAAGTAAGGCTTGTTGAAAATGCCTTCGCACTCCTGATTGAAAACAAGCACGAAGCTTACAGAGAGGCCATAAGCGACGCCCTTCATCATCTCCAACAAACGTATCCAGGTCAACACATTGCAGTGGCCCAGCTCTCCATGGCACCCGTTGCTGATCAGTTTGCAAAGGATTACGGGTGTACAGTTGCTCATCCTTTACATAGTTTGACGTCGCAGATGTCCAGAACGTTGCAGCTGCGTCCCAATCTTTGAATGCCTTGTGCAAAAAACAGCCCCGTCTGCTTAGGTATATGGCCAGTCGCAACGGGGCTGTCTCTATGAACGAAATCGAAAGTACGATTACATGCCTTCGGAGTTGGTCACCAGGACCTCTTCTCCCTCATTCAAGCCGCCTTTGATTTCGATAAAATCATATCCTTCAATACCGATCTCTACGTCTTTTGGCGTCGGCTCTCCGGTGCTCGGATCATTTACCATGACGGTGCCTTGACCTGGCCCAAGAACTTCAACCGCACTACTTGGCAAGCGTAGAACATTCGCTGCTTCTGCTACGATAATATCGTTGTCTCCCGTCATCCCGTGCTTGAAATCAGCTTTATCAAGCAGCTCCACTTTCACAGCGAAACGAACTTCCTTTTCTTCTTTCTTTCCTTCTTTCGGAAGCTCTATGACTTTACCTTTAAACGGCTCGGTACCAAATGCATACACGTAGACATCGACACTCTGACCGAGTTTGATCTCTGGAATATCAAGCTCACCAACGGCTGCGACAAAGTAAACTGAAGTTGTGTCCATAATAATGGCTGCAGGATCTGATCCTGGCGTTTCGCCTTCTTTTACGTTTAGCTTTGTGATTACTCCGCTGATTGGCGCTGTTACTTGGTTCTTCGCAATTTCACGCTTTTTCTGCTCCATTTCCAATAATGCCTCTTTCAAAGCCAGCTCTTTCTCCTGGAACTCCATATCTGTTGAAGTCATATCCATTTTAACCAGTTGCTGTCCTACTTTGATTACGTCATCCTTCTTTATGTCTACTCTAGCGATTTTACCATGGGTTCCTGCCAAAATTTCCATTTCATCTGGAAGTCCGAATGGAGTTGGCAATTGGCTGGCGTACAGCACTCCTTTTTCATCCGTGAATCGAACTACACCCATGTCTCCTACGTAGAGCGCACCCGGCTTTTTGACCAAGACTTCGACATCGTGAAGGCCACCAGCGCCTGGTTCCTTTTTCCCAACTCTGTCTACATTCGTTACGACTCCATCTACAAAGTACATGGAAGAAGTAATTAAGACTTTTACTTTTTGACCGACACTGAAGCGCTCTGATTCAAAAGCGGTGAACTTACCGGTGATTTTCAAATAATCGGTGTTCGCCAGCTTGACGATAGGTGTTTCCGGTGTGACAGAATCCCCTTCTTTTACGAGCACTTCAATTACTTTCCCGTCCTTATCCGCATTAATTATGTCTTTTTTGTCTTTGATTTCATTCAGTTCTTTTTTAGCACGTATAATCGCGAGTTCCTGCTTCTGCAACGCTAACTGAGCATCGGTACTGTCGATCGTAAACAATACATCGCCCTTTTTGACAGACTGGCCTTCCTTCACCAAGAGACGTTGAACTTTCCCGCTGAGTTCTGGCTTGACTTCCTCACGTGCCTTGGCTTCGATCGTACCTGCTGAGTTGATCGTTTTCTTAACCTCTCCACGTTCAACTACCGCTGTCGGGAAGGTCGGTTTTTCTTCTGGCATTTCTTCGGCAACTTCATCGCCCTTGAAGTATGAATAGCCGTAATAGCTTCCTCCTCCAAGAACGGCCACCACCGTGGCGATAATGATCCATTTTTTCTTGTTCATCTTACGTTCCTCACATTTCATCACTTATTCAGATCGAATCGCTTGCAGTGCACTTAAACGAGAAGCACGGATCGCTGGGAAGATTCCTGCCAACACCCCGATAATAAAGGAGAAACCAATCGCAAACAGTGCCAGCCAGCTTGGAATGACTGCCAGCTTGGAAGGCTCGGCCTCTGGATCGCCACCGCCGTAGCCCATGCCTAAATTATCCAACAGGCCACCTGACGCTCCGAAGTAGTTTACTAGCTCAACTGCTCCCCACGCCAAGCCGAGACCAGCCATTCCTCCTATTAAGCCAATAAAGCCTGATTCCATTAAGAACAGCCAGCGAATATTTAAAACTGTAGCGCCGATTACTTTCATGATTCCTATCTCTTTGGTTCGCTCTAAAATCGACATGATCATTGTATTGACGATTCCAATGGTTGCGACGAGCAAGGAGATTGCTGCAATTCCCCCGAGAACCATTTGAATCACGAAGAAGAATGAATTGATTCTTTCCAGATCAGCTGCGTTCGACCATGTCTCAAAACCTTTTTGCTTCATCGCCTCGATGACACTTTCGACTTTCTCACGTGATTCTACCCTGACAGTCACCGAGTCAAATTCAAACGTATCCTTTTTGGCTTTATCGCGAGATCGGCGTGAAGATCCATCACTGATTTCGTCACCCCTACTGCGATTGACCCATTCGTTGAGCTCTTTCACTACGCTAATCGGTGCATAAACCGCGGCCGACGAGCGACGATCGTCAGACTTCTTTAATTGACCGACAACCTTCACACGCATTTCTTTTTTCTCGTATTTTGGTTCATCGTCGATGCGATATTCTCGTGACAAGATGAGAGTTCCAGATCTGTCGACGAGATTGAAGGCAAGTGCTTCTCCGCCACCCATATCTGGTGGCATTTCATTCATTTCTTGGCGTCCGCCTCCGGCCTTTCTTCGCCGTTCCTCCCGCTTTTCCTTTTCCACGTCCCGCAATTCTCTGGAGACATCGAAGGCGACAACCACTTCTTGCGGTGAGCCTGACAAATACTTCCCTTTTTCAATGTCATTTTTACGATAAGCAGCCGATTCATTCACATCAACCCCGATAAGCTGTACGTATCCTTCTCGGCGGCCTACCTTGAGCTTCGCTTGATCTCGTAGTTCTTTTATCGGCATAACTGCTTCAATCCCAGGAATCTTTTTTAATTCCTGCACCGCTTCCATATTCAGCTTCTTGACTTTATCCTCTGGAACATCTATCCATTCGCCATTTTCCTCGTACCAACGTATCGGTTGAACTTCCATTTCGGTTAAATCCCCGAAGTTCTCCAAGCTTTTTACTGCACTTTCCTTAAGTCCCAAACTCAGTGCCATCATTGCAACGATTGCAGCCGTTCCGATCATCACTCCAACCGATGTGAGTGCTGTTCGCAGCTTCATTCTCCAAAGATTCTTCAAGACGATACGAAAAGAATCTATTATCTTCACGATTTGTTCACCTCATACCCTCGCCTACGCTGGTCTTGTCCTTTTTTGTACAACCCGTCCGTCTTGGAGATAAATAACACGGTCGGACTGTTCTGCTACTTCCTGCTCATGGGTAACGATGATGAACGTAGTCCCATTTTCCTTGTTCATTTCTCTCATTAATACGAGAATCTCTTGTTCGGTCTTCGAGTCCAGGTTTCCCGTCGGCTCATCCGCCAAGATGATGCCAGGCTGATTGACGAGCGCTCTCGCGATACTGACACGCTGCTGCTGTCCACCGCTAAGCTCGTTCGGCTTGTGGTCCAAGCGCCCTTCCAATCCCACGCGATGCAAAATCTCTTTTGCCTTTTCCCGTCGTTTTTTTGTACTCTCGCCCGCGAAAACCAGAGGAAGCTCTACGTTTTCCAACGCTGTCAGATTCGGGAGCAGATTGTAAGATTGGAAGATAAAGCCCATATGTTTACGGCGAAACAAGCATAGTTTGTTTTCGCTGTAACTGGAAATTTCTTCTCCGCTTACCATGACACTCCCTTCCTCCGGCTTGGTCAAGCCTGCAAGCAAATTCAAGAGCGTAGACTTGCCTGAACCCGATGAGCCACACAGCGCCACGAATTCCCCCTTGTTGATGTGAACGTTGATATCATACAGCACAGGCACCTTGATTTTTCCCGCTCCGTAGCTGTGATTGACCCCAGTCACCGTCAGCTCTCCCATTGAATTGACCATCTTTACCAGCACCTCATTCGTTCTTTCAAAAATGGAAGCCTTCCAAAACATCACATACTAAAGACGTAACATTTCGTAAAACGTAACGCTACATTCGCAAACAATTTACTTTTTACATAAAAGCAATAGTATCTTCAAAATTATGTAACAACCACGTAACCTTTTGCCGTCAAATACGTAATACAATGTAGATGTCAACAAACCATGGAGGGTCGAAGAAGATGACTATCTATCGCTTTTTATTTGAAACAGCAACACGCAGATGGGTTGAAATCATCAAGGCACCCAGTATGTTTGAGGCAGCAAAACAAGCCAAGCAGCTTGCAACCAAGCGCTCCAAGTCCATGTCCACTACAATCAGCTTCTCTTTTCACCACGCTGCTTCTCAAGCATAAATGACTGCATACATAACCGCCTTTCCCGCTACGGGAGGCGGTTTTTATATTTTGGGGATATTATTGACAGCACCGATTTCTTCCTCTTTAATATAGAGAGAGGCATTACAGTGCATGACAGTATAGATCCGCTTCGATTGTGCAGCGGTATACAAAGGGAGATAATCACAATGACCATGAAGAAAGCACTCACCATTGCAGGTTCAGACACCAGCGGCGGAGCTGGTCAGCAAGCAGACCTCAAAACGTTCCAGGAGCTTGGTGTTTTCGGGATGACAGCCCTCACTGTTATCGTAGCCCAAGATCCACATAACGAATGGTTTCATGAAGTGTTTCCGATCGATGTCGCCATTCTGGAAAAACAAATCGAAACGGTTCTCTCTGGAATTGGCGTAGATGCTGTAAAAACCGGGATGCTCGGTACCACTGAACTCGTTGACCTCGCTACCCGTAAAATAAAGCAATATGAATTGAAAAATGTGGTCGTTGACCCTGTGATGATCTGTAAGGGTGCAGATGAAGCCCTCCATCCAGAAATTGCAGTCAGCCTGCGTGAAGTATTGCTTCCACACGCGACAGTAGCGACACCTAATCTGTTCGAAGCTGGAATCCTCAGCCAAATGGGCGCTTTGAAAAGTGTCGATGACATGAAGGAAGCAGCGAAGCGCATCCACGACTTCGGCACTTCTTATGTTGTAGTAAAAGGTGGCAGCAAACTGGCAAGCGGCAATGCCGTAGACGTTTTCTATGACGGTAAGACGATCGAGGTTCTGGAATCGGAGCGTTTTGAAACTTCCTTTACCCATGGAGCAGGCTGCACATTCTCTGCTGCGATCTGTGCTGAATTGGCAAAAGGAAGCTCTGTACACAATGCAGTAGCAGTAGCGAAAGAGTTTATTACGGAAGCGATCCGCCACTCGTTTGCGCTCAATAAATATGTGGGGCCTACTCATCACGGTGCGTACCGCATGAAGAAGCACGGCGAAGCGATCTGCTAATTGCATTTCTAGTAAAATAAAAACTCCTGGCCTTTTTCCGAGTCTCGCTCGGCTGGTCAGGAGTTTTCTTATCATTACGCTTGCTTTTTGATTGCGATCTCGGGATTGATCGGTGCAGCTTTTCGATTCACGCGCACGGAAGATACCGTAAACACGATGAGCGCCGACCATATGAACGCAAAGCTAATAAGATGGGTTTGTGTAAACGGCTCCCCGAACAAGAAAACGGCTGATAAAAGCGAAATCGTCGGAGCCAAGTATTGAATGAAGCCTACGACAGAAAGCGGAAGTCTTGTCGTAGCTTGAGCGAACCAATAGAGCGGCATGGCGGTAGCTACCCCTGCCATCGTCAGTAACAAAAGTTGCCACCACGATAATGACGTCATCGTCTCCGTTCCATTGACTTGGATCATCAACAAATAACCGAAGGCAATGGGTGCCACAAACAGCGTCTCCCAGGCCAGACCGATCATCGCCTCCATCCGGACGAGCTTTTTCGCCAAGCTATAAAAGGCAAACGTCAGGGCAAGCGACAGCGAGACCCATGGAATCTCCCCATACTGGAAGGTGATGAACAAGACGCCGCAAGTTGCCAGAATGAGTGCAAGCCATTGCCCTGCGTGCATTTTTTCTTTTAGGAAAATGACTCCGAGCAGTACGGTGATGAGCGGATTCATGTAGTAACCAAGACTCGTTTGCATCACTTGATTGTTATTTACCGCCCAAATAAAGATAAGCCAGTTCGCACTGATGAGCAGTGAGCATATCGCTAATGCTCCAAACATTTTGATACCAGTAACAGCCCCCCACATACTGCGCCAGCGTTTCGTTACCTGAATAATGATTCCGACAAAAATGACGGACCAAACAATTCGATGAGCAAGTATCTCCCATGCGCCCATCGCCTGAAACAGCTTCCAATAGAGCGGGAGTAGCCCCCAAGCCAAATAGGCCACAATTGCGTAAATAATCCCCTGTCTCATCCTTGCTCCTCCCGTGTATTTCGCCTTCTCTTTCTATTATGACGACTTTTTGAACTCGCTCTCTAAGGAGTAGTGTAACGGAAATACGAAGAAACGGCTATGTATTCACACCAAGAATAGCGCTACCTTTGCACTTTCGTCCGTTACCATATTACCAATGCATGCAGCTAGCTAATTACCTTAGTAGTATAGTAAAGTGTAGACAAAAATTTTATTGTACCACTTTTACACCTGTAGTACAATAGGCATTATTCTTCCGAGTTTAGTCATACGAAAGGAACTTTTACTTATGACATACTGGCGATCAATCATTTTAGTATTACTCGGTGCATGCAGCTACGGAGTACTCTCTATTTTCATGAAGCACGCGTTTCAACTCGGCTTCACTCCTTTTGAAATGAGCGGGAGCCAACTGATTTTCGGTGGCTTGATCATGACGGTCATGGCCATATTTTTCTCCAAACAGCGCTTTCAATGGAAGTATTTGTTGCTTTTGGCACCTGCGAGCCTCATGATGGCCTCGACCAGTCTTTTTTACCATCAGGCTGTTAGCCGGGTCTCTGCATCACTCGCTATCGTTCTCTTATTTCAGTTTACGTGGATCGGTGTGCTCTTGGAGGCTATCGTGGATCGTAAATGGCCCACTGCTGAAAAATGGGTGTCTCTCGCCATGCTTGGTGCAGGGACAGTACTTGCCAGCGGTCTTGGCGAAAGCGGCATCCAAAGCGTAGATATCGTTGGTTTGATTTTCGGTCTATTGTCTGGCGCTACCTTTGCTTTGGTTATTTTCTTCAGCGGACGTATCCTCCCCGGAATGGACCCCTATTTGCGCAGTGCGATTTCGATCAGTATCGCTGCCTTGATGCTTTCGATCGTGTATCCACCTACATTCATGATCAACGGTCAGCTTCTGCAGGGGCTGCTGCCGCTGGGTCTCCTGGTTGCGATATTCGGTTCCGTCATCCCGATCTTCTGTTTGGCTGTCGGCGTACCTCGGATCGGTAATGGACTCGCTACCATTTTAAGCGCAGTTGAGCTGCCCACAGTCGTACTTTTGTCGAGCTTCGTTCTGCAAGAAACGGTCACTATCTCTCAATGGGGTGGCGTATTGATGATCCTCGCTGCTATTTGTGTACCGCAAGTAAAGTGGCGCAAGCTGTTCTCCCCTTCTCATGCCCTTGAGCAGAAAAAAATGTAGTGTTGCTGCTCCTACAAACATATAAAAAGCGTGCTGACCAGTTGGTGTCTGCACGCTTTTTTTGCCATTGCACGTAGCTCTGCTAGAAGGAAGGTAGCTTTCGTGACTCGAACTTATTTTCTATGAATAATGCCATGCGTTAGGAGGAAAATGTATGGAAAAACGGCAGAGTGTGCTATTCCAGCAGCTGGAATACTATCGGAAGATAACGTTGAGTGCAATCGATGGATTGACGGATGAGGAAGTGAATGTAATACCTGAGGGCTTTTCGAACAACATCTTGTGGAATCTGGGGCATATCTATCTCGATCAGTACTTATGGATCGCCCACCTGACAAAAGAACCGGTCCCGATCCCTCCAGGCTTCAACGAATGGTTTAATTTCGGGACGAAGCCTGCAGACTGGGACACACAGCCACCGAAGCTAGAAGAGCTCCTTCCCTTATTAAAAGAACAACCCCAGCAGTTACAAGCCGCTTACAAGGATCGATTGGAAGAAGAGTTCCCAGCTACTGAAGCAGGCATGCATACGATTGCACAAGTGCTCGTTCGAACGATTTTTCACGAAGGAATGCACCTAGCATCGATTAACACACTCCGGAGGTTCTTAAAAAAATGAATCAGACCGTAACTCCCATTTTTCGAATGTTTGACGTAGATAAGGCTAGAGAATTTTATGTGGGCTTTCTCGGATTTCAGGTAGATTGGGAGCATCGTTACGAGGATCATTTTCCGTTGTACATGCAAGTTTCTTCTCCCTCATGTACGATTCATCTGTCCGAGCATCATGGGGATGCTTGTCCTGGCTCAGCGATTCGTGTTCAGGTAGAGAATATCGAGCTTTTTCATCAGTCACTGTTGCGCCAGACATATAAGTACGCTTGTCCCGGACTAGAGGACACTCCTTGGGGAACACGCGAAGTGAGTGTGACCGATCCTTTTGGCAATCGCCTTCACTTCTATCAAGATGTAGTTCCTTCCTAAACGAATATCAAAAAGCCCAGCATACTCCTTTACAGGAAGCCACCGCTGGGCTATTTCATTTCACTTATAATCATAAATGGGGCGATCGATGGGACTTGAACCCACGAGTGCCGGAGCCACAATCCGGTGCGTTAACCCCTTCGCCACGACC
>NZ_JBFEFW010000056.1:0-14480 GCF_047229145.1 Brevibacillus jepli
GCTCACCCGTCTGTTGCATCGCCGTGAACACTTGACGAATAAAGAAATTCGTTGTGTTATGGAGGTTTTTCGCTTGTTGACAAGCATGCTGGAAATACGGAAACAAGCGATGTCCAGGCTTAATCCAAATTTGAAAGGTTTGGTACACTTTTTCCTCTTTTGACAATGCATTCACCTCCTTTTATGAGTGTTCATAAGGAACGAATGTTCTGTTCCCTACTATTTTATACAATAAAAATGAAAAATACCAAGAAAAAAGAAGCGATTCACCTCTCCACTTATAGAAGTTAGAGTCCTCTCGCTAAAAATGATAGATGTCAGCAATTCATAAAACCAGGAAGATATCTTCCTGGCTAATGCTTGTAGCCGAGCTCCGCTGCCAACACAAGAAACATCGCATGGGACCACAGAAGCGGCACGGCAGGCTGACCTGCTCTCTCGACCCACGCCTTGTAATGATCCGGTGACAGCAAATGCTCCTGCACTTGTTCTGGCAGGCCGCTCTGTTGACGTTGGGAAGCAATCCACGCTGCTATTTCTTCAGCTTCTTCACGCCTGCCCGTATTCACGTAATACCAGCCCAACCAAGCGGATAACAGCAGCCATTGGCCCCCGCCGTAATACGTATCAGCCGGGTAGCGATGCAAACCGTAACCTTGGAGCAGCTCCTCTTCTATGGTCTGCACGGTTCGTACCATGAGCGGATCATCCACGGCGACAACCCCGTACGGCAGCGCCAACCAGAGCAGACTTGCATCCACAGAGTCATTGCCTACTGATTTCATAAATCGTCCATTCACCGTGCCATGTTCGAGGATGAATTGGCGAAGCTCTTGTCCTAGCTGGGCGATCTCGGAAGCCCGATTGGATAAATAAGGCTCCATCGCCTTGACCCCGGCATAAATGGCGCCTAGTGTCACCGGATGGATACGATCTCCTCCCTCTTCCCAGCAATCAAAGTTAGGGAGCTGCCAGCACGCCTTGACATAGTCAATGGTCAGCTCAATGGAGGGCTTCAGCTCTTGAATCAAGTCATGTTCCCCGCTCAGCCGCACATGCCAGGCCAGCCCCCACAGCCATGTTCCGTAGCCGTCAAGCTGAAAGCTCCCCCATTCGCCTGCTACTTCTTCACCCTCTGCTGTATATCGCGTATGCAAAAAGCGGTCGTTCCCCGCATCGTTTCTGTCTAATCCTGCTTGTACGGAAGCAATCGCTGCTCTTGCCTTCGCTTCATGCTTGCGGATCACATAATCACACCATTTATAAAACTTGCGGGCGCTCTCATGCTGGCGGGCACGGTTCATCGCGTATGCACTAAACGTCCCATCACGCAGCCACGCATACTGATAGTGGGCGAATACCGGCGATGCGAGATACGCCCCGGTGTGAGTTTGATGCTGCAAGATCAATTCGACACTTTCCTCAATCAAAGTCATTAGGGTCATGTTCATCCCCCCTTATTCGGACAAGCCGACTTCGTGAAAAACGCAGTGGCTGCTCGTCTTCCGACTATGCTTTAATAGCATATGCAACAGGCGTCCATTCTGAAACCCATTTTGCACGACACAAAGGAAAACCCACTGGATGCCCATATCCAGCGGGTTATGTTCACACTTACTTTTGTGAGGGTACATCGATATTTTCGGATTTCAGGTAATGTTGCAGTTCCTCATAAAAAGTCGGGTTGCAAGCCATCACGCTGCTTTTTTGGTCGTACGGCAGTGGCGTTCCTGTCATGGTCGTCACCCGTCCGCCCGCTTCCTCCACGATAATGCGAGCTGCTCCGAAATCCCACGCATTGAGCTGCATGCTGACGTAGCCATCTAATCTACCTGCAGCGACATACGCCATCTCCAGAGCCGCACTTCCTAACAGGCGCATCCCGCGAACCTTGCCTGCAAGCTTTTTCACGATCAAGTCGATTCCAATCTGCTCTGCATGCTTATTCCAAAATACGCTTGTGCATAACAAAGCTTGCTCCAGGCTCACTGCCCGATTCAAATGTAAGGGACGATCATTGAGAAAAGCTCCTTCCCCTTTTACTGCATAAAACAACTCGTCTCTGGAAGGATCGTAAACCGCCCCAACCATTCCCTCTCCCTTATGGTAAACAGCAATGGATACGGAAAAATTGATCTGCTGATGAACGAAATTGGTCGTGCCATCGATCGGGTCAATGACCCATAGTGTGTCATACTTTTTGTAGTCCTCAACATGGGCACTCTCTTCTCCAAGAATGCCGTGATCAGGGAATCGTGCAAGAATCATCTGAATGACGTGATTCTCCACTTCTTTATCAACGGCTGTAACAAGATCGGAGGCTGATGTTTTATACTCGACGCTAAAAGGCTCCTTCATTCGCTTCAGACTCAGCTCACCCGCTGAACGGGCGCATTGCAGAGCGAGCTCCTTAAGAGCCGCCATTGTTGATTCTTGCACACGTATCGCCACCTAAAACTTGACATATTTTTTCGCAAAGCACGCCCCTTTCTTCTAAAAAGAGAGGCTTCGACGTTTCATTTGAAAATGATGAGACAGCTCGTGCTACAAAACGGCCATGCTATATGATTTAGTGTACCATACTTTACCTGCTGTTACACCACACGTTAACCATGGGGAATGCGCCTGAATTTGCAACGTGATAGGCGCAGGATATTACAGCTTCACTATCGAAAAATTATGATAACGGTAGCCCAGCATTAAGGAGGTCTTCAAATGGCTGAATATTTCATTCGACCTGAGCGATCCACATTGCATGGCTCTTTTTCCAAAGATCTTCCTCCGATCTTGTTTATCCACTCTGGTGATACGGTCCGGTTTGAAACACTTGAGGCAGGTTGGAATGTCGGTCCATTTGCATTGGAAGGAGAGCGGAAAAAGTTTTGCACAAGAGAACATCCTCGTGATAGTGGTCACGCATTAATTGGCCCACTTTATATTCACGGAGCAAACGTTGGGAAAACGTTGGCGATCCAGATCAATGATTTACGTATCGGTAACTGGGGCTGGAGTTCTGGCGGCGGCTTTCCAAGCGTGATCAATAAGCGTTTGGGACTGCATGAAGGGGAAGAGTTCATACTGAATTGGGAGTTGGATGCCCGCACCCTGATTGGTTCCAGCCATCTTGGTCACAAAATCAAGCTACGCCCATTCATGGGGATCATGGGCATGCCAACAAACGAGGATGGCTTTCATTCCACCTATCCTCCTCGCTTCTGCGGCGGAAATATTGATTGCAAGGAGCTTGTCCCCGGGAGCATCCTCTATCTGCCAATTGCCGTAGAAGGTGGACTTTTTTCGGTTGGGGATGGACATGCCGTCCAGGGTGATGGCGAAGTATCTAGTCCCGCGCTCGAATGTCCGATGGAACTGGTTGATCTTACTTTCACTGTGCTGGAGCGTTCCTTATCCTTCCCACGCGCTGAGACATCCACCTGCCTTATCACTTTTGGATTTCATGAGGATGTTCATGAAGCAGCCATGATCGCCTTGGATGGCATGCTCGATTGGATGCAAGAGTTACATCGTTATGAGCGCAAAGAAGCTTTGAATCTGGCGAGCCTTTTGGTTGATCTGAGGATTACACAGCTTGTCAACGGTGTTCGTGGTGTCCATGCCATACTGTCAAAAGACGCCATCCTCCCTTAAACCAACTACATTCGTACCAAACAATAAGGGTGCCTCCCTCGTCATCTCCTGACTGTGGGGACACCCTTCCTTGCATTCGCCTACGTTAGCAGCAGCGAGTTACGCCGCCCTTTTCAAAACGCTCAGTCAATGCGTACATGTAGTACTCACGCTCTGTCATCGGAAATATCCCGGGTGCCCCATGCGTCTCATACCAATGGGCGAGGTAGCGGTCATAGTCGGGCATTCCGAAGATCGTCTTAATCGCGGAGCTCACGCGGCGCATGGCCTTTCGCATAGCCCTTAGCTTGCGCCTCATGCTACGTGATGTCCTTTCCCGTCAAATACATTTCCTTTGGACTTGATGTACGGCGACTCGTGCAACGGATAATGTTTGCCGCGGAGAATATTGATCCACACCCGTGCTCCATCGAGAATGATCCCAATCGTAATCACCATGAAGATCGCACATACAACGGCATCGATCTGGTCGTTGAAGATCATTTTTTGTGCAGCTTCCACCGTTTTTACCCCTTTTGGCAGCGTACCGGCATCCAGTGCCTTTTGGAAAGACTCTGCGTGCGAGAGGAACCCGATTTTTGGATCGGGATGGAATAGCTTTTGCCAGCCCGCTGTCAGCGTAGCAGTCGTCAGCCAAGCCATCGGTACAAGTGTGATCCATGAATATGCGGCTTTGCCCATTTTGAAAATAATCGTCGTCCCCACCGTAAACGCAATCGCGGCGAGCATCTGATTGGCGATACCAAAGAGCGGCCACAGCGTGTAAATGCCTCCCAAAGGGTCCATGACGCCCTGGAGCAGGAAGTATCCCCACCCGATGGTAATAATCGCAGAACCGATGAGATTCCCTGGCAGCCAGTTGACTTCCTTCATTTTCGGAATGACGTTGCCGAGCATGTCTTGTACCATGAATCGACCGACACGCGTACCGGCATCAATGGTGGTCAAAATAAACACAGCTTCGAACAAGATCGCAAAGTGATACCAGAACGCCATTAACGCCTTACCACCCAATACACCAGAGAAAATCGTCGCCATCCCGATTGCCAATGACGGCGCTCCGCCTGTTCGTGAAAGGATCGTCTTCTCTTGAATATCGTTGGCGAGAGTCGTTAATTGATCAGGTGTTACCGTAAAGCCCCAGCCCGTTATCGTCGTCGCAACCTGGGCTGCGTCCACCCCAATCGCCGCAGCAGGAGAGTTGATCGCAAAATAGACGCCAGGAGTCAGCACGCACGCTGCAATCATCGCCATAACAGCGACGCCAGACTCCATCAGCATGCCGCCATAGCCGATCAGTGGCGCATGAGATTCCTTCGCGATCATCTTCGGCGTGGTTCCGGATGATACAAGCGAATGGAATCCAGATACCGCTCCGCACGCGATAGTAATAAACAAGAAGGGGAACAGATTACCTGCAAAGACAGGGCCAGTTCCATCAATGAACTTCGTCAGTGCAGGCATTTGCAATGGCGGCAGTGTCAGCACGATTCCTACAGCCAATACCGCAATCGTTCCCACTTTCAAAAACGAGCTAAGATAATCGCGCGGTGCCAGCAGCAGCCACACGGGCAAAACCGAAGCAACAAAGCCGTACACAATAATCATCCAGGCCAGCTGTACCTTGGAAAACGTAAAGGCTGGTCCCCATGTTGGCGATGCAGCAACGATTTGACCAAGCCAGAGGGAAACGAACAAAAGAGTCAGCCCGATAAGAGAGCCTTCCATTACCTGTCCCGGTCGTATATACCGCATGTACAAGCCCATTAATATCGCGATTGGCAGCGTCATGAATATCGTGAAGGTAGCCCACGGCGATTCAGCAAGAGCGTTAACAACAACCATCGCCAAAACAGCAATCAGGATGATCATAATGGCAATAATTCCGACTAAGGCAAGCGCTCCGCCTACTGGGCCGATCTCTTCCTTAGCAATTTGACCGAGAGACTTTCCATTGCGACGCATTGATCCGAACAGAATGATAAAGTCCTGCACCGCTCCACCGATCACAACCCCGACGATAATCCAGATTGTTCCCGGCAAATACCCCATTTGTGCAGCCAGCGTAGGACCTACGAGTGGACCTGCACCCGCAATCGCAGCGAAATGGTGCCCAAACAACACCCATTTGTTCGTCGGCACGAAGTCTTTTCCATCGTTGTTCACTTCTGCAGGTGTAGCGCGGTTGTCGTCAAGCGCCATTAATTTTTTCGCTATGAATTTGCTGTAAAAACGATAAGCTACAGCATAAGTGCAAAATGCGGCTGTCAGTAACCAGAACGAGTTGACTGATTCGCCTTGCCAGAGCGCTATCATCCCGAATCCGACAGCACCCAATGCGGCTATCCCGCCCCAAATCAGGAGGGAAAGAAGCCATTTCTTCATCCCGCGTCGCCCCCTTGCTATTTATGAAATATTCAGGCAATAAACCTTACAAAAAAGTATCACACCGGACGAATTGGCAAAATAAAAAATGGCTGAACCGTACAAAAACAAGCACAAGCTGCACCATCTTCGTTTGAGTGTAAGCGTATTCAATTTTGAGACGTAGGAAGACTCCGCCGCGAGTCTGATCCACTTTCCTCCACAATATGTTAAAGTTATACACAAATTGGAATGGAAACCAAAAGGAGAATACGCACATGCGACAAATCGGGGGTTACATCATTATCGGAATTGGAGCGATTTTTGTTCTGGCAACCTACCTGAACATACCGCTCGCGATGGACTTGCTATGGCCAGTCTTTCTTCTCATCCCAGCAATCGGGTTCCATATTTTCTTCTTTATGAACCCACAGCCGCATCGTGCTGGATTACTCGTACCAGGCGGGATCTTGCTCGTCTATGCCCCGCTCTTCTTTTTCAGCCAGCTATTTTTTGACGGTGATATGAGTACGACTTGGCCCTTCTTCCTGATCGGTCCTGCCGTGGGGCTTACAGAGCTGTACATATTCGGCAATCGCAAGCCAGCACTCTTGATCCCCATCGGCATCCTCACGGTCATTGCCATCGTCTTTTTGATTGCAAATCTAGCATCGACCCAGATAGGCGGCATCCTTGGCTTGCTCCTGATCGTATTGGGGGGAATTATGGTGACTCGAAAGAAAAATGATAACTATCCCATGTAAGCACATGCAAAACAAAAGAACAGACCAATCCTTCCATCCCAAACTGGATACAGGATTGGTCTGTTTGCTTTTAAAACCCCAGACGTTTCTTCAATTCCTTCACCACATTGCGACTGACAGGCACCTCCGTTTTGCGCTGATCCTGCATGACCAGATGAATCGAACCTTTGAACCAGGGGACGAGTTCTGCCGTTTTGGATAGATTGACGATAAAAGCCCGGTGCGTCCGAAAAAACTGCTGACGAGACAGTCTGCTCTCCAGCTCCTGCAACGTAAACGTGGTGGCATATTGCTCGCATGCTGTATAAATGCTGGCGTATCTACCTTCCAGCGTGGCATAGACGATTTCGTTTGGATCGATCAGCATGATCTTGCCGTTTTTCTCAACAGGAACACGACGTGGCTGTTGATCAACCAGCACATTTTGCAGAAGGGACTGCAATCTTTTCTCCAGCATCGGTGTCGCATCTAATGCAGGCTCACTTTTTCGCATCATTTTCCGCACGCGGTTCATCGTCTTTTCCAATCGCATTTCACTGAACGGCTTGACGATATAATCGACTGCTTCGGCTTCGAATGCCCGGACAGCATGAAATTCATACGCACTCGCAAAGATGATGACAGGCGGATTCACCATGGATTCCAGAAGCTCCTGCCCCACATCGACGCCATCCCGGTCCTGCAAATGGATGTCCAAGAAGACCGCATCCGGTTCTGTCTGAAGCACAGCTTCCAACGCCTCTTCCCCACTGCACGCTTCTCCTACTACGGACACTTCCGAAAACTGCTCCAGCAAATAGCGCAGCTCTTCTCTAGCAGGTGTCTCATCATCGACGATGAACACTTTGAGCACTGACGTTCACCCCAATCGGTAATTGTATGGTGCATGTTGTGCCGTTCCCGCTTTTGCTCTCGATCACGATCCCATAAGGATCTCCATAAATCGATTGGAGACGGCATTTTACATTAGAAAGACCGATTCCTGACAATCGCCGCCCCTCGTTCTTCCCAGCTTGGGCAAGCTCGAATGGGTCCACATCCATTCCGACTCCATCGTCTGCCACTGTCAGTTCTACGATTTGCTTTTCTTTTCGTCGCGCACGAATCACTACGGTCCCACCTTCGCGCTTGGGCAAAAGACCGTGCTTGACCGCATTTTCTACCAACGGCTGCAAAATCAGCCCCGGTACGTTATAACGCTCCACTCCATCCTCAATGTCGTACTTCACATGGAGCTTGTCCCCGAACCGTGCACGTTCAATCGCCAAATACGCTTCAATATGCTCCAGCTCGCGAGCCAGGCTGACATATCCACCAGAGTCATGCAGGTTACGCCGGAAATACTCCCCCAAATGAATCAACAGCTCACGTGCCTGCTCAGGGCGGAAGCGAATAAACGATACGATCGTATTGAGCGCATTGAACAAGAAATGCGGGTTAATCTGTGCATGCAGCGCTTTGATTTCCGCGTCTGCCAAGAGACGGGATTGCTTCTCCAGCTCAGCCAGCTCGAGCTGACTCGATATCAGGTTCCCCAAGCCGCGAACGAGCTCCAGGTCCACAGCCGACAGTTTGCGAGAGCGATCTTGATACAGCTTGAGGACGCCCGCCACTTCCCGTCTACGCATCAAGGGTACGAGGATCGCATGGCGCAAGGAACAATTCGTCTCCCTGCATCCAATCTCTTCCTTGGTCTGAGTAATCTTTACTTCCTTCGTCGATAAAACTTCACGGGTCGCCTTGGTTATGATACCTTCCCCCACTACATGATGAGAAGAGCCTGCGCCAACATGCGCAAGCACAGAGCGCGTATCGGTAATCGCTACCGCTGCTACTCGCGTCGTCCGCAATATTTCCTCCGCTACCTTCTGGGCAGAATCATACGTCAGTCCTTGACGCAAGTAAGACAGCGTTTTGTCCGCTACTTGCAGCGTTCTCTGGGCTTGGAGTGCCCCAATCCGATCTTCTTCCTTTTTTGCCAAGTCAATAATAATGATCAAAATAGCAATTCCGACCGAATTGACGACAGACATCGGTACACTAATGGCCTGCACCAATGCCAATGCGTCTGCATAAGGACGTGCGATGAGCAAAACAATTCCCATTTGGAGCCACTCTGCCAAGAATCCGACGACCAGTGCTGTCGTCCAGCCGATTTCTTTGCTGCGGTTGCGCCGGAACTGATAGATCAATCCTGCAAACAAGCCCTCACTAATGGTCGAGATGGCACAAGCCAAGTCCGTGAAGCCTCCCAATGAATAACGATGTATACCTGCGATCAGACCCGTCATCAGTCCAACCCAAGGACCTGCCAGCAAGCCCGCCACTACCGTCCCAATCACACGGGAATTGGCAATCGCGTCCTGATGCCAGATGCCATTGTACGTGCCCAATATGGAAATGGCGGAAAAAATGACGACCATCAGTGCTTTTTCCCGCCACGTTGCCTGCTGGTTCAATATGCTGCGGAATGCGCGTACACGCGTAAACAGCAAGGCCACCACGATCAAAACGGCCGTCCGCTCTGCCAACGGGATCATTAAGTCTAGATTCATTGGTTCAACCCTTTCCTGTCGATGCTCGATGGATTAGAGATCATTTATACGACTGTTCATATGACTAATCAAAATATTCACTTTTCATCTCCTTTTTCCCTTTATTTGAACCTCCTCCTTCCATATAAAAAAGGCTGCCGAAGTGATTTCGACAACCTGTAAATACCCGCCATTTTTAATATTCGAACTCCAGTACTTTGCATTTTTCCTTCGGCTCAAATCCTAGCTTTGTGCCCAAACGTACCGACTCCTCATTTGTTTCCAGTGTGGTCCAGTGCGGTGTCAGTCCATTTTCCATGCAATGCTCCAGGTACGCCGCGCACGCAAGCGTAGCAAAGCCTTTGTTCATGTCTTCTTCCTCGTACGTTTCCACACTAATCTCATGGTCACGCCCATTTACACAGCAAGACAAGCAGGCACTCACAATCGTATTTCCCTTACATACGCAGTAGCCTACACCCCGCTGCAAGAAATCATCCACAGAATGATAGAATTCTTCTACCACCTCGATCAGGATATCGTCGGGATCGTTTTCAATGACCGATGCATCTATTTTTTTCAACACGTATCCTTCAGGCAGGGGTCGATAGCTTTCCTTTCGTGCTTGGAATTGCGCAGCATTGAACTGGTAGTAATATTCCCAATCCGTTTCAACTTCTCGATGCGAGATCGCTTTGGCAACTGTCTTTTCCCATGCTTCATCTGGCACAACCGCCAGAAAATGAGTGCCCCCGCACGACTCTGTTGTATATGTGCGCAGTTCTCCCTCAATAAACTCACGCAGATTCTCCGTAAACGATTCATTGGCAGCATCCCCGACGAAAATGCTGATCACACCCGTTTGGTCAACCAACGCCGTTCGGGGCTGCTCCACGTCATCTACGTAAATCGCACCTCGATTTGTTCCGTTAATAATCGCGTTCAGGGTCAGATCGTTCACATTATCTGGTGACAGCAACCGTCTAATCTTTTGATAATCCTTTGGCTCCAATCTATGAATCATCGCAAATTCGCCCTTTCTTTCTCTCCTGGTCATCTTCGTGCTTATGCGGCTGGTAGCGGAGCGAAGTCAGCTTGACTCAGCTTCCGCATGAAAGTCGGGTCATGGTCCACTTTCCTTTCCTGGGAGGATTCCAGCTCTGCTGCAAGCAGCACACGCGCGCGGTGTAGACGGGATTTCACTGTGCCTTCGGGGACACCTACGCGCATGGCGACTTGCTTGATCGGCAAATCCTCGTAATAGTGCAGCCAAACAACGATACGCAGCTCAGGCTCCAAGTCCCTCACTGCCTCTGCTATTTCTACCGCCTCATAGGGAGCCTGTACGGATTCTGCCTCTATTTGCAGGGGCGACAGTACAACGGTTGGCATTCGTTTCTTTTTTCGCTGCCATTGCCGGCATTCGTTCACGAGAATCTGAATAATCCATGCTTTGAAATAAGCTGGCTCTCGCAGCGTTCGGATGGCTTTGAACGCTTTGATCACCGTATCCTGCACCACATCGGCACAATCCTCGTTCCGTCCAACGTAGGTTCGTGCCAATCCATACAGGATACGCTCGTACAATTGAATGACTCTAGCAAATGCTTCTTCGTTGCCGTCTTTTGCTAGCTGAACATCTTGTTGAACATCCCTCTTGATGCTCACATTGCATAAGCCTCCTTTTACGCCAATATTTGGTTCTTTTAGTATAGATGATAGAGAAGAGTATATGGTTCATCGAAATTTGATTTTTTTTTGCAATGTCGTGAAAAAGAAAAGACCATCCCTCGTGCGTTTCCGCCTAAGATGGTCTTGTCATCCTTGTTATCTGAATAGACTACAGATTTCCTCTGCGCTCCTGCTCACGCTCCAGCGCCTCGAACAGTGCCTTGAAGTTGCCATTACCGAATCCACGCGCGCCTTTACGCTGGATAATCTCGATAAACAGCGTCGGACGGTCTACGATCGGCTTGCTGAACAGCTGCAAAAGATAGCCCTCGTCGTCTCTGTCGACCAGGACACCCAGCTTTCTCAGCGCCTCGATGTCTTCATCAATTTCCCCTACGCGCTCCTTCAAATCCTCGTAGTACGCATCAGGCACCATGAGGAAATCGACTCCGTTATCACGCAGCTTCGATACTGTGTCGATGATATCGTTGGTCAGGATGGCGATATGCTGTACGCCTGGCCCTTTGTAGAACTCCAAAAACTCCTGAATCTGCGATTTGCGGCGTCCTTCTGCCGGCTCATTAATCGGGAACTTGATGCGTCCTGTTCCACTTTGCATCACTTTGGACATAAGCGCGGAATACTCCGTCGAGATGTCGTCCTCACTGAAATTTTGCACGGCGGTAAAGCCCATGACCTTTTGATAATATTCCACCCATTCATCCATGACCTCGACGTTGCCTACGATGTGGTCTATGCCGATGATTCCTGTGCCTTCTCCTTTAACTGGAGACTGATAAGCTTTATAGCCTGGGAAGAAGGCTCCGTTGTAGTTTTTCCGTTCGATAAAGGAGTGGATGTTCTCTCCGTACGTTCCGATGATCGCCTTCTTGACTGTTCCGTACTCGTCCGTGTACTCAGTCGGCTCCATAATCGGGATCGCTCCACGAGACACTGCCTCCCGGTATGCCTGTTCGCAGTCCTCTACACGCAGAGCAACGTCTTTTACACCGTCTCCGTGCTTTTTCACGAATTCCGCGATGGGGCTGTCAGGCGTTAAGGCCCCACTGATCACGAACGTCATGTGCTTTTGCTTCAAGACGTAGGAAACCTTTTCCCGAGAGCCTGTCTCCAAGCCAGCATAGGCTACCGCTTCAAAACCAAACGCGTTAATGAAATAATGCATCGCTTGCTTGGCGTTCCCTGTATAAAACTCCAGGTAGTCCCAGTCCTGAATCGGGAAAAAATCGGTATTGCTCATTGCCTACCCCTCCGCTTTCCTTTTCGATTATTAACATTATTTTGTGAATTGGGATTATTTTGTCGGTATCTTGAGAGTACATTGGAAGCGCTTCCTCGTGCAAGAACACGGAATAACGCGAAAACGCTCAAACGCTTTCATTTGTTAAAGTACGCTTCCGGGGAACAACTTGATACAAAAAAGCTACTGCCTATTATTGAAAACAAAACGTTTCAGTTCCTCGAGAGGAGTGGCTCCTACGATTGTCGGCAGCGGGCACCGAAAGTGCAGGTGAAAGCACCGACCACTCTTCCACTTGCCCAGGCATCAAATTAACTTTATGATAGATGTATAAAGTCCATAATTGAGGTGTCTCATGAAGTATTCACAGGCAACCGACTATGCACTCCATGCGATGCTTTATTTGGTGGCAGAAGCACCGGATAAACCCGTGAGCGTGCAGCTTTTAGCAGAGAAACTGGGTGTTTCGCAAACGTACCTTTCCAAAATGCTGACGAAGCTGGTCAAAGCGGGGTTAATCCACTCCGTATCTGGCGCAAATGGCGGATACAGGCTGAAGCGCAACCAGGATGATATCTCCTTTTTGGATGTCATTCAAGCGATCGAAGGGACAACCTCCGTGTTTGAATGCAGCTTCAACCATGACAGTGCGTGTCTTATTCAGCAGGTGGTAGCTGACGCCGAGCAGCAAATGGTGCAGTCGCTAAAGAGTAAAAGAATTTCTGACATAGTGAAGCAAATGAAAAAATAACGACATGACGGTTTTGTCGAACCTGCATCCAATGAAAACCTCCGGCCGCATCGACCGGAGGTTTTCTCATGAACTGGATGGTTAAAAAGATGCGAAAGGCGTGAACCTTGATGAATCAATGGACTGAACAAGCCGCCAAGCAATGGGATCAGTTTGCAGAAGACTGGCGGAAAAGAAGCGATCACATGTGGGAAAAAGGCAGTCGCAGCACCATCCTCCCTTTTTTTATGAAGCATGTATCTGCTGGGTCGGGACCTGTTCTCGATGCAGGCTGTGGTGACGGCTATGCCAGCTGCAAGCTTGCGGAGCACGGCTATCAGGTGGAGGGCATCGACATTGCCGGGGAAATGATTCGCCTCGCTCATGACCGGGTCATTTCCTTTCCTGGCTCTGTTCATTTTCAGACAGGGGACATCAGCACCCTTCCTTTTGTCAATGATACGTTTGCAGGTGCGCTCTCGATTAATGTAGTCGAATTCACTCCGTCCCCGCTCAAGGCACTCATGGAGCTTTATCGCGTGCTTGCTCCCGGAGGAATTCTTGTCTTGGGTATCCTCGGTCCTACAGCTGGCCCACGCGCTCATAGCTATCGCAGACTGTATGAAGAGACGACCATCCAAAATACGATGATGCCATGGGAAGCCAAGCAGCTAGCGAGTGAGAATGGCTTCACGTTGCTGGAGGAAGAACCGGTATACAAGGAAGGGATTACGCCAGATATCGCAGGCCGCTTAAGCGTAGAACTGCGGGAGGCTGTCAGCTTTTTGACCTTGTTCGCTTTGCGGAAATAAAATAGAGCCGCATATGCGACTCCTTGTCAATCATTTTTGCACTGAACTCTTGCAGATCTTCATTAACGCTTATATTCAACTACATCTTCCACTGTGCCTGTTCCTTTCTCCAAATTGACATCAATAAAGTGCACTTTGTATTTCGCCGAAGGATTTCCATTTGGATACCAGTAAACGTCAATAAATTGCAAAACATCGTCAACTGTCACACCCGTAGCGGAAATTTCGTATGCACTTTCAGATGGGGTAAAGTTTTTCGCTTTCATAGCCTCTTTTGCTTTTTCAATAAAAGGGGCTGCTTTTTCTTGCGGGAGATCTCTCATTACGACGCCAAGCTCATTGATCACTTTTGCATTTTGCACTGTCGCTGTACCTTTCTCGACATCGACATCGACAAAATGGACAACATACCCTTTTGATTGTTCTTCATCACTCCATAGAACCTGTAAGGTCTTGTTTTTCTTGCTCCCCGAATACGTCACCTTATATCCACTTTTCGGCAACTCAATCTTCTCTGCTTGCAAAGCCTCTTTTGCTTTTGTAAGAAACGGAGCCGCCTGTTTATCTGTCAATTTCAAGAAATCCTTTTCTAGTTCCTTGTCCTCCTGTTTATCCTTTTCATCCTCCCACTATAAAGTAATGTTTTCTCCTGTTTTCTCGCTCATTCTCTGTTTTTTAACTTTGACATCTTAAAGC
>NZ_JBFEFW010000057.1:0-13498 GCF_047229145.1 Brevibacillus jepli
GTACTTGCCCTTAGTGTAGCCAGAGTAACCTACGAAGTTACGAATAGGGGCTGTCCTCGTTCATCATAACTTATGAAATCCTTCCCCAAAACCTCTACGTTTGAAGCGCTCCCGCCATTTATTCCGAAGCGGACAGTCATACCCCCTTGCGGGGCGTAGGCCGAAGCGTAGACTGGAAATGCGCTTCTTCCCCCCTACAGCCACTCCATAAAACAAACAAAGCATCTCTGACATAGCTTCAGAGATGCTTTTCACCCATTCACATCTATTGCTCAGAAAGCGACAAGCTTGGTACGCCGTTCAAATCAAGCCCCTCAAACTGTCCTTTTTCATACTTGATGAAGCCAGCTGCCGCGATCATCGCAGCGTTGTCCGTGCATAGCGTAAACGGTGGAATCACTAACGGAATGCCTTCTGCCTCGCATCTTGCCTGCAATCGCTCGCGCAGACCGCGATTCGCTGCAACACCGCCAGCCAGCAATACCTGCTTCGCTCCATGGGAACGTGCTGCCCGAATCGTCTTTTCAACGAGTACCTCTGTCACTGAGTCTTGAAAGCTCGCAGCCAGATTCGCCGGTTCGATGGTCTCTCCTCGCTGTGCAGCATTGTGCAAGGTATTGAGCACAGCCGACTTCAAGCCACTAAAGCTGAAATCGTAGGAATCCGGCTCCAGCCAAGAGCGCGGGAGTGGTACGTTTGCCTCCCCTTCATGTGCGAGCCGATCAATATGAGGTCCCCCTGGATACGGCAAATTCAACGCCCGTGCTACCTTGTCATACGCTTCTCCTGCGGCATCGTCACGCGTTTCGCCCAAAATCTCGAACTGCCCGTGTTCCTTCATCCAAACAAGCTCTGTGTGCCCGCCTGATACGACGAGTGCGATCAATGGAAACTCCATTTCTTGCACCAGACGATTCGCGTAAATATGACCCGCGATATGATGGACTCCGATCAACGGAATGCCTCTGGCCATGGAGATCGCTTTTGCAGCCGCCACACCGACCAAAAGCGCTCCGACGAGCCCTGGTCCATAAGTCACTGCAATGGCCTGAATGTCGTCCAATGTTTTCCCGGCATCTGCCAAGGCCTCCTCGATCGTCAGCGTGATGTTCTCCACGTGACGTCTGGAGGCAACCTCCGGTACGACTCCACCAAACCTTTTATGAATATCGGCTTGGGAAGCGATGACATTAGACAGCACCTCTCTGCCATCACGGATGACAGAAGCCGAAGTCTCGTCGCAGCTAGTTTCAATGCCTAAAATATAAGTAGGAGCACCTGATTCCTTATGTGCTTCGTATTTTTGCTGTATGCGCATCTCGTAGCGCGAAGTATAAGTCTTGTTCATTACAATGTCACCCACATAATGATTGCGTCCTCATTGTTATCCGAATAATATCCCTTGCGTCGTCCATGCTCCTTGAAGCCGAGCTTGATATACATGTTCCGCGCTGCTGTGTTCGATGGCCGAACCTCCAACGTCATGCTATGGGCACCCTGCATCTTGGCAACACCCATCATTTTGATCATCAGCGCCAATCCAACCTTCTTTCCGCGAAATAATGGATGGACGGCGATATTTGTAATGTGTGCCTCATCGATCACGATCCACATGCCGCAGTAAGCGATAACTCGATTTTGGTGAACGACGACTACATAGCGTGCATTTGGATTTCTCGTCAGCTCGTTGACAAATGCATCATGCGGCCATGGAGTTGTAAAAGCCAACCGCTCTAGCTCTGCCACCGCTCCAACGTCCTGCATCGTCATATAACGATATTCCAAATCGATTGGTTGACTCATGCTTTTACTCCTTTACGGCCCCCGCCTGCTTTTGGGCAAGCCACTTCGCTTCTGCTTCTGCCAGCTGTAGATACTCTGGAACCAGCTCATGCGCATTCCCGCCGTCTTGAAGCATGCGCAGCGCCACATAGCCGATATGTGCGGCACGCGGGTGATTAAACGCTGGAGAAGCGAATTGTGCCTGATCCCCAAGCTCCTGCACAATTGTCTCTCGGTGCAGCCTTACATCCTCACCCAAGAACAAGATCGGCTCTCCTTGTGCCTGATCACGCAACAGCGGCAACCATTCTCGCAACAGAATGATTTGTTCTTTGGACTGCGCGCGTACTTCCTCCATTCCCTCCGTACGGTAGCAGCCCGTATAAACTTGACCTCTGCGCGCATCGAACAGCGGCACAATCAATCCAGGAAAGCCTGTAGCGTTCATGGCGATTACCTCTAGACTGGACACACCGATGACTGGCACATTCAGCGACCAAGCCATGCTTTTCGCAGAGGCAACGCCGATTCTTACGCCTGTGTAGGAGCCCGGTCCGTTTGCCACCCCGAAACCGCTGAGATCCTCTGGCGCTGTTCCTGTCGCATCGAGCAGTTCACTGACACAATCCATCAGACGCACCGAATGGTTTTTTTGCTGGTTCGTCGTCATTTCTGCCAAGACCCGCTCTTCTTCTACCACAGCAACACTTAGCACCAGATTCGATGTATCAATCGCCAGTACGCGCATCAAAATCAAACTCCTCACACAATTTCACATAACGATTCCCTTGAGGAACCAGCTCTATTACCCGCTGTTCCTCACCTTCTCTTCGCAGGTAGATCGTCATCCGATCTGTCGGCAGGACGTCCTCGATTAAAGAAGCCCATTCTACGACACAGACCCCTTCACCAAAAAAGTAATCGTCCAGACCAAGAGAATCCGGATCATCGCCTACCCGATAGACATCCATATGATAAAGCGGCAAGCGCCCCTGATATTCTTTTATGATGGTAAAGGTCGGACTGTTCACTACTTGTCGTACACCTAGTCCTTTTGCCAACCCTTGGGTAAACGTCGTCTTGCCCGCACCCAGATCTCCCTCCATCGCGAGGAAGTCACCTGGCTCAAGCAGACCTGCCAGCTGCTCGGCAAAGCGCTGCGTCTCCTGCGCACCCGTGAGCCTCCATGTGTAGCTCATCTCTTTCATCCACTCCTAAAATGGTTGAATCCCGCTTTAGGCAACGGGAGCTGTTGATCATCGCGCTGTAGCAACAATTCCGGCTCCTGACTTTTTGCCATCACCTCACCGATGACTGTAAACGGTATGCCATTGGCTGCAAAATGCTTGCTAACGACTTCAAAGTGGCTTTTCGCAAGCGTTCCGACCAATTGATAATCCTCGCCGCCATAAAAAGCCCACTCCAGCGGGTCCTTCTCTACGTGTCGTGCATAATTCCGAACATCCTCATGGATCGGCACTGTTGCGGAATCGATTACAATCGATACACCGCTCGCTTCGGTGATCTCCCACAGCTCTGATGCCAGTCCATCGCTTACATCATTCAGCGCACCACATGCACCTGATTCCAGCAGCAGCCTGCCCGCTTTTATTTGGGCAACGGGACGCTGATGGGCTTCCATCAATGTGGCCCATGGGAAAGAGGCGCTCCTATTTGCAGTCTCGCCTTGCAGAAGAAGATGTAGTCCTGCAGCAGAGGTTCCGACATGCCCTGTAACAAAGACGAGCTGTCCTGGCTGTGCCTGTGATCGGCGAATGGCACGCCCTTTTTCCACCTCGCCCAGTACCGTGACACTCAGATGCAGGGCATCAGGCGCAGAGACCGTATCGCCACCAATGACCCTTACCCCGTATGCCTGACACGCATCGTAAATGCCTTCGTAGATTTGCTGGCATTCATCAGGTGTCCATTGCGGACTGACCGCGATACTGACCAGTGCATACCGGGCAACTCCACCCATCGCAGCAACATCACTCACATTGCTTATAACAGCCTTATATCCGATATCACTCGGCTTCATGGTTTTCTTTAAAAAATGTACCGTCTCCACCATCGCATCGCAGCAAGCCACGACCTCCATCTCTGGCGCTGGGGAGAAGACGGCAGCATCATCCCCAAGCCCGACGGTCAAACCATTCCCTTCCTGCCCCGCAGAACGGCTCGTCCATTGCCGGATCAGGGAAAATTCGTCGTGTGCCACCTCAAACGCTCCTTTTCCTTCGTGGAAAACATTTTTCGTGTGTTCATTATACCCCTGCTGTCAAAAGACGTGCAAGAAAGCCAACCGCCTAGAGGCTCTTTATGTCGCGAGCTCCCGTAGCAGCAGCGTCCCTTTGCAGCGTCCGCAACGATAGCGGCTCGGGTTCATTTTTCTTTTGCGTTTGTAGCTCATGCCACATGCCTTGCATACCAATTCGTAGCGATAAGGCAGGGTCGTTCGACCGTTGCCTACCTGCTGGCAGTATCGGCTTCCCCCTACCTGACGCAGCAATATTTGAAAATCCCGATCAGCGTGACGATACCCGCGCTTTTCTATGTGCAAATGATAATGGCACAGCTCATGCTTGATGATCGCAATCAATTCCTCCATACCATGCTCCTGCAAATGCTTCGGGTTTAATTCAATGTCATGGGAGCGCAGCAAATACCTCCCGCCAGTCGTGCGCAATCTGCTGTTAAAGCGGGCCTGATGGCGAAAGGGCTTGGCAAAAAACTCGCTGGATATTTGCTCTACCAGCATTTGCAGTTCCGTATCGGTCATCTCATCTCCTCCGCTTCCTTCCTTTCACCATAGCAGTTCCAGTTGAAAAGTGCCAGACAGATAGGCTACACTGAGTGCAAATAAACGGATAACAGAATGGTGGAGGAGTCTATGCGCTACTTGTTGTTGCAATCCAGTGACGGGCTACAGTTTGTCTCGCTGCCCGAATCGCATATGTACCAATTGATTGCTCTATTCAAACGACTTTACAAGGAAATTGACAAATTGACGATTGCAGAACGCCCTGAATTGCCTACTGTTCTGGCAGAATGTACGGATGTGGAACGGTTAGAGAGCGGGCTTTCGATCGTGGATGGATTGGAGTACGTTAATGGTCTCGAGCGCCGCTTCGCTGCCCTTCAAGAGACCGAGTATCCTCTCATCTCCTTGTTGACTGAGATTCGTGCCCTGCAAGCCCAACTGGAGTATTTGTACGAAGAAGAAGAGTAAATTTATAATTATAGGCACCTCCTGCTCGTCCTTGCGCATACATTGCCAATAGACGAATATCTCCAGGAGGTACCTTCATGCCCCAATGGATGCGCAGGCAGTTGCAACGTGCCTTTAATGGGAAGGACGTTCGCCAAATTCGTGTGCTCAATAGCTGTTGGTTCTTATATTTAGAAAAAAATGGCGGCCGTCCCGATTAACAGGAGGCCGCTTTTTCTCATGTATCCCTTATTTTATCCTTCTGTTGGCGGGATCATGGTCATCCCGACACGCTGACGCTTCTCGTCAATTTCTACTACCCATACATCCACGATATCACCTACGGTAACCACTTCTAGCGGATGTTTGACAAAGCCCTTCTTCAAGCGGGAAATGTGCACGAGACCGTCGTTTTTCAGACCGATATCAACAAACGCTCCGAAATCGACCACATTGCGCACCGTGCCTTGCAGCTTCATACCTACGCCCAGATCAGACAGCTGGAGGACATCGCTTCGCAAGAGCGGCTTCGGCAGCTCGTCACGCGGGTCGCGGCCAGGACGCAAGAGGCTGTCTACAATATCCTGCAGTGTAGGCTCACCAATCCCGAGCTTCGCAGCGGTCTCTTTTACATCCAGAGACTGCAAGCGTTCCCTGCAATTCTCACTACCAATCTCATGAGCGCTGATACCAAGCATCGTCAAAAGCTGATGAGTCGCCTCGTACGATTCCGGGTGAATGGGTGTTTTGTCCAGTGGATTGGCCCCCTCCATGACGCGCAGGAACCCGATGCACTGCTCGTACGTTTTGGCACCCAAGCGCGGGACTGCCTTCAACTGGGAGCGCTCCGTGAACTTCCCGATCTCTTCCCGCTTTTTCACGATATTCCCCGCTACCTGGCGGCTAATACCTGATACATACTGCAGAAGAGAAGGAGAAGCGGTGTTCACATCCACCCCGACATGGTTCACGGCGGACTCAACCACAAACTGCAAGCTGTCTGCCAGCCTCGACTGGGAAACATCATGCTGGTACTGACCTACCCCGACGGATTTCGGATCGATTTTTACCAACTCCGCGAGCGGGTCCTGCAAGCGGCGAGCGATGGAGGCTGCACTTCGCTCTGCTACATCCAGGTCCGGGAATTCCTCCTTGGCCAGAGTGGAGGCGGAATATACGGATGCGCCTGCCTCGTTCACGATGATGTACATCACTTCTCGCTTCAATTCCTTCAGAAGCGTGGCAATGAACTGTTCCGTCTCGCGCGAAGCCGTACCGTTACCGATCGCTACAACAGTTACCCCGTATGTTTCGATTAGCTGCTTCACTTTGACTGTGGCTTCGGCTACTTTATTGGCTGGAGGGGTTGGGTAAACAACCGCAACCTCCAACAGCTTGCCCGTTTCGTCTACAACGGCGAGCTTGCAGCCTGTCCGAAACGCGGGATCGACCCCAAGTACGACTTTGCCTTTTACAGGCGGTTGAAGCAGCAGATTACGCAGGTTTTCTGCAAAAATGTGTATAGCCCGTTCCTCGGCTGCCTCTGTCAGCTCGGCGCGCACCTCTCGCTCGATAGAAGGTGCGATCAGGCGCTTGTACGCATCCTCTACTGTGAGTGTCAGCAGGTCACGTGCAACTGTATCGCGAGAAATCGCACGCCTTTGCATCCAAGCCAAAATCTCTGCCACAGGCGCTTCAATCGTTACCTTTAGAATCCCTTCGTTCTCTCCTCGATTGATGGCCAGCACCCGATGTGGGACAACCTTCTTTAGAGGCTCACTATATGCATAATACATTTGGTATACATTTTTCTCGTCCGCTTCTTCCGATTTCTGTTCCGTCAGAAGCAATCCCTTTTGCACAGAGCGCTGACGAACCCACTGACGAATCTCAGGGTCATCGGACAGCTGTTCCGCCACGATGTCCATCGCTCCTTGCAAAGCTTGCTCAGTCGTTTCGACGCCTTTTTCCGGGTCGATATATTGCTTCGCTTCTTCTTCCGGACTCCCGGTTTTCGGCAGGCTCATGAGGTAATTGGCAAGTGGCTCCAGCCCCTTCTCCTTAGCCATCGTCGCACGCGTACGGCGCTTTTGACGGTAAGGACGATACAGATCTTCTACCTCTTGCAGCTTTGTTGCTCGTTCTATGGCTGCGCGTAACTCGTCCGTCAGTTTGCCCTGCTCATCTATGAGGCGAACGACTTCTTCCTTTCGCACTGACAGGTTGCGTAAATAGCGAACGCGTTCCTCAATCGCTCGAATTTGTGTTTCATCTAGCTGCCCCGTCATTTCTTTGCGGTAGCGAGCAATAAAAGGAACCGTGTTTCCTTCATCCAAGAGGGCAACCGTGCGCTCCACCTGGTGAGGTTTGACACCCGTATCTTGGGCGATTGTTTGGATCATCAACGTAAGCTCCATACCTGTCCTCCTGCGCTCATTCTTCGACGTTTATTGTACCATATTTGCTAACAAGGACTGGAAAAAGGGACGAAAAAAGAGGAGCCTCCTGGCCCCTCTACGTCACACTTTCCAGCTGTTCCACTTTCAATGCTTCCCTCAGCTTGCCCAACGCCCTGCGCTGGAGGCGGGAAATATGCATTTGTGACATCCCCATGACGTCCCCAGCTTGCTTCTGACTCAAATTTTGATAAAAGGTTAAATGAATGATTTCTTTTTCACGACTGTCCAAAATTTGCAGGGCTCGGTCCAGCATCAGATTCTGCTCGACTGCTCCGTACCCTTCTTCCGTCGTCCCAACAAGATCCAGTAATGAAATGGTGTTGCCGTCCAGATCAGCTTCCAGTTCGCTATCCATGGAGAGAGAATGATAGCTGCGCCCCATCTCCAACGTCTCAAGAATCGCTTCTTCTGTAACCCCGAGGCTTGATGCGATGTCAGCAATTTGGGGAGAACGCTGTAGCTTGATCGTGAGCTCGTCGACCACCCGTTTGATCTTTGGGCTCAGCTCTTTTACCCTGCGCGGAACATAGACACTCCATGTCTTGTCCCGAATATAGCGCTTAATCTCGCCCACGATAGTCGGGATCGCAAAGCTCTCAAACGTCCTCTCATAACTAGGGTCGAACCGTCGAAAGGAAGCAAGCAATCCGATTAAACCGACTTGTACGAGGTCTTCATACATGACTTGTCCACGAACAAACTTCTTTGCTAGCGATTCCACAAGAGGAGTATAGGCCCTCACCAGTTGTTCCTGTATCGCGGGATCTTTTGTTTCACCATACAGGTGGATGAGCTCCTTCAACTCCTCTGGACTATATTTCTGCTTCCGAGATTGTCCAGTCATTGCCAGCCACCCCATCCTGCCGAACATACTTGGTCATAGAGACTACTACCCCTGATTCAGAGCGAATCTCCACTTCATCCATCAGCGTGTGGATGAGATAGAGCCCCAGCCCGCCCTCATCCAAATCCTCAAGGTTTTTCCCTGCGTAAATCGGCGTCAGTTGCTCAGCAATGAGCTCACTCGAAAATCCTACGCCCCGATCGCTTACCTCGATCATCAATCGATCCTCGTAAACGTGGCATTGGATATGGATAGAGCCAGGATTCTCTGTTTCCTTGTATGCATGTCTTACAACGTTTGTGCATGCTTCTCCGACGGCAAGCTTGATATCCTCAATGTCTTCATAAGAAAAGCCCATACGGTTGGCTACACCGGATACAGTCAGACGCGCTACTCCCAAATACTCCGCCTGGTTCGGCAAAGTCAATTGAATCACGTCTGCCTGAGGTCTATTTGGACCCATTACTCGCTCTCTCCTTTGCGGATGGCAATATGATCGTATAAGCCAGTGATGCGAAATAGCCTTTCCACACGCGGAGACAATTTGTGCACCTCAAACGTGCAATTTTTTTGGATGCACTCTTTCATAATCCCGATGAAAATTCCGATTCCGGTACTGTCCATGTATTCTACCGCTTCCAAATCAACTGAAATGCGATTGATATCCGGCCTGGTGACGAGTGACATGAGTGTTTCCTTTACTTTTGGTGCTGAATAAGCATCAATATCCCCACCAAGGACCACTCGGTGTTCTGATTCAAGGCTCGTTGTCTGAATTAGCAGGTCCATCTGCGCTACCCCCCGTATGTTGCTTAGGTTCTTCGAAGTACAATCATGGTGTAATCATCCAGCAGTTCAAACTGGGAGAGCAGAAGCAGTCTGTTGTACAGGCCGTTTGCCATCTTCTGGGCAGATTCGCCCACCTCTTTTTGCAAATGGTGTACAAGCTCTTCCCTTTGCAAATAGTATCGGTTAATTTTGCATTCTGTTACACCATCCGTCAGAAGAATCAGAACATCATTCTTTTCTAAACGAATTTCTTGAACCTCGTATTGACTGGTGGGACATAGCCCTAAAGCGTAGCCTTTTCCTTCGAGATCGTAAAACTTCTCTTCGGCCGACCTGTACAGAAATCCTGGCTCGTGCCCTGCCGTCGCATAACGGAAGCAGTGTTCCTTCGTATCGTAGCTGCCAAACAGCATCGTCACAAACATGCTCGGATCAATATTTCTTCCCACAATCCGGTTTAAATGACGGAGCATTTCATCGGGACCTAGCTCCATTTCTCCAAGGCTGTCTATCGCATATTTCAGCATCGACATGCACATCGCAGCAGGCATTCCTTTTCCCGTAATGTCTGCTATAGCGAGTCCAAAACGACCTTCCCTTTGCTCAATAAAGTCGTAATAGTCGCCCGATATTTGTTTCGCCGCAATACTCACTACGCCAATCTCCAGCTCTGAATAAACGGGAACCTCACTCGGCAAAAGTGTTTGCTGCATGGCTTTTGCCACGGCTATTTCTGATTCCATCTGCTGATGTCTGTTTCGCCAGCTGTTTACGGATCGATGCTCGTTCCCATATTCAATCATGACCTCAGTCAAAATGGAGAAGGAGGAGCGCACAAACTCTGGCACTTCCCCGAGCTGCTCAAGCGCTCGCGCATGCATATCTGTCAATTCCTCTGGAGAAATATCTCGAGAAAGCATCCATTTGCCCAACTGCTGGGCTCCGTAAAGCTGGTCCTCCCCTTGAGCACTCAGGTAATCCCGAAGAATTTTTACATACTCTTCTTGGAAGCTCCGGGTTACCATCTATCTCATTCCTCCTCTACTTGATCGCTCCACTTCACAACAACGACGCGCGTCCCTTCCCCCAAGGTACTATGGATCTCAAATTCATCCATCATGCGTCTGACACCCGGCAATCCAGCTCCGAGAGCACCGGAAGTCGAATAGCCGTCTTCTAACGCCCTGCGAATATCAGGAATCCCTGGCCCACTATCTATCGCTGTGATTTGCAAGCCGATCACGCCTTCACGCTCCAGCGGCGAGATGGTGATCGTCCCCGTACCCGCATACAAATAAATGTTGCGCGCCAACTCAGAGATAGACGTGGCGATGCGGGACTGCGTGATTGTACCAAAGCCAAAAAGCCTCGACATATTTCGCCCCACTTGTCTTGCCGCCACGATGTCTGATTCTCGTTCTATATTGATTGTCTCAGGAGAATTGCTCTGCCACAACCAAAAAAACCCCTTCCGCCTCGCTTGGTAGGTAGAAATGAGTTTTTTCTCTACCTCGAAAAATAAAGCAAATTGTGTCACATTTTGTCTTTTATTCTTTTCCAACAGTTCGCTGCCGACCTATGAAATCCCTGCATATATGACAGCAAAAAACCACTTGCTTCACTCAAGTGGCTTTTCCTATCAGATAGTCTGAACTTATCTTACACATTAAAAATCAATGAGTCCTAAACTGATTTGCAAGGATTCATTAACCCGATCCATCATCTCGTCATCGAGATGCGTAATTTTATCAGTCAGACGTTGTTTGTCAATGGTTCGTATTTGTTCCAACAGAATAACGGAGTCACGATCAAATCCATAAGTTTTTGCGTCAATTTCCACATGCGTAGGCAGCTTCGCCTTTTGAATCTGCGCCGTAATGGCTGCGACGATGACCGTCGGACTAAATCGATTTCCAATGTCGTTTTGAATGACTAAAACAGGCCGTACGCCTCCTTGCTCAGAGCCAACGACCGGGGACAGGTCCGCGAAAAACACATCGCCACGTTTGACAATCACCAGTCACACCCCGCTAACTAAGCGGACAAGAGTATGGTCAGCCTCTTCTTCAGCGCCAAAAGCCTCCGATGCCATATTCAGATTAATCTTCGCCATCTCCATGTACCCTTTTTGCATGGTCTCACGGATTGTACGTTTTTTACGTTCTTTCAAATACAAATGCATCGCTTGACGAATAAACTCGCTGCGATTGGATTTTTCCTTTTGAATAACGCCATCCACTTCCTGAAGCAAGTGTTGTGGCAAGCTGATCATGATGCGTTTCGTGTTTGACTTCGACAAGACAAATCCACCTCCAACCATGACCGTAACTTCCATCCGCTATGCTGGTTCTAGAAAGAACAGCCAGTATGAACAATACCATTATGTCGAATCCATTGCAAAAATATACCTATCTGTGCGCTTTTTCGGTTAGAAAACGTGAGTGTAGCATATCGAAAGGTGCAGGTGAAGACTTCGTTTACCAAAAAAGCCAGCTTTTTCGCTTAACTAGTATTCGTGTTCCAAGGGAAAATTCCTGCTGATTTTCCTTGCTAGTTATTTACATTTTCATAGGACGAGTGTTTCATTGTCAATGGGTGAAAGACGTCCGATACTTTCTGGTCCCGTAAATAGAGGCGCGGAATTCGGTAATTCAGCATACAAGGAACCTCGTAATTGATCGTCCCCAGCAAATCGGCAATTTCATCCAAGGAGATTTCCTCGTCACCTTGTTTTCCATACAAGACTACCTCGTCATTAACCTCTGCTCCTGTCGAATTCAGGCTAACCATGATTTGATCCATGCAAACTCTGCCTGCAATCGGATAGCGAGATCCCTTGTACAGCACCTCACCACGATTGGACAAAAGGCGAGAATAGCCATCTGCGTATCCGATCGGCAATGTTGCGATCCACTCATCAGGCTGTGCTGCATACGTAGCACCATAGCTGACCGTGAATGGCTCATCGGCCTTCTTTACGTGGGCAATTCGGGTCTTCAGCGCCAAGGCAGGGGCAAGAACGACATCCGCACGTTCTTTCATGTACAAAGAAGGATACAATCCGTATAAACCTATGCCTAAACGAATCGTATCATACCCCCAATCGGGAAATGCGATAGCCGCAGCCGTATTGCAGCAATGAACCGCCGGCAATGTTTTATCTGCTTCACGCAGTGCTTGCAAAAAGGATTGAAACAAGTCGTGTTGTCGTCGCACATGGGTTGTATCTGGTTCATCCGCGCAGGCAAAATGCGTAAAAATACCTGTCCACTTAAGCTTTGCGCATTGTTCAAGGGCATCAACGACCGCAAGCAAATCTTCTTTTGTCCGGACACCCAAGCGGCCCATGCCCGTATCGGCTTTCACGTGAATACCAACGGGCTTCTGATTGTTTTGCTGAAGGAATTCGTTCGCTTTGGTGATCCATTCGACGCTGTAAGCCGTTAACTCCACTTCCAGCTCGCTCGCGATGACGATGGACTCGACAGGTGTGTATCCCAACACCAAAATCGGAGCCTTGATCCCAGCCTTCCGCAAGACAAGCGCTTCATCCAGCAAAGCGACCGCCAGAGAATCCGCACCACTCGCCAACGCTTCTTTTCCGACATGGACAGCGCCATGACCGTACCCGTCAGCTTTCACAACAGCCATAATACCCGTTTTTTCTGGCAAATGACGTCTGAATGTCTCGACGTTCGCCCGGATGGCATCCAAATCAACCTCTACCCAAGTGTCACGACAAAACGGTTTCATTCCTATCTCCTCTTGTTCCCTTTTTTATAGTAAAACAAGCGCTCATTTAAACGGTTGAGAAATTCCCTGGAAACCATCAGTGATTCTTTTTTGCCGCCTACACGATAAAAATGACGGCCTTCATAAATTTGCTCTACTTCAGACAGCGGGTAGCTCTTTTCCTGTCCTGACATGGAGATAATCAGGTGAGTCTTTGTCAGCTTGTAGACTGGACGCAGAACCGATCTGTACAGGAATGGAGACAATCCAACAACTGCAATGGCAATGGCAAAAACAAGGACCTTGAATCTCGTGTCATTGGTCGGGAAAAATTGAGAGAGAATCATCATTCCCAGCACGAACATTACGGTCTCGTTAATGCGCATTTTCCAGCTTTTGCGCAGGAGCATGTCTTTGTAAGTCGATGCTTCCTCGTACAAAACTTCGTTAGACGGTTTCTTCATGTAAAGCATGCCACCTCATTCGTTAAGTTACTCTGAATGTATCGTGTTTCCCCGTTGTGTGTCAATTCGCGGATTGTCCCCTCACCTCATTCGCACGGTGATTTTTATGGACAAATCGACCGTCATCGACCGATCCCGAAAAATCGAGTAGGAGGGGGTGACTAACCCCCGTCCTCTCACACCACCGTACGTACCGTTCGGTATACGGCGGTTCATC
>NZ_JBFEFW010000058.1:0-11508 GCF_047229145.1 Brevibacillus jepli
TCCGGCTGCAGCCCTAAAAATGCGCCGACGCTCGCTCTAACCCGACCCAGTCCGGCTGCAGCCCTAAACACACGCCGACGCTCGCTCTAACCCGCCCCAATCCGGCTGCAGCCCTAAAAATGCGCCGACGCTCGCTCTAACCCGACCCAGTCCGGCTGCAGCCCTAAACACACGCCGCTGCTCGCTCTAACCCGATCCCATCCGGTTGCAGCCCTAAAAATGCGCCGACGCTCGCTCTAACCCGACCCAGTCCGGTTGCAGCCCTAAACACACGCCTCGACTCACTCTAACCCGATCCCATCCGGTTGCAGCCCCGCCAATCCCCCTATTACAGCCGCACGACCTTAGTCGCGATATTGTCGCAGAACTCGCTGTCGTGCTCCACGAACAGAAGCGTCGGCGAATGCTCCAACAGCAGCTCTTCGATCTGCATGCGGGAGATGACGTCCACGAAGTTGAGCGGTTCGTCCCATACGTGCAGATGCGCCTGCTCGCTTAGGCTGCGCGCGATCAGCACCTTCTTCTTCTGCCCGCCGCTGTAGGCGGACATGTCCTTCTCGAACTGAACCCGGGCAAAGTCGAGCTTGCGCAAAATGGACTTGAACAAGCTTTCGTCGATGCCGCTGCTCCTCGCGTAATCCGTCAAGCTGCCGCGCAAAAACGACGTGTCCTGCGAGACGTAGGAAATTTTGAGCTGGCTTCCCACCCTGAGCGTACCGTCGTACTCAAGCTTTTCCCCGCAAATCAGCTTGAGAATGCTCGATTTGCCGGAACCGTTCGGTCCCATTAGCGCGATTCTGTCCCCTTGCTCGACCGTGAAGCCGACGTCCTCGCACGCCGTTCTCTCCCCGTAGCGGATCGATACCCGGTCGAGCTCGACAAGCCGGCTTTTATGGTAAGCAAGCTGCGCAAGCTTCAGCTGTTCCGCATTTTCGACGTTTTTAAGCAGCTTCGACTTCTCGTCGATCGCCTCTTGCTGCCTGCGCTCCATCGATTTGGAACGCTTCATCATTTTCGCGGCCTTATGGCCGATATAGCCTCTGTCCACGAAGAAGTCGGCGTTCCGGATGCCGGTTTTCGACTTCTCCACCTCGTCCGACCACTTGCTCGTCCGCTTGGCCGCTTCGTTCAGACGCTTGATGTCCTTCTTCAGCTTCTCGTTCTCGGCCTGCTCGAAGTTGTCCTGGCGCTGCTTATTGTCCCACCAGTCGGAGAAATTGCCGCGCTGAATCTCGATATTCGTCTTGTTGATGGACAGAACGTGATCCACGCAGTTGTCGAGGAAGGCACGGTCGTGCGAGACGAGAATGAAGCCTTTCTTGGCCTTCAAGTAGTCGCTCACGATTCGTCTGGCGTTCAAGTCCAGATGGTTCGTCGGTTCGTCGATCAGCAGGAAGCTGTTTTCCTTCAGAAACAGCGCGGCCAGCAGCACCTTCGTCTGTTCCCCGTTGGACAGCGATTCGAACGGACGGTACAGCACGTCGTCCGACAGCTTGAGCAGCGACAGCTCGCGCGACAATTGCCAATACTCGTAGTCCGGCAATATTTCGTCGACGACGTCCAACGTATTGCTTTCTTTGTTCCGCACGGGGAACGGAAAATACTCGAAATCCACGCTCGCGTGAATCGTTCCCTCATATTCGTATTTGCCCAGCAGCAGGTTGAGGAACGTCGTCTTCCCTCTGCCGTTCCTCCCCGTGAATCCGAGCTTCCAATCGGTATCGATCTGAAAGCTCGCGTTTTCGAAAATGTTATCGTAGCTGCCGTCATAGGCGAACGTAAGGTTTTGCACATTAATTAATGACATAAAATACATCCCTCCGCACAAATAAATAAGCCGCAAGAAAATTACATTCTCGCGACTCAAATAGATATACGGCTAACCCGACCCGCAAGCGGGCAGAATCAGGATATACGGTCTGAGCGAAAGAGGAATGCAATTTTCTTGCACGACAAAATAAAACAGACGATCGCTTGAAGCGATATTGTTTTACCGTTCGCAAGAATAATCACATTCGATCCATTCACTCCCAACATTAGAATACGTATATCCTAACACGATCAAAGAGTCATTTCAACCGGACTTCTCCTCCGCATTCGTTTGAAGCAGTATCTCCTCCCCTTCCGCCAGCATCGCTTCGATCGCTTCGTCCAGCGTTTTGGAATGATCGATGACCGCGATGAGCTCGTTAACGATCGCAAGCGTAAGCTTCGCTTGAACCGGATTCGGAAGTGAAGCGAACGATTCATCTGCGTGGAGCAGAGGCTCAAGACTGTACAAGCCGGAGATGTCCCGGCCCTCCTGAGGCCGTATGAATTCGGAACGGCTGTACAGCACTTCCCTGCCCGCTCTGGACGTCACCTGGGCGAAATCGGCCGAATTGACGTATTGGACGAATTCCCATGCCGCCCGCGCGTTGCGGGTGGTCTTGCTGATGGCGAACACGCCGTCCAGACTATACGAGCCGCTCTTCGACCGGTCGAGCCCGTCTACCGGCGCGGAGACGACGCCCCAATTGAGGGCCGAAGAGCTTAACGCCCGAATCAAATACGACTGGCTGTAAGTCATCGCCGACTGGCCGGCAAGAAACCGATTGTCCCCGGCCGTCCTCATCGTTCTGGTCAGCTCTTCGGGCGAAGGATGGCGGAACGAACCGGAGCGGAATACGTCGACGATTGCTTCGAACGGCTTTCTCCACTGCTCGCCGTCAACCGTCAACCTTGACTTCGAGGCGTCCACCAGCTTTCTATTTTGGCCGGCAAGGCTGTACAGAATGTCGAACAGCGGAGACGAGTAGCCGTCGATCGTGAATCCGTAGAGCCGGCTGTCGTCGTCCCCGGCCGTCGGAAACCGCTTCGCCAGCTCGAACAGCTCTTCCCAAGTCATCGCGTTATGAGGAAGCATGACGCCGTGCTTCTCGAACAATTTTGCATTGTAGAAAATTCCGTAGGAAGAAAAATTCGGGCTTAGCCCGTACAGCTTACCGTCCCCTTCCTGGCGAAGAAGCGCGAGGGACACAGGCGAATAGCTGTCCAGATCGAATTTGTGCTTCTCGATCCAAGGGTCCAGTTCAAGCAGCATTCCTTCCTGGGCCAACGTTCGGTAAGTATTGCCGAGATACAAGACGTCCGGCTGATGACGTTCGATATACTTGGCATACGCCTGAGCGGCGGTCAGGGTCGGGTCGGAATACAGGTCGTCCAAGCCGATTACTTCGAAGCTCACGTTCGGATACTTGCTCCGAAACATCAATCCGTAGTCGTCGTTGAATTGCTTCTCGCTCCAATAGCCGATTCTTATCGCCGCTTCTTCCTCCGAGCCGAGCGGCGCCCACTCACCGCTTGGCGCGCTTCCGCCGTCGCAGCCTGCGACGACTAGCGCAAATGCGAGAATCGCCGATTTTATCCGGCCTATATGGTTCATGTCGAACAGCCCCTTGACCGTTTTTTCTCGCGAGCATTCACGGTCTCGCCGCCTTCATCTGCGCCAGCAAAACATTGCCGTCCTCGCGCATTGCTTCGATTGCCGCGTCCAGCGTCTTGCTGCCTTCCGCCGCGGCCGTCAATTCGCTTGCGATCAACTCCACCAAGTCGACTTTAAGCCTCGGTTCGAGCGCCGCGAACTCGTCGCTCGCATTCGCGACAGGATCCAGTGTATACAGTCCCGTCACGTCGCGCTCCGACGGAGGACGGATGTATTCGGTTCTGCTGAACAGGAAGTCGGAGCTCGATTTCGACTTGATCTGGGCGAACTCCCCGGAATTGGCGTACTTGACGAATTCCCACGCCGCGCGGGGATTGGCAGACTGCCTGCTGATGACGAATGCCGGACCCGGCTCGTAGGCGCTGCTCTGCGTGCGATTAAGCGCATCGACGGGAGCGCTGACGACCGCCCAGTCGACGGAGGCATTCTCCAGTTGGCGAAGATAGAGATGATCCCGATACGTCATGGCCGACCTCCCCATCAGGAATCGGTCGTCCTCTATGAATCTCGTCCGCTTGGCGGTCTCTTCCGGCGTCGGCAAGTAGAAGGACCCGGATCGCACGACGCTGACGATCGATTCGAAAATCCCCCTCCAGGAATCGCCTTCCAGCCCGACCGCCGTCCCGTCCGCATTGAGAATTTTTCTGTTTTGCGCCATCAGGCTGTACACAATGTCCGTCAGCGGCGACGAAAATCCGTCCAACGTAAACCCGTACACCCTGTCGTTCCCTTCTCCGTCAGCCGGGAACCGCTTCGCCAGCTCGAACACTTCTTCCCACGTCATCGAATCGCGAGGCCGCTCTATCCCGTATTTCTCGAACAAGGCGGCGTTGTAATAGAGACCGAAGCTTCTGAAATTCGGGGACAGACCATACAGCTTGCCGTCCCCCTCCTCCCGGAGCTTGGCGAGAACGGCCGGCATGTAGCCGCTCAAGTCGTACTCCTGCCGCTTGATGATCGGGTCCAGCTCCAACAGCTTGCCTTCCTCCGCAAGCCACCGGTGCTTGTCGACAAATAGAATATCCGGGCGGTTCTCTTCGATATGCCGGTTGTATAATTCGGTAACCGTAAGCGACGGATCCGAGCCGACCGGAAGCCCGATCACTTCGAATTCGACGTTCGGGTAATAACTTTTAAACAGATTCCCGTAATCCTCATGGAACGACTGCTCGTCCCAGTACATCACCTTTAACGACGCCTGTTCGTCCTGCTCGAACGTTTTCCATTCCCCTCCGCCGTCCGGCTTCGAAGCGCATCCCCCGGCTATTAGCGCTAGAGCGGTTGCGGCGATCAGCATCACGTGCCTCTTACTCAACGGTATCCACCCCCGGTTTTAGCTGCGCAATGATGCCATTTTATTACAAGTGTGCGGAAAATTCAGCGCATCGAGGAATAGTCCGTTGATTAATGTAAGAAATGCCTCGTTTGTATCATGTTAACGGCGCCTGGATTTTGCGGAATCCGCTTCTCATCTTTTCTGTCCGAAGCTATACTAGATGGATCAGAATGATGGAAAGGAAGCGAAATTCAGCATGCTCAGGCTCGTCAAAGCCTCGATGATCGTTCCAATCGCGCTGGCGTTCATACTCTCCGTCTCCCTTCTTCCGCTGCTGCTTCAGCTGGACGGGGACGGCGGCTCGCTTCGGCTGCACTGGTCGCAAAGCTTTGCCGCCTTAAGCGACTACTTAGGCGGACTCGGATCGGGGGATTCCTTCCGCTTCGTCTCCGGCAAAAACGAATACTCCTTCTGGGAGCGGATCGGCGCTTCCTTCAAAGTGTCGTTCTTCTATATTTCCGCCGGAAGCCTGCTCGGCATGACGCTTGGCCTGATAATCGGCGTTTACTTCGCCCTCTCCAAGGCCGAATGGCTGAAACGGATCGTCGAGCTGCTGGGCGCGCTGCCTGACTTCGTAATGATTATGCTGCTGCAATTCGCCGTCGTCTTCATCGCATCGAAAACCGGAGCCGTCGTGTTCCAGGTCGCCAGCTTGTCCACGGACGATCCCGCGATCGCGCTGCCGCTGCTCTCTGCCACGATCATTCCGGCCAACTACATGATCCGGAACGTGGCGATGCAGATGAAGCTTACGCTGAGCGAGGATTACATCGGCTTCGCCAAAGCGAGCGGATTAAGCAGAATGCGCATCGTCTTCCATCATGCCCTGCCCAACGTGCTTCCCTTCTTCAAGGCGGATCTGCACAAGCTGCTCGGCATTCTCATGGGCAACATTTTCGTCGTGGAATATTTGTACAACCTCAATGGAGTGACAATGTTCCTGTTCTCCGACGCTTTCGGCTTCGGCGGGTACCAATACGCGCTGGTCGTTAATGGATTAATGACATTAATTGTTCTGTACGCCGTCGTATACGCGCTGATCAGACTGTATCTATGGGGATGGGAGAAGGTGATCGCCCGATGAACAAGAGCTTGCTGGCCGGACTGGCGATTACCGTCCTGATTACGCTCGGCGCCCTGTTCGGCGGATATTTGTCGCCCCACGATCTGCAAGACCAATTAAAAGTCGAATATATCGTGGACGATCAAGGCAAGGGAACAGTCGTCGCTCCTCCTGCCGCTCCGGGCAGCGAATATCCGCTCGGCACGGACAAATACGGCTACGACCTGCTGGCCAAGCTGCTGGACGGCGCGAAATATACGCTGTTCCTGTCCTTCGGCATCGCCTTGGCGCGCGTATTCGCAGGCGGTCTGCTCGGCATGCTGCTCGGCTATTTCGGAGGGAACAAAGCGGACAAGCGGTCCGCGGGGGACTCCTGGAAGGCGCTCAACGGCATTCCGATCTTCCTGATCACGTGGCTGCTGCTGATCGGCATCTCGATCAATTCCTCCCTGTCTCCGCTGCAGCTTTCCGTGCTGCTCGGAATCGTGCTGACGGCGGTCGGGGTCCCTTCCGTCCTGTCGACGATCAAGGATAAGACGCTCGTCCTGCGCGACCGGCCTTACGTGCTTGCCAGCGAATCGCTCGGGGCCGGGCATTGGACGATCGTTCGTTCTCATCTGTTCCCGTTCCTGAAGGAAAGCTTCCTCATTTTGCTCGTGCAGGAAATCGTGCTCGTGCTGACGCTGTTCGGGCAGCTGGCGATCTTTAACCTGTTCGTAGGCGGCACGACGATGTACATGGACCCTCCCGAGTATCATAGCCGCACCAACGAATGGGCCGGTTTGATCGGACAAGCCCGGGGCTTCCTGTACGTGAATCAATGGATTCTGTTCATTCCCCTGGCTTCCTACGTCCTGCTGATCATGGGCTTCCAGCTCGTTTCCAACGGACTTGAGCAGCGCTACAAGCGGACCTACGCCAAGCATTCTTATCTATAAGAGGATGTTCAAAAAGTCAGCTTTTGATGACGAAGTAGAGCAGGAAGGGAATTCGACATCGAATCTTGAATTCAGCCGGGCTTTCCGGTGCTCACGTAGGTTTTCCTACGCTCCGCTCCTCAATCCCTAAGCTTCATCCAACCTTCTCGGTCCTGAAAAGCCGACTTTTTGAACACGCACTATAAGAAAGTACATTGGAGTAACAGAGGCGTCCCTTCCGTCGTCCGAAACGGACCAAGGGACGCCTTTTCTTTCTGCGTCTTCGGCAACACCTAACATTTTTATACGTTCCCCTTACTTTTCTTTATGTTCGCGGGACCGAATAGTTCTTATGATGAACATGCAGGTTAAAAAAAGGAGGTCCGATTCCATGTTACGCAAAAAACCTTTGTTCGCCGCGCTAGCGACATGCGCGCTTCTGCTGTCCGCTTGCGGCAACGCGAACGACTCCAAGTCGGGCTCTGGCGCAGCCAGTCCCAGCGCTTCGGCCAAAGCTTCGGAGAAACCGAGCAACGTTGAACTCAGAATGGCATGGTGGGGGTCGCAAGAGAGACACGATAAAACGCTTGCCGCCATCGAGCTGTTCGAGAAACAGAATCCGAACATCAAAATCACGGCCGAATATTCCGGCATGGACGGCTACTTCGACAAGCTGAACACGCAGATCGCCGCGGGCAACGCTCCGGATCTGATCCAGATGGGCGGCAACATCATGGAGTACGTCGGACGCAACGCGCTGCTCGACTTGCAGCCGTATGTCGGCAATGCCATCCGCCTGGAAGACTTCGATCAAAGCTTGATCAACGAAGCGACCGCGGACGGCAAATTGTACGGCGTCACGCTGGGCGTCAGCCAGACAGCCTTGCTGTTCAACGCGACGATGTTCAACAAAGCCGGCGTTCCGGTCCCGAACGGCGAAAGCTGGACGTTCGACGACTTCAAGAACAGCGCGCTGCAAATCAGCGAGAAGCTTGGCAAAGGCTTCTACGGCTCTTACGATCTGTCCAGCGACAACGCGTCCTTCACCACTTACCTGGCCGCCCACGGCAAAGAGCTATATCGCAGCGGCGAGCTCAAGTTCGACAAGCAGGACGTGGTCAACTGGTTCTCGATGTGGGACGAGCTTCGCCAAGCCGGAGCGATCGTACCTGCGGAAGTTCAAGTCGCCAATCCGCCGGATGCCGTCGACAAATCGTTGATCGTGAAAGGGCAAGTCGCCATCCAGGGCGCATCCGCTTCGCAAATTTTCGGTTATCAAGCTTTGACGGAAGACCAGCTCGGCCTGCTGCCGAACCCTGCCGGTCCTGCCGGCAACGGCATGAGCCCTCCGGTGTCCGGACAATTCATTACTTCCTATGAAGGAACGAAATATCCGGAGGAAGTCGCCAAGTTCATGGACTTCATGGTCAACGATCCGGAAGCGGCCGCTATCCTGGGCAGCACCCGCGGCGTTCCGCCTTCGGCGAAAATCCGCGACGCGCTGTCCGCGGAATCGACTCCGATCGACAAAATTCTGTACGACTACATCTCGCTCGCGACGAAGATTTCGACGGGCAACGGATACGAGCACTTCCCTTATGACAACGAATTCATCAAGCTTCTGAAATTGACGAGCGAGAAAATCGCCTTCGGCGCAGCCTCCATCGATTCCGCTTCGGAAGAATTCATGACGGAAATGCAAAAAATGCTTGCTAGAGCAAACCAATAGAAACGGGATTCTTTGCGGGAGCCCCCACGGCTCCCCTTTTTTTCCCTTTAGGGGTCCATCCAACATTTTGACGAAAATATACTCTAAGGATTTTTCTATATAAAAAAGCCAACGTTTCTTATACTTAAGGAATCACCGACTATTTGAGGTTGATCTTATTTCCGATTCTTTTCTCTTTTATATTCTTGGTAATCCCCCTAGCCCTTGCAAAGTAGGGAGGGTTTGCTTCTTTTGGATGGAATCATTTGGATAGATTGAGGCTAATAAATTTCAAGGTTTCTTAGCGTACGCTTTCCGCGTTTTGTTGGCAATACCCCTGAATGCACAATTCAATATCCTGAGCTGCACACGTTGCCGGTCGAGTCTGACGTTATATTGGATGGCGAAGTATACTGCGTCGATCAGGACGGACAGATTGACTTCGAATTAATCCAGAGTAGGTCGCAAATCAATGGTATTGACAAAATCGCCTCTACTGCAAAGCGGCTGAATTTAAGATATATGGTTTTCGATATTCTCCATTTCAACGGTAAGGACCTACGTGGGCTACCCCTGCTTCAGCGCAAGGAGATGCTGAATGAAGTGCTGCCAGACACAACTGCGATTCACAAGATTCAGTTTCTTGAGAATGAAGGCATCGCGTTGTTTGAGGCTATAAAGCAGCAAAACTTGGAAGGGATCGTATGCAAGCGGAAGGATAGCTTGTATGTCGGGAAGAGATCTTCAGACTGGATTAAGGTGATCAACTACCAGTATGTCGAAGTTTTTATAAGCGGGTACAGGAAAGGAAAGTTTGGTTGGATAGTTTCCGTTATGGGAACAGACGGATGTTTGCGGACGGTAGGGATTATCGACGAAAAGGGCGGGGTGCCACCTGTCCATAAACAAGCGTTTCGCGGAGTGTGCGACCAGCTTGTAATACGAGAGGACAGAAATTTCGTATATCTGGAACCGCGCATGCGAGCGACGGTAAAATTTCGAAACTGGACAAAGAACGGGATGCTTCGGACGCCGGTGTTCGTTGATTTTGTTCTTCATAAAGCTTGTTAGCCCGCTAATTGCGGGCTTTTGATATTTCTTGTTTGATCAAGGAGAACCGGAGAAGGTGCTGTCTAACGGAAATTACCTATAGGCAGTACGGTAACGACTAATGTGCTTATTGTCGGTTAATCAAATGGGGACGAAACAGATTCCTCTTCACTGGAGGTTTCAAGGGAGCGGTCACTGAAATATGACCCAGAGATGTACCCTCTATATTAATGTTTCGTTTGCTCTATTATGTAGTTTCCAATTGCTTTCCTTATGGGTTTTTGCCACTTATTTAACTGTTTCTTGTCTATAAAACGAATGCAACTTAGTTCGCGCGGATTAATTTTTTGTATTGTTGTATAGGGGGACGCTTTGATTGGATGGGAACCAATTTGAATATCATACCAATCAAAATCTGGAAATTCATATGCGATAGTTTTAGTGATTATGTAATCATCATTTGGCACAATAACTGCCTTTCGGGAAACTAAAAATGGAATCCCCACTATTCCTTTTGATATTAAAATGATTCGAAGATCCCGATCTACATTAGGTAGGAAAGGGTGAACTTCAACGCGATATTTTCCCAAACCAGGATCTGCCCTGTGCATGTCCTCATGGATAGATTCATCTACTATCTTTTGAATCATGACTTCTGCCATTTTAGATGCTCCTCGTTGAACTCAGGTATGTTTTAGATTTCCTTACTCAAAATGTTCCTTCGTAGCTGCTCACCATGGTTGTCAAAATACACATGTTGTAAGTTCCCCTATGAAATAAAAATAGCATCTGATTGTAGAGCAAATTTAAGAGACTTATTTCTAATTTTACTTACATCTTCTTCTTTAACGATTTGAAATATTACAAGGACTTTTGATGGTCTACCTGTTACAAGCAATTTAGCAATTCGATCAATTGGATCAAACGGTATTTTTTCTTCTGCCATCATGCGAGCTATCCAGAAAGTTTCTAGACCCAGTATCTTTTTCTCCCATTCAATCACATGATTCACATGATAAAAATGCAATTTATGATCTTCAGGAAAAGCTCTTCCGGTTTCGATTTCGTATTTCCGCACCAAATTTTGCATGTTTTCTAAATGACTGACATCATTGATGTAAGTCTTATGGTCCAAAGGGTTATTAAAGACAGGTATTGTTGTTAAAATATGATACATTAAGTTCCCTCTTTTCAATTAATGCTGTCGTGAATGTCGGGATTGTTTAGATTTAACTGTTGAATAATTTAAGTACGAACATTGGTATAAAAAAAGCTACAAAAAAAGCCATTAGAACTACTAATAATGATTCTATGTATCTACCCTTTCTTAATTTAACCACGCTGCCTAAAGCAAAAGCTAAACCAATAAGACCGAAAAATGCAAATAGAACTCTTGGATCATCCATGATTTTTACCTTCTTTCTATACGATAGTCGGGCAAAAGTGAGCTGATCACCACATAGTAGAACATTTTGATTGATGAACCCACTCAAAACCCTGATTAAGAAGTTCATCGAGTAGAGTATAAGTCAGTAATAGGCCAAAACCTCTGTAGCTCTCTCTTATATGTTCTTTGATAGTAACATTTTGTTCCCCGTTTGACGTTTTGAGTAATCTAGTAAGGACAACTTCCTTTGTCTTATCAAGAGCAGATGGCATTTCCTCTATTCCTCTCATTGGGAGATACCAGTATCGGAAGTTTGAGGCTTGCCGTTCTTCCAGTCGTCTTGCATCTGGTTCATTACATCCCTTGTCCCTTTACTAATCAATTCAATGTAGTAGCTCAAACCGATTTGACAATTAAATTAAACAAGATCACTGCAGATATCATGATATTCAATGACCCACAGAAAAAGATGAATAATGATCTTTTGGGATTATGTACTCTATTGCTTTTTCTAACCGTAAAAATACCAACTGTAAGACACAACGGTACGAGAATTGCGCTTA
>NZ_JBFEFW010000059.1:0-10862 GCF_047229145.1 Brevibacillus jepli
ACCATTCCAAGACCCAGCATACAGGAGGCGCTTTTTTCTTTCAAAGCTCAAATTTCTTCATTACAGGAATGGCTCCTTATTTGCCTTCAGCAAGGAACTGTTCGATTCGGGCTTTAATGGAATCACGAACGGTACGGAATTTTGCCATGATTTCATCCTCGGTTCCCGTAGCTTTCGCGGGATCATCAAAACCCCAGTGCCATTTTACTGCGTTCTTGTTGGGGATCATCGGGCAATGCTCATCGGCATGACCGCAAAGCGTAATCACATAATCAGCACGAGCGAGGGTTTCTGGATCAATCACATCGGATGTTTGACTGCTGATGTCTACACCGGCTTCTTTCATTACCTGTACGGCGCGGGGATTCAGCCCATGTGCTTCCAGACCGGCACTTTTTACTTCATAACGGTCACTGCCTAATGCTTTCAGGAAGCCTTCTGCAATCTGACTGCGGCAAGAGTTTCCGGTGCACAGAAAGTACACGAGTGGTTTTTTTTCCATGTGTTTCAATCTCCTTTACGATGTTATCGATGTCGGTTATTAGGCAACAATTTGCAACCACAAATAGAGTCCCACCAGCGTGATAAACAGCGTCGGGATCGTCAGAACGATTCCGGTTTTGAAGTATTTTCCCCATGTAATGGTTACATCTTTACGGGATAAGACATGCAACCAGAGCAGTGTCGCCAGTGAGCCAATGGGGGTAATTTTCGGACCCAAGTCGCTGCCGATTACGTTGGCGTACACCAATGCTTCCCGGATGACGCCGGACGTCTGTGTCCCCTGAATGGCCAGCGCGTCAATCATGACGGTGGGCATGTTGTTCATGATGGAAGACAGGACTGCGGACAAGAAACCCATGCCAACCGTTGCGGCAAACAGTCCCTGATTGGCAAAAGTTTGGATCAACTGCCCCAACATGTCGGTCAGACCGACATTACGCAAGCCATACACGACAACGTACATCCCAATGGAAAAAACAACAATCGCCCAGGGGGCTTCTTTAATGATACGTTTTGTCTCAATGGCCTTACTCCTTTGTGCAGCCAACATAAAGATGATGGCTGCCACTCCTGCTGTAACCGAAACCGGAATGGCGACGATTTCGTTCATCAGGTAGCCTGTAAGTAGGATAGCCAGAATGACCCAGGACAACCGGAACAGGCGAACGTCTTTTAACGCTTCATGGGGTTGTTTCAGTTGGGATAGATCGTACTGCTTGGGAATATCTTTTCGGAAGTACAAGTACAGGACAAGTAAACTGGCTCCCAGTGAGAAGAAGTTAGGAACAATCATGCGTGACGCATATTCAACGAATCCAATGTCAAAGTAATCGGCAGAAACGATGTTGACCAGATTGCTGACGATAAGCGGTAACGAAGTGGTATCCGCAATAAACCCACTGGCCATGATAAAGGGAAGAATCATCTTGTCTGGAAACTTCAATGCCCTCACTTGCGCAAGAACAATCGGCGTAAGAATCAGCGCTGCTCCATCATTGGCGAAAAAGGCTGCAACGGCGGCTCCCAAGAGAACCACATACACGAACATCAGTCGGCCGTTTCCTTTTGCTAACCGCGCCATATGCAAGGCTGACCACTCAAAAAAGCCGATGTCGTCTAAAATCAACGAAATCAAGATAATAGCCACAAAGGCAAGCGTCGCGTTCCATACAATGCCGGTTACCGTAACAACATCTGTAATACTTACCACGCCAAACAACAAAGCCAAGATCGCTCCGCCCGTTGCGGACCAACCAATGTTCAGTCCCTTCGGTTGCCAAATGACGAAGGTCAACGTCACGGCGAAGATCAGAAAGGCACTCCAGATGGCAAACATGATCTCTCTCCCATCTTTTTTCTATTCGCAGGTCACCAGGAGACCCTGCTCTCCCAGTTTCTCAAATTCATGGGAGTAATCGGGCAGGTTGCCCAATGCATGACATACTTGTTCATACCGTTCTTGGTTGATAGAATAAAAGACCCATTGCCCCTTTCTTGTTTCAATCACCAGGTCTGCACTTTTTAGACGGCTCATGTGTTTAGACACAGCCGGTTGGGAAATCCCAAAGATGGGGACCAGTTCGCAGACACAACAGCTGCGGGTATTTAACAAGGCGATGATTTTTAGCCTTGTCGGGTCAGCTAATGCTTTCAATGCATTGACTAATGTCTTCGTGTCCATGTCCAATCTCACACCCTCCTCTCTCGACACAATATTATTATAACCATATGGTTATTTCAATATGAAAAACGGCTTTCCCCCAAGTTTGGGCATTCTTGATTCCAAGTTCACTTTATTATGTGATATCGATCAAATTTTTTTCTTGATAATTTTTTAGTTGCATTTTGCAAATAAAACGTATATAACTTAAGCAGAGGTGATTTTCCATGGAAAACCTTCGAGAACTATTCCAAATCATGACCCGCCGTTTCGGATTTCTCAATAAATACTGCTGCATCTCAGGCGGCCGGGAGATTTCCTTGATTCAAAGCCACATTTTATATGAAATCGAACGGCAGCACAAACCATCCATGCAACAAGTATCAGAAGCGTTGGGGACAGACATTACAACGTTTAGCCGGCAGATCCAAACGTTGATGAAAATGAATCTGGTGAAAAAAACACCCGATCCGGAAGATCGACGGGTACATATCCTTTCCCTTACACCAGAGGGAAAAGAAGTGGCCGCGACAATCGATCAGCAGATGAACGCTTACTTGGATGAAATCTTTTCGCATATGAACGAGTTTGAAAAAGAGACTGTCATTCGTTCCATTAAGTTGTTGAATGAGGCGATGGCCAAAACCGACAAGTGTTGTACTACTCCCTTGGGGTAGTTTCTTTTCAACATAATACTTGCATTTTGCAAATAAAAAGACAAGGGTGATGATCATGTTTTGGGATGTATTGGAAAGTTTCTTCTCGATTGCCATTGAGTTAACCCTTTTATTTGTGGCAATTTCGCTCCTGATTAATCTGATTCAAGGATTTATTCCTTATGACAAATTGAATCAGTACTTATCAGGCAAAAACACTGTCTTGGGCGCGCTGGCAGCTCTGCTCTTTGCTTTTGTCACGCCGTTTTGCTCTTGCTCCACCATTCCCGTTGTCGTGAACCTATTGAATAAGAAAATTCGTTTTGGCATCGTGATGGTGTTTTTGTTCTCCTCCCCTGTCCTTGACCCGACCATTATCACGCTGATGGGCGCCATGCTGGGTGTCAAAGTAGCTGTAGCCTATACCGTGATTACCTCTGTATTGTCGGTCATGATCGGTTTTACCCTTGAAAAGCTTGGATTCGAAAAGGCTGTGAAGCGAGTGGTTATGACCGGTTTTGAAGAAAAAACGAACACATTCAGTTGGAAAGCAGCTTGGTCGGAGACGGTAGGGCTAATGAAAACCGTCTACCCCTATCTGATCATTGGCGCGGCTATTGGATCGGTCATTCATGGCGTGGTTCCAACTGAATGGATCTCCTCTATGTTTGGCGGTAACCAGTGGTGGTTGGTTCCTGTGGCTGCAGCCATTGGAATTCCGTTATACGTTCGTCTGTCGATGATGATTCCCATGTCCCAGATCCTGATTGCCAAAGGCATGGCAATTGCACCGGTCATGGCCTTGATGATCAGTTCTGCCGGAGCCAGTTTGCCTGAAGTAACACTGTTGAATACCATCTTTCAGAAGCGATTGGTTGCTGCTTTCGTGGCTTCTGTTATGATGATGGCTACCCTATCCGGCTTCCTGTTTTACTTCATTTAAAGGAGGTGATATCTATGGGTTTGTTGAAAAAAATCTTTGGTAAGCAAGGATCTTGCTGCGATGTGAAGATTGAAGAAGTGAAAAGCGACAAAGAATCGTGCTGTAATGTAAATATTGAAGAAGTGAAAAGCGACAAAGAATCGTGCTGTAATGTAAATATTGAAGAAGTGAAGAACGACAAAGAGAACTGCTGTGATCAAAAATAAAGAAACAGGATTTTGGGGGAAAGGCCATGAAACAGGTTACGATTCGGAAAGCTCAGCATCACGATCTGGGGTCCATCCTTCACATCTATAACCAGGGAATTGAGGACCGGATTGCCACGTTGGAGTTGGATACAAAAGACTTAACTTATATGGACAACTGGTTTCAAGAACATCAAGGTCGATATACCGTACTTGTTGCTGAAGTGGAGGGATCAGTTGTAGGATGGGCCTCCTTGAACCGTTATTCTCATCGTTGTGCCTATAACGGCGTAGCTGACCTTTCCGTCTATGTAGATCGCCGTGTACGAGGCCGTGGGGTGGGTAACCATTTACTCGAAGCATTAGAAACAGAGGCGAAAAACAACGGATTCTATAAAATCGTTCTCTTTACATTCCCCTTCAATGGCCTCGGGCAGGGACTATATCGAAAGAGGGGCTTCCGGGAAGTCGGCGTGTTTGAAAAGCAGGGCATTCTGGACGGCCAGTTCGTTGACGTGATGGCGATGGAAAAAATCTTATAGCTCCTAATGCTATCGGCTCTTCATGTTGAGGAGCCTTCTTTTTTTACTAATCAAATGGATAGAAATTTTCCAGTTAGAAGTTTCGTATCAAAAACATCCCCCCAATAATAACATGCAAGTCCGGATATCAAGGTCTACACGCTGAATCGCCTTGAAATAAGGGCGCTTTTTACCATTCCCTTTTACTTTTCTTCAACCCCATCTTTTCTGCAACCATCGTTCCAAACAAAAAGAGGTTACCCTTCGGATCAAATTCATTGTCCCGACGTAACCTCTTAGTCACTTTACACAGTTATTCTTTTACCCTTAGTAAGCGTAATCCGTTCAACGTAACGATAAGAGTCGCTCCCATGTCGGCAAAGATGGCAAGCCACAGTGTGAGCCATCCTGGAACAATTAACAGTAGTGCTACCAGCTTAATTAAAAGCGAGAAAGCAATGTTTTGTTTGATGATACTGAGTGTTTTTCGACTCAAATTAATTGTAAACGGCAGTTTGGTCAAGTCGTCGGCCATTAGTGCGATATCGGCTGTTTCTAGAGCCGTATCGGTTCCGGCACCACCCATGGCGATCCCTACATCAGCAGTGGCAAGTGCCGGCGCGTCGTTGACACCATCGCCCACCATTGCTACTTTCCCATGTGCTTTCAGCTGTTTAATGGCCTCCAGCTTATGCTCAGGCATCAGTTCCGCCTTTACCTCATGAATTCCAATCCGTTTTCCAATTGCCTCCCCGGTTGCACGGTTATCCCCTGTAAGCATAACGGTTTTCGTTATACCCAACTCTCGAAGTTTTTGAATTACGTTTTTACTGCTTTCCCGGACTTCGTCGGCAACGGCAATTAGGGCAAGTATCTCATTTTCCGTTCCGAGTACCATAACCGTTTTTCCTTGTTTTTGCAAACCTTCGATTTCGGCTTTTATTTTTTCGGTTAGGTTCGAAGTATTCAACTCGGAAAACAAATTCGGACTGCCGATGTAGTACAGTTCCCCTTTTACTTTTGCCTTTACCCCTTTACCAGTAATGGATCGGAACTCTTCTACTTCGGATGACAAATCGACGTTTTCGTTTTCAGCTTTGCGGATAATTGCTGAAGCCAGTGGATGTTGGGACCCTTTTTCGATGACGGCTGCAATAGCCAACAATTCATTTTTCTCTTGACCACCATAGGTGATAAAGTCCGTAACCACTGGTACCCCTTTCGTCAAAGTTCCTGTTTTATCAAAAGCGATTGCAGACAATCGTCCTGCTTCCTCCAAATGAATGCCACCCTTAATCAAGACACCGTTCTTTGCGGCATTCCCAATGGCAGTGACAATCGATACAGGTGTGGAGATCACCAGCGCGCACGGACATCCTACCACTAGTAACGCCAATCCTCGGTAGATCCACTCACCCCAACCGCCTCCAAGTAGAAGCGGAGGAACAACAGCAATGCCCAGTGCTAAGATCATAATCGCTGGCGTGTAATACTTTGCAAATCGGTCAACGAATGCTTGAGACGGAGCGCGTTCCGCTTGCGCTTCTTCCACCAAATGAATAATCTTGGAGATCGTCGTATCCTCAACCCGTTTTGTTACTTTGACTTCAAGAAGCCCCTCTTCGTTTAGCGTACCTGCGAACACTTCATCACCAACGGTTTTTGTGACAGGTACAGATTCCCCTGTAATAGCAGCTTGATTGATGGTGGATGTTCCTTTGATTACAACCCCATCCATGGCAAGTTTCTGCCCTGGTTTGACGATCATAATGTCGCCCACTTGGATGTCGTCCACATGAACCATTAGCTCTTCGCTACCACGACGGATTAACGCTTCTTTCGGAGCGATGTCCATCAACGAACGAATGGATTGTCGAGCTTTTTCCATGGAGTAACGCTCCAATACTTCACTGATCGCAAAGAGGATGACTACTGTTGCTCCTTCACCCCATTCACCAATCGCCGCCGCCCCTAATATGGCTACGGTCATGAGAGTGTTCATATCGAACTGGAGACGGAACAAGTTTTTAATCCCTTTAATGAAAAGCTCATAGCCGCCGATGAGAATGGAAGCAGCATAGACTACAGCAGTAAGGACATGTTCTTCCCCGAATTGCTGACCCAACAGGTATCCAAAGAGTAGAAGGACAGCTGAAAGCACTACTTTACCGTGCGCTTTCCAGAACGGTTCTTTCTTTTCTTCAACCCGTTCACTTTCGGGTATAATCTTCAGATTTTCAAATGCCCCTGCTTTTTCTAGTTCCTCGACAGTTGCTTCTCCAAAAACAGTTACCTTCGAAGCTCCAAAGTTCACTTGTGCCTCTTGAACGCCAGGCAGGTTTTTGACGTTCTTCTCGAAGATGGCTGCACAGTTGGTGCAGGTAAAACCTTGAACCCGATAGACCTTTTTTTGCTCTGCATTACTTCCCATGGGTCACGACCTCCTGACTATGTGTCGAAGCAATTTGAACAAGCTGTCGTACATGTTCATCTTCCAACGAGTAGAAAACCAATTTCCCTTCCTTGCGATATTTTGCTAATCCCAATTCTTTTAACATCCGCAAATGATGGGAAGCCGTTGCCATCGAAGACCCGATGATGTTGGCTACATCACATACGCAGAGTTCATCTTCTTGGCATAACGCGAACGCTATCTTCATGCGTGTTTCATCCGCTAATACCTTAAACATCTTTGCCATAGTTGGGATGTCTTGTTGACCAAGAGTCTCTTGGACACGACGAACCTTGGATTCGTCATAACAATAAATTTCACATGTATCTTTTTCTTTCATGAAATCACCTCCGACAATCAAACCATCGTTTGATCATTATTATCATAAACCATTATCCTTATACATTCAAATGAACTTTTGAATGTATGTGTGCATAAATTAAAAAGCTGTTAGGATTTACCTAACAGCATCTAATTACTTTTAAGTGAATTATGTACAATCTCATCAAGATATAGGCAGAACAAATCGACTTGCAGCAAACATGTTATCTATCCTATCTTACTCTCCAGCTTATTGACTCCCTTCTTTCCCACGCCTCCAGCAATGTGATGTCGTCCGGGGCTGGATCGCATCCACTCGATACTCTTTTCCCGAGCCAACGCGGCCAGTACCTCCATCACGCCGCTACGACTGCGCCCGGTTTTTACGCACAGCTCATCCACTGTCGGCGTGCGCCGACGACCAACGGAAAAGTTGGCGATAATGCGCAAAACCTTTCGCTCGATGTCAGACAGCATGGAAGCTCACTCCCAATGATGCGAACATTTGTTTGTATTATATGCGAACAAGGACGAACATGCAAATAAAAAATCTCCACATTAGTGGAGCATCGGTAAGTTATTTTCCCTGGGGTCTAACAGTTTTGGAGACCATCCAGGTCCACCGTCAAGAAACATCGGCGTGCCTCTTTCTCCCCAATCGAATTGAACTCATCCGGCGCAGCTGTCTGCTTTCCAGTCTGGGCCGCTTTCGGCAACGAGAAGGACACCACTCCGTCTCGATCTGGCCGAGGTCGCCTTTTATTGGTTGCCACGCGCTGTCGTTATCAACCGATCAAAGAGCAGACGCCCTTCTTCATTCCTCGGGTCCTGCGTCGCCCGTTTCCGTTACCAGCGATCCGCCCGCAACTGTCATCCAGGCGACGAACTACATGCAGTCTTTCCGGTGCCCTGGCAAGGCCTCATATCAGAGAATTTACCGAATCGAAAACACCAGTTTTCTGCCTTCCTTCTCGATCTTGACTCTCTCTGAATGCTTCAGCGCCTTTTGGAGAATCATGTACGGATTCGCCCATTCGACTGCCCGACGTTTTTGCAGCTCCCCGTATAGTTCTGTCAGTGTCAGCGGTTCCGCCGCTTCCTCCAAAATCGTTTCTACCTTCCTAGCTATTCCCGGATAATCATGATGCTGATACGGCTTTCGAGCTTTACTCGCTCGCTTTGTCGGTATCTCATGGAGAACCGCCGATCCACTTGTTGTTTCTCCTTGCCGATCATCCTTGCTGGAAGGTACACCATACTGCTCGTCCAACTCACGGATTCGGTGCAAAAGCTGCTTGATCTCCTCCCCCAGTTCTTTGTCTCGTTCCATATACTCTCTTCTTAGAGATAGTCGTTGCTCAAGCAGAGATTGCAATGTCATATGTAGTGCCTGACGTTCGTTATATGTTGTGGACATACTCGACTCCTTTATGATTGTTTTTTTGAGTAATTTGATATCTTCAATATTTTTTCCTGCAATTCTTACCGCTGCAGACCTCATTAACACTACCGCGTAACATCCAGATGAACCGAAACAATTTCCCACAAGTACTACATTTTCTTTACAAACACAAAAAAAGAGTGCCCATTTCTGGACACTCTCACCCATCTTGAATCCTTTCCCCACGCATATACATTTTCTTTGCGTGAAAGAATGTCACGTGCGTAGACAAGGTTCTCTCCCCAAACAGTTCATTTAGATAACCTGCCACTGCTTGCGCCGCGAACCTGTTGGTAATTAACCGCTGCGGCTCGGACGAGATTACCTGTGAGCACGCCATTTCAGAAGGAGCGATCTCGTCCTCATCCTCCAATATGTCCGGAAAGCTGCCGGCCACCGGTTCCAGAAACGTTTTTCCGTTCAATCTCAATCCGGCTACTACTTGTCCTGTCCATCCAGTATTCGCGTGACGCTGCTTCTCCTCCTCCGTCCACTCTTCTCGTGGTCGGCGGTCACGAGGAACCCAGGCAGCTTCCACTCCCACATCGATGTAGAGCAGCTTTTCTTGACTGAGAAAGTAACTGTGCATGACCTGGCGTGTGTAGTTGTTATCTACTGCGCCGATCAAAATCGGAAGAAAAAACGTGTCCCAACTGTAACAGCCTCGATAATCCGTAAACTGAAACAATCGGTCTAACGTTCTTTCATCCTCAATGTACCGTTCATCAAAAGCGGCGATCGGCACTTGATAATGGCTGCGGTACCGGTTAGCCAGTACCGCAGCTTTCTTCTGTCCGACATCCTTTGGTATAAAGAGTTGATTGGACAAATTCTTTTGTTCTACCGTATCCGGATCGGCCACCAGATAAAACCCCTGTACCTTGAATATGTTCATCATTTGGGCACATTGCTGCAGAATATACCCTCCATTGGCGCCGGCGCCGATCTGTACGATGTAGTAAAAAATCTTCTCCCGTTCGTCAAACCGTATCATCGTTTTCTGCTCCTTTCACGGACACTTGAGGAAAGTCCAGGTTCGTCGGAGACTCCAACGGTGATTCAAAGACAATATGGGGATTGATGATCAGATACTCCCCGTCCAGACACGTCCTCACCAGAATTTGCGGGAAGAAATCCAGCACCCTTCCCACAACCGCATAGAGGATCGGCGCCTGCTCAGATCGATCATCTTGGGAAGAAAAGTAGGCTTCCATCGTATGGTGAGAGTGGATTTCCATCACTTTCACGACGTTTTCCACGTAAGCTACTTGCTCAGTTGGTTCACACATGTCTCTGCTCACAATCTGTGCCGGTATCACCAGTCGATACCCTTCTTCTCCCCAGTAAATCTCTCCATGAACCTCAGCGCCATATGTCCGGGCGAAGTGGCGGGCGACAACCAAAAACTGCGTCAGAATCCCCCAGGGAATCCTGGGGTATTTTAGACGCACACCTTCTACCAACGTCGGAACACTAGGAACCTTCCGAGCCCTTTTGCAGATCGTTAACGCTTCTGTTTCGCGGATATGGTACATATGACCATCAGCTCCGGGAACGTACATGTTGGACCGGCGGTTTGCCACAGCATCCTCCAGCTTCAGATAGATACCATGTCGGCGTTCCAAGAGCATGCCGCTTCCTTTCTTTCGTGCGGTTAGAACAGGGATAATCATATTCTTTTCCTTAATGAATGTCATCGTTGTTAACTCTTCAGTTAGTTCGCCAAAGTCGTTCTCCAACCGCTTCCGCACGTCTTCGCCAGTAATGTTCCTCAACTTCACTTCGATATTTTCTTCCCCGATTTGTTCATCAGTTGGAGAACTGTTTGGAAGACCATTTGTAATTTCTTCAGGTGTAAAGTAATCGGTCAGAGGAATGTTCTCCCCGCCATACCGGATGATCGTCTCGGTGTTTAGTTCCCATGTTTCCGGTTCACTTTTCGTGACAGATACAGCCGTTTTCTTTTGGTCCTTGGAAGCTATCCGTGATTTAGTGGCTGCCGTCGTCCTTTTGCCCTTTCCTGTGTCCTGGATGGCCTCCGGTTCCCCTTCTCCCAAAAAGCTGAACAAGGTTTCTTGATACAGTTTGTCAGTCATGTTTTCATTCCTCCCACTATAAAGTAATGTTTTCTCCTGTTTTCTCGCTCATTCTCTGTTTTTTAACTTTGACATCTTAAAGC
>NZ_JBFEFW010000005.1:0-295196 GCF_047229145.1 Brevibacillus jepli
ATAGAGGACGCGAACCAGTTTTCCACATAAGGCGATAATCGATTGCTTCTTCTTGAGCGGATTTTGACTACGCGTTGTATAATACTCGTGGAGCGCTTTAAACTCTTTGTTTTTGGCTACCATCGGCAGCATGCAGCGGAACAAGATGCCTCTTAGGCGAGAGCGCCCCCGCTTGCTGATTCCGGTCTTTCCCTTACGTTTTCCAGAGCTGTTCTCCGTCAGATTCAGCCCAGCCAGACGGATGATCTGCTGTCCATGGTCGTAGTTGTTCAGATCGCCAACCTCCGCCAAGAAGCCGGCGACGGTCAGAATGCCAATCCCTGGGATGCTCAGCATTTGCTTCGTTCCGGGGATCTTCTCCAGAATCTGCAGGACTTCCGTCATAATGCTTTCTTCTTGCTTGCAGTACAGATCGTACTGCTGCAGCAAGGCGGCAAGCTCGATTCGGGCAGCTGTCAGCCCCTCGGTAAGCCCGATAGAGACCGTAGCGGCAGCATAGAGCTGCTCCGCTCTCTTGATGCCCACCCCACGCTTGATTTCCGTCTTCCAATGTGTGAGAACGCCTCTGGCGCCTATCGAGACAATCTCCTCTGGAGTGGGAAACTGGCGCATGGTCATCAGTGATGCCTTGCCTTCCCAGTCCTTAAACACTTGTGGATACTCCGGAAAGTAGCGGTCAAACCAGTTTGTAATCCGAGCTTTCACTTGATTCAAGCTCACCATGACCTTCTCCCGAAAATTCATCAGAATGCGTAGCTCTGCATATTCCTTGGTCGGCAAATTGGGCTCTGAATATTTCCCGCTCCGAATCAGGTCGGCAATGACCTTCGCATCCTTGTAGTCGCTCTTGGTCTGCGAGTTGTCCTCAAGTTCTTTGCTCTTGTTCACATGGTGCGGATTCACGACGACGACCCTGATGTCTTGCTCCTTCAAAAATGCCGCTAACGGGAACCAGTAGTGTCCGGTAGGCTCGATGCCAAATACGATGTCGGTTTTCTCATGTATCCGGCCAAGCTCCTTCATCCACGCAGCCAGTTTCGTTAGCCCCTCCTGATCGTTGTGGAACACACATTCTTTCCCAAGCTCAATGCCTCGGAAATCCACGGCTCGAGCTACATGAATCTTTTTGGCGATGTCCGCGCCAACAACCAGTGTTTTTTCGGTAATTCGTGTAATCCGTTGATTCTGTTTCTGTTTCAGCTTATACTTCATGTAGAGCGTCCTCCTTTTCATTAGGGCAGTGTGAATGTGACCATTCCAAGACCCAGCATACAGGAGGCGCTTTTTTCTTTCAAAGCTCAAATTTCTTCATTACAGGAATGGCTCCTCTTCCAAAGCGATGAGTTCATCATAAATGTCTACATATACATCATCGATTTTCCCCGTTCCTTTCTCCAGATTGACATCTGCAAATCGCACGGAGTAATACTTTCCTTCCTTTTGCCCCGCATCAGGACGCCAAGTAATTTGTACGCTTTCCAGCACATCGTCGTAGCTGCGGCTGCTGCTTGACAACTTGTACCCGCTCGTTGGAAGAGCTATATTTTTTGCTTTCAGGGCCTCTTTTGCTTTTTCAATAAACGGAGCCGCCTGTTGATTTGTCAATTTCAACAGATCGAATTCCTCGGCTGCAACGTTATCTTTCGTATTATTGAGAGCTGCGCTGGCAGCTACAGGTGAGAAGATGGCCGTCACTGTTAATGCACTCATAACAGAGAGATTCAACCATGCAGCCATTTTTTTCGTTTTGGACTTTTTCATCGTACTACCTCCAAGGTTTTTGCGTTGGATCGAGTGTTTGTACTCGTCATCCATAGAATAGCTGCTAAATGTCATGGTTTAATCGGTAGGTTGTCATGGTTTTGTCAAAAAAAGAGCCGCTATACGCGACTCTCTTTGCCTAAGGATCGGCTCTATCTACCCAGATATCCCACAATCTACCAGTACCTTTGTGCAAATCAACATCGTCAAAATAAGCAAGATAAACTCTTTCTTTGATAGAAGCCCTATCGGTCTCTTCAGCAATACCTTCGGGATACCAGCGAATTCTCACTTCTGGCTTTCGTTTCGGTTGATCCTCGTAGTACAAAATCGTGCTGCTAATCCAATAGCCACTTTCAGGAAGCTTTACTTGCTTCTCTTGAAAAGCGTCTTTTGCCATCTGGATAAAAGGGGCTGCCTGTGCTGGTGTCAGTTTCACATGCTTGATAATCGGCTCTGGTGATTTTTCGTCTACGACTCTCGTTTCTTCCTCATCTATTTCTACGTTCTCTACTGTACCTGTGCCTTTTTTCAAATCACTGACTAAAAATTGCATGTAATAGAGCTTGTCATGAACGGCTTGATAAACATTATTGCTTCTCGTATATTTTGGGTACCAGAAAATTTTGACAAGCGCTATCGTCTCTTTTTCTGGGATGGGTTTTACGACCAAGCATCCCGCCAGATCGTAGCCGCTTTGCGGAATTGTGATGTTTTTGTCTTTCCAAACTTTATTTGCCTGGTCTATATACGGGGCGAACATCGTGTTTGGCTCAAACGATACGATGTCCCTGCGTTTACAAATCTCGATTTTTTTAATTGTCCCCGTGCCTTTCTCCAGATTCACACCAGTCAATTCGACACTATAGCTTTCTTGAAGTCCTTTGAAAGGTGGTTCGGCTCCTTCCTCCGTTTTTGGGTGCCACGATATATCCATGGTCGTTAATTCCTCACTCGTTTCACTGCTAATGTGAAGCCTGTAATTATGATCCGGAAGATCGATATGTTTGGCGATAAACGCATCTGTTACCAGCTTGACGAAGGGCTCTCGCTGTTCTTTACTAAAGTCAGTGCGAATTAAATTCACTGAATTTTCTTTGGTGGGTTCCGGATTATCGGTTTTCTTCTTTTCCTGCTTCTCTTCACCCTCATTTGGTTGAATAGTGCTTGACGCCGTTGTTTCCGTCTTGATGACATCCTTGTTTTTATTGATTTCTGCCAAGCCAAATGTCGTCGGGGAGTAGCTCAAAGCAAGGGCTAACGCACCCATCACTCCAATACTTAACCACAACCCCAGCTTCCTTTTTGTATGGGCCATTTTTTTCACGATTCTATCTCCTCGCACTCCCTGCTTTTTATTCATCGGTTTCGCCATACCAATGGGATTCACCGTAATTCCAGATAACCGCCAGTTCAACCATTTTTCCTACGCCTTTCTCCACATCGGCGTTGAAAAACAGTGCGTAGTAAACCTTTTCCTTGATCTTGCTATGTTGGCCAAAAACAACGCCATTGGGATACCAGATGATATCCACATGATTTTTGCCTTCCGTCACGGTGCTGCTGATCCAATAACCGGTTTCAGGAGGGGCCATGCCTTGCGCTTCGAACGCTTCTTTTGCCACCTGAATAAAGGGGGCCGCCTGTTCCTTTGTCAACGGACGATCAAAGGAGCTTTTTTTCTGCTCATCGCTTTGGTTCCAAGCGATTTCTTTGTTTTCCGGGTATTCTGGTGGAGAAGCTTCCGTCATGATGACATCCTTTTTATTGTCCAGGACAGCCGGGCCGACAGCAGCTGGAGAAAAGAAGGCGGCCAGACCCAGTATGCCGATAACAGCAAGACTAAGCCTGATGCCATATGACTTCATCTTTATTTTTTTGAGATTTCCCAATCGATGCCTCCATAGTTACGTCGAAGTTTGTTCTGGAACCAATGTGTATACCGATGTTCCGCCGTTCAATTTGCTTGTCATAGAAATACTTCCATTGTGTGCCGTGGCAATCGCTTTGCATAGTGACAAGCCTAACCCGTGTCCATTCTTTTTCCGATCCCGCGCACGATCCAGCATAAAAAATGGCTGAAACACATTCTCCAAATGCTCCTCCGGCACCCCACAGCCTTGATCTTCCACACAAAAAACAACAAACGAGTCTTCCGTATAAACAGCAAGTCGAATGACTGCATCGTTTTCAGACGCTTTGGAGGCATTTTCCACCAGATTGCTTAACAACACCAAAAAAAGCTCCGGATCGACCGTAACGGCAGAGACAGAACATGCTATTTCCAGCGTCTGCTCCCTTCTGTCCAACGTAAACTGGGAAATGATTTTCAACTGCTGCATGAGGGAAGAAACCTCAACCTGCTGCTTATTCGGCGGCTCCCCATTTCCAAGGCGGAATAGCTCCAGCAGCTTTTTTGACATACCGTCAAGCCGCTTGCTTTCAGAGTGAATGAAACGCAGAGCCTGCTCGAAGTCTTTTTGTTCCAGGTGATAATTCTGAAGCAAACTGGCATAGCCCATGATGGATGTAAGCGGCGTTTTGAATTCATGGGCCAGGCTTGCAATAAACGCCTCTCTTTCTGTTACGCCCCTCTGCAGAAGCTCCATGTTGGATTGGATCGCTTCCGCCATATAATTGAAGTCCACCGCGAGCTGTCCAATCTCATCGGCACGCTGAACCCGTATGCGATGCTGATAGCTTCCTTTTGCAATCCCTTGAGCCTGTATGCTTAACAAGCCGAGTGGACGCAAGGCTTGTCTGATCAGGACATACAAGCCTACCGCAAAAACAGTCAAGCCAACCAATACCCAATAAGAGATCTGCAAAGAGAGTGACTTCTGGTCATCGATCAGGGTCGTTATGTCATGGGCATAATCCAATCGAAGCAGCTGGTCATCGATTTTCATCCAGCTCGAAACAAACAGTACGGCCCGTGTGTCGATGTTTCGAATCACATAGCTTCTTCTCCCGTCTTTGGACGGGACAAGACTCATTACCTTTTCTTCTTCACTCGGTATACTGCTGTACAGCTTCTCGCCAGATTCACCTGTTATGGCAAGATGGCTTCTCTGATCAGTAAAATACCCCCCATAATTTTGAAATGATTTGGTCAAAATGTCTTTCATCAACGTCGGATAATAATCATCAATCGTACTTTCATACATTTTCAGCGAGTTCCCGATCATCCTATGGTTCTCAAGAGAGCTGCTGATTTCCCTTTGAAGATTGTAGTCAATGGATACCTCAATGATCCGGTATGAAACAAAGACGATCACCACTGTCACCAATCCGAACACCATGAGATAGATTCGCATCCACAGAGGAGCTCTCTTCATCCTCTCACGCATCTTATAACTCCATTCGATAGCCAATTTTGTGCACAGTATGAATATGATCGGATAAGCCTAATTTTGTTCGCAGATTTAGGATATGTGTATCAATCGTTCGGGTGCTGCCATAGAAGTCATAGCCCCAGACCTGATTCAGCAAACTTTCACGAGAAAAAGCAATATTCGGATTATGCAACAAAAATTCAAGCAGTTCATATTCCTTGGGGGTTAACGTGACGAGCTGATTATTTTTGTACACTTTGCGGCTATGGTAATCCACCGTCACATCGCCTACGGTCAATGTTTCCAACACAGCCTGATGGCTCCTTCTCAGAGCGACTTCCACTCGTGCCAGCAATTCCAATAAATCAAAAGGTTTTGTAATATAATCCTCAGCACCAAGACGCAAACCTTGTACTTTGTCCATAACACTTGTCTTGGCTGTCACGAAAATGACCGGGATATTCTTCTGCTTAAAGGATTCCAACAGCGTAAACCCGTCAATTCCAGGCAGCATGATGTCAAGGAGCGCCAAGTGGTACTCCTTTTCTTCGAGAGCGTGCAACGCTGTATTACCGTCGGATGAAACCTTACAGTCATAGCCTGAGGCGCCTAATGTCATTTTGATTAGTTCGGATATGGATGGATCATCTTCAGCGATTAGGATGGAATATGCCATTTACTTACACCTCCTCCATCATTACACATTCCTATTGTTTACTTGTCAACAAAATGTAAAAAGTGCAGGTCAAAAAAAGACCCACTAGAAGGTCCTTTTTAAGTGATCGTACTGGTCATATTCAATATTCTTATATTTGGAGGTGCGCTCTCGATGGAAGCATTCTCGTCTTATAGATCAAATCAACTCGCCGGACCGAGCGTCTATCCACTGTATCTCTTTCTGACTCTCCCGATGCACTTGCCGATATACGAGACGGTAGCGATGATTTTTGCCCCGACCAGAATAATCAATCTCCCATTCCAGCCTTAATTCGAGAGCCTCCAAGTAAATTTGGAGCGCCTTTTTTTCGTCTAATAGTGGAGTCGTCTGGACTGTCTCCAGCTGAGTCGTATCGTTGTGCGGACTATCCATACCTTCGAGTAGCCCCGTCGTTTTATTGACGACAATTCGGAGAGACTCTCTTTTGAGCCACACTCCCTGCATCCCGATGCGGAACTCGAACAGCTCCCGATCAGATTCCGCCTCTTCCTCCTGATGTCGAAGCCATAAATACGGTTCCAACTCAGGACGCGTACGCGCTACTATTTGGAGTGCAATGTCCAAACATTCGTCCCGGGATAACGATTTCTCACCTGGCGGACAATCCTCGAAACGGACATACGACATCAGTGCACCCGTACTTTTATGAATCATCGCTTTTAGGGTATCCGCGGATCTTGTCCGAAAAAAAGTGCTAAATGAACGATCCTCAGAATCTGTTGACTTCCAATCCTTCCGCCGCCATACAAAAGCGGAAATCTCCTCATCTATATCGGCGTTCCTCAACAGCTGGTACTGTTTCGGATCGATTCCGAGTAAAGCTTGAACCTCATCTAATGTACGAACTGCCGCAGCCTTTGGAAGTACCGGAGCTGGCAACCATACAGCTTGCTCCTCCCCTTCCTCAGCTTCCTGGTTCAATTCGGAAGCTTCTTTCTCGTCCGCCGGATAGCTCCTCCAACAGTTGTCCGGCTCATACACTAGCCGTAGCTCGTCCTGCTTTCCATGCAAAACTATTTTTGGTACATAAGTGAGGTGCAGATCCACCTTTACGGTTTTCTCCATATGTTGCAAAATCTGCTCCCTCTCAATCAATTTCTCCGGGATCTTCGGCTTTTTCTGCTGACCAAAATAAAGGAAATTACTAACCATGCCACTCTGATGCACTGTCACGCGAAAACCCGACGATGGAAGTGGCAGCTCCATCACAACCTGCTCATAGAAGAAGATCGTCCCGGATTCAGTTGCTCTTGTACATTTTTGCGCAATGCTTTCAACCCCCTATGCAAAATGGTTTTGACAGTACCGGAGGGCATGCGCATCAAGTTTGCAATTTCCTCAATCGTCATATCTTGCCAATATTTGAATGCAATCACTTGTCTTTGTCTTGGTTCTAGCTGATCGACAGCCGCAAGCAGGTCGATCCGATCGTCATGCTCCGTGACAGAAGCTTGCTGAAGCTCGTCGACGTAACGATCATCCACCACGAGTCGCTTACGCTTGTTCAGCGCTGTCATCGCACAGTTCATGACGATGCGGGTCAGCCACGTCGTAAAAAATTGTGGCTGTTTCAACTTAGGCAGCCCGACAAGCGCTCTATATATCGTCTCATGAACAACATCCTCTGCATCCATTTCCTGACGCACATAATAATAAGCGATTCGGTGTAAGCGATCCTGCTGTTCTTCCATTAATGAAAGAAAAGCTGCGCGATTTCCCGCCTGAGCATCTCGAACTCGCTCATCGTGATTCATGCTGTGTCCCTCCTTTGTACATTCGTTAGACCAGCGAGTGGGCTGTACGGTTTCACTTTTCTCCATTCTTTTCGGCCGAATGGCTAAAAACATAAAAAACCCGTAAGAAAGTCACTATTATAAAGTGTCCTTCGTACGGGTTCAATTTCATATGTTAACGGTACTTAACATTATTCAACTGCATCCACGTCAATTTACTGTCAATCAACATCGCAATCGTCATTTCGTCCATCCCATACAACTGACGGTACAAGCGCTGTGTTTCGACCAAGTCATTGTAGGTCAAGTACGGATAGTCCGGTCTGCCGAATGTCCCGTCTGGAAAATAGGCGTAATGCAAATCACCATTTCCGAGTATCCACTGTGATCCAAGATTAATGACACCGTAGAGCATGCTATCCGCCAAGTCTTTGTCTATCCGATCACCAAATTGCAGGTAGTTTTTGTAGAGGAAATTGATTTCGGCCAGCTGATGATTCAGAGAAACATGTGTTTGAATCGCTGGATTCGTCGACGTCGCGTAGTCGGCCACGAGCAATCCTTGCTGTGCACCAGCGATTACATAATGGTGCATGGCTGCGTGATTGTGAAAATAAGAAGCATATTTTTTCGCAGATTCACAAAAAGCCTCTTCTTGATATTGATCACAGCCACGAAGCATCAGATCACCAGCACCTGTGTTGAATCTCGTATCGTAGAAGCCCTCTGGTATCCCGTAATCACCGCTGAGCCACAAGGAACGTGGCTGCGTCTTCCAGTACCCTTCAGGCTCCTGCTGTTTCAAGCTCGCTTTCAACATCACATAGCCCATGTCGCGGGCTGCCTTGCTTCCACCTGTATATAAAAAGGAGCGAAGGACATAATTTTCGGGAATCCTCCAAAAGGAGGTCGCCGAAGTCGGCTCGTATGTAGACGGACTTTGGTAGTAATATCCGTCGTACAGCCATTTTGCCTTTTCCGTAACGTCCAAATTAAGCCAGACGCTGTCAATCGATTGTTCTCCCCAAGGAACGAGCGGATCTCTCGAATCGAGCGCCCACATCTCACTGATATAGCCTGCTTTCATTGGAAGCTTGATCACAAGCTCGACACCAGAATCAGTCTGGATGACTTCAATCGGCATTGCCATTTCGAGCTTTTCTTCTATCGTTGCTCTACCCTTATCCACATACGTAATCGGCCTACCTAACCAGATATACCTGCCTTCTGTCTCGACAAAACCAGCGGAGAGCGGAAGTGTCTTGACTTGATCGAGCCTGGCAACCTTCCAATACGGCTGCTTCGCCCCATCATAGGCACGGTAGCGGAACATCATGTTCTGACTGTCACCCTGAATCGGTATGGTGATGACGAAGGGCGTCATATTGCGCTGACCTGTCAATTTGTGGGCCCAATACTTGCCCCCATCTGCGAATGTAAACTCTTGTTTATGGTGAATCGCGCCATTCAGGTTGTCAACCGTCTCTGTTTCGGTTGGTTTTTTCCATTCGTTTGCAGAAATTTCGCTCGGGAAAATATTACTTACGGCGATGGCCGTCATCAAAAGGAGCATTCTGCTGATTTTTTTGACCATGTCATCCCCCTATTCTGTTAAAGCAGCACCGAAAGTCCTACTTTAAAATGAATATTTCGTAGCGATTATTATTTTTATAATAATCTGAAAAATTAATCATAGACGACTAATTTTATTTCGCAGGAGGGAATTTATGGATAAGAAAGTACGCTACGTTGTTTCTACTGCACTCGTATTATCTCTGTTCACCAGCCCCTCTTTGATCCATGCAACGCAAGCTGAGCCCGAACCCAACATCCCTTATTACGGAATGGGGCCTAGTTATGTACAGCCTGCACAGATCGAGAGCTTGTTTCCCAAGCCGAACATTCAGTTTGGGACACCTGGCTTTCAAGAAGGAAAAGAAGCATTTACATCCCAGGAAGAAATGATGGCTTACATAAGCAAATTGGCAGCAGGAAACAAGAACATCAAGCTCCATTCCATCGGCACTTCGTTGGAAGGTCGGGACATCCCTCTACTGCTGTTCAGCAAAGACCACGACAAGATCAAGCAAAACAAGGAAAAACCACTCATCTGGCTCCAAGCCCAAATCCATGGAAATGAACCCGCTTCTGGTGAGTCTGCTCTCGTGATCGCCAAATGGTTGGCGGAAGGAAAACTAGGCGCTGACCTTCTGGATAAAGTAAACGTCGCAATTGTTCCTCGCATTAACCCGGATGGCTCCTACCATTTCAAGCGATACATCGCGACAGAGCTGGATGCCAATCGAGACTACATGAAGGTAGAATATCCAGAGGTGCAGGCTGTTCACGAGGCCATCAACGCGTATCAACCCGATGTGGTGCTCGACGCTCATGAGTATGGTGTCTCTTCCAGCCAGCTACGTGAACTAGGTGAAAAAGGCGCCATCTCTTCCTACGATGTCTTGATATCCTCCGCCAAAAACTTGAATATCCCCGCCAGCCTGCGCCAAATGTCAGACAGCCTGCTCTTGGCAGACGTTCAGAAAGCGCTCGATAAGGAGCAGCTCTCTCACCACGCTTACTATACGCTGGCAAAAGGCAAGGAAGGAAAAGTGACCGCAACAGAAGGCAGCACAGAAACAAGAATCGGACGCAATGCTCTAGGCTTGAAAAACACGCTGACATTTTTGGTGGAGACGCGCGGTATCGGCATTGGACGCGCTGATTTTGAGCGACGCGTCTACAGCCAGGCCATTACACACGCAGCTGTCATCCAATCAACAGCAGCCAACGCCAAGGCAATCAAATCCGCCGTGACCAAGGCTCGCGAAGAAATCACCGAAAAAGGCAAAAACGCAAACGACAACGACAAACTCGTCATCCTGAGTGAGAATAAGCGAATACCGGATCAGTCTCTCGTGGTAGTCGATCTGGCCACTGCAAAAAAAGTATCTACCCCCATCGATTGGGTAAGCTCCACAGATGCCTATCCTGTACTTGAGCGCGAGCGTCCTACTGCCTATCTCATGCCTCCTGGCTACCATGACGTTGCGGCCAAGCTGGAGCAGCTCGGTATTTCGGTAAACAAACTATCGAAAGAAACAACAATCGATGTAGAGAGCTACACCATTTTGGAAAACAAGGTGAATACGATTTACGAGAACGGGCATTTCACCAATCAAGTGACTGCAAATGTAACAGAAACAACGAAAACCTTTCCTGCGGGTAGCTACGTATTCAGCATGGCGCAGCCAAATGCCAACTTCATTGCATTGGCCCTGGAACCGGAATCAGTAGACAGCTACGTCACGTTCAACTTCTTGCCCGTTGAAGCGGGCGATGAAGTTCCGGTTTATCGCTACATGCTGGAACAACCGCTACCTACCATACAAAAGAACTAAAGGAAAAATTCCCCTCTTAAGTTAGACTGTTGAGAGGGGAATTTTGTTACATGATTTTGCTTACTTTATTTGAATCACTTCTTGGGCAAGCCCCGCCAGCTTTTGCGTATTGTCACTAACTTCTACCATGGTCGCAGATATTTCCTCTGTCGCGGCCGCCTGGCTCTCCATGGTTTGATTAATCAACTCAATCGAATTTTGCAGGAGGGATATTAACTCCCGGATGGAATCCGTCGTCCGCTTGATTTTGTCTGCATTCGTCCGTGAATCTGTCGCCATATTGCGAACCTCATTCGCAACAACTGCAAATCCTCGGCCTGCATCTCCTACCCGCGCTGCCTCAATACTTGCATTCAGCCCTAAAATATTGCTTTGATCGGCGATTTTTTTCACTGCGAGTGTAATTTGCTCGATCTCAGTCGTGCTTTGGCTCACATCATTGGCTTGCTCCGAAATCGCCTTCATCTGCTCGTTCAGATTGCCGATCTGCACCGCCATCTCTTGTGTAGTGGCACTGACCTGTTCGACGACACTCGAGAGGTTCGCGGCGATTTCATACAGCTCATTGTCCCGCTCCATGCTGGAACCAATTCCGACACCGCCGATGACTTTTCCATTCTGATCATGCAAGGGAATCGCCCGAGCAACGAGAGGAAAACCAAACAATTCCTTCGGTACCATCATCGCCTGCTTGGCGTTTTTTCGAATCGCATTGGTGATCACATCTCCTTCCTGGAGTGGATCGCCAGGCTTCACTTGCAGCGAAAATGTTTTGGCAGGCACATTGCGCAACAGCCGCTCCGTGTCATAGACCCCAATGGTAATGTCATCGGTGATCAAATCATTTAAATACGGGGCAACCTTGATGAATGCTTCAAGCAGCTCCGCGTTTTTTTCCTTCCCTGCTTGTTCCGCTTCGTTCCATTCTTCGTATCCGTTCATGACCGTCTTCACCTCAATATTTTGCTGGCATTAATACGGAAATTGCCGTTGCTTATGCTGAACGGAAATCCATTTCAGGGTAGTAAACTCCTCCAGGCTCCATTGACCGTTCAAGCGTCCCAATCCGGAGTGCTTTTCACCGCCGAACGCTACAATTGGCTCGTCATTGATCGTTCCATCGTTGATGTGAATCATGCCGGTCTCCATTCGTTTTGCCATCTGGGCACCTCTCTCCAGATCACGCGTATGAATCGCCCCGGATAAACCAAATGGCGTCTCGTTCGCCATGCGAATCGCTTCTTCCTCGGAAGCAAACGACATAATGCAAACAGCCGGCCCAAACAGTTCTTTGGAAGCAATCGACATATCCGTGGTAACCCCCGTCAAAACGATTGGCTCAACCACGTTTCCTTTTACTTCCCCTTTCAGTGCCGGAACCGCTCCCTCACGAATCGCCTCATCGATCGTTGCCATCAGGTTGGTGACTTGTCGCTGATTGATAAGTGGACCAATCACTGTGTCAGGATCATTCGGATCGCCCACCTTGAGCCCAGATACTTTTTCTATATACAGATCGAGGAATTGATCGTAGACATCTTGGTGAACCAGTACCCGGTTAGCTGACATGCAAATCTGACCTTGGTGGGTAAAGCGGCTGAATACCGCAGCATTAACGGCATACTGGAGATCCGCATCTTCCAAAACGATCAGGGCACTATTTCCGCCCAGCTCCAAAATCGCCTTTTTAAAATGCTTCGCTGCCACTTGCGCAATATGGCTTCCTACCTGGCTGGAGCCTGTAAAAGAAAGAATGCGCGGAATCGGATGGGAGACAAAACCGTCACCAATCTCAGCAATATCCGTTACGATTACATTGATCAAGCCTTTTGGCAGACCAACCTCTTCAAAAATTTTCGCGATGAGTGTCCCACCCGTGATTGGTGTATGCTCATGCGGTTTGAGTACGACGCCATTGCCCGCACCAAGAGCTGGCGCTACTGACTTCATCGACAGATAGAACGGGAAGTTGAACGGACTGATCACACCGACAACCCCTCCCGGAATCCGATACAAGCGATTTTCTTTTCCATCTACGGGAGAAGGGAGAATTTTCCCTTCCATACGCACTGGGAACGTAGCCGCCTCGCGAATAATATCCTTCACAAGCCCGATTTCGAAAAATGCCTTTAACCGTGTTCCGCCCAATTCACGAATGATGATTTGAATAATTTCTTCTTCGTTCTCCTCGATATAGTGAACGGCGCGCTCTAGCATTCGGGATTTGGTATAGGCGTTCACTTCATCCCACTCTTTTTTCGCGTTGGCAGCAGCTTTGTAAGCCGCATCGATATCTTCCAGGTTTGCCATCTTGAATTCTGCGATGACTTCCCCGTTGTAAGGGTTGATATCTTGCAATGTCTTCGCCCCAAGTCCGTCGCGCCACTCCCCATTGATGTATTGCTTGTCCAGTGTTTGAAGGATTGACATGCTATAACCTCTCCCTTTTGTAAAGTAATGTAAATAAGCCCCTTTCGCATGAAAGGAGCCGTCATACAGCAAAAAGCTTTGCTAGTTGGCAACCCGGCTGCCATCGTAACTCGTACATTAGGCCCGTGGCTTTGCGTCCCCAATTTTCAATGGGTTTGCCCATTCATAGCGAATGTGGATATTCTTTTGTCGAAAAAAGGAAGGAAATGGAGAATCTTACCTTGATTATAGTACTCAATTCCTAATAGTCAAACGAAAACATGTTAATTTTTAGTGAAATAATGTAAACAAATACCAAAAAGTCCGCATCGCTTGGATACGGACTCCTGATTCAACTAGCTTATGATCACAATATTTTTTTGACATCCTTTACGCTCGTCGCGAGCATTTGCTCTACCGCGCTTGCGTCCCTTACGTGCTTGGTCAAGCCTTCATTCAGCTCTTCCAACAAGCCGTTTGCATCCCTTACATGCTGGGACACTTCGTCAGCAAAACGCTTTTGGTGCGCGATGATTTCCATCACACCTGACACTTCGACGTTCAGTGCCTGGAAAGCGTTCACGATCTGATCCGTCTTCTCCGCTGCATTTTTGCTGGTGGAAAGTCCATTTTTGATCGCACTGCTGCTTTTTTCACTGTTGGACAACGCTTCTTTTGTTTCTTCCTGAATCTTGCCGATCAATTCTGCAATCGTCTTGGTCGAGTTCCCTGTCATCTCGGCCAGCTTCCGCACTTCATCCGCTACTACAGCAAATCCACGACCTTGTTCTCCCGCACGCGCCGCTTCTATCGCTGCATTCAAAGCGAGAAGGTTGGTCTGATTGGCAATATCGCTGATCACCTTGACGATACTCGTAATTTCTGAAGAGCGCTCTTCCAAGCGGCTCATGGACTTGGACGTATGGACCGATTCTTTGTCGAGCAGGCTCATGACCTCCACCACGTCCGTCATGGCCTTCTTGCCTTCATCTGCACGTGCTACCGATTGTCTACAGATATCCGACAAGCGCTCGCCTCGAACCGATAACTGGCTCGCAGATTCATCATCCCGCTCGTTAACGGCCTGAATATTGTCTACGACTCGCTTCATCCTCGTCACCAATCGCGCCATTTGATCGTGTTCGGCGTTCACCGCTTGATTCGAAGAGAGGATGGCACCAATCTGTTCGTAAATACCGCGAAGCTCATGTTTCCAAGCGTCTTGCTGTCCTGTCATTGTGCTTATGGCTGTCGTCGCTGCTGTCTCTTTTTCTGCCAGGCTTCTGTCTTTTTTCCAAAACATCCGCTTCCCTCTCCTCTGTACCCATCAATTGTCACCTCGGCGGCTATAAACGCGGGACTCGATTATTCCCGGATGTTGTTTCGCCAAGCTCAGCAAGTTTTCCAAGAAATAATAGTGACCCTCCAAGAGCTCCACGTCCTTGCGCTCAAAATGCTTTGCCTGCAAATACTGCTGCATTTCCAATGCGTAGCGCTCCAGTTTATCGTGAAAATCGTTGGCACGAAGCATTTGCTCCACTTCTGGATATTCTGTTTTCAGGCGACTCAGCTCACTGTATACACGCCCACCCTCCAGAATCATCTGGTAGGCCGTACGTTCAAGCGTAGCAGTCGTAGCTGCCTCCTGCTCCTCACGCTCCTCGCGCAAAGCTGCCAAGTACGTGATAAAATGGTAGACAGTTAAAAACAAGGGTCCTAAAAACAGAATGATCCCTGCCTTGTATACATGCTGATTGGACAAGTTGCTGATGAGCAGGAACAAGTGAAACAAGATCGCACCCAACCATACATAGATGATGATGTGGTGATTGATCTTCCCTGCCTTTTGTTGGCGGGAAAAGGCAAAGGTAAGTCCGAGCAGATAAAAGGCAAGTAAAGTAAAGCTGGCCGAAAACAAAGCCATCTCCATATCTACCAGCCAGTCTGCGTCGGCGGGTATTTCGATAAAGAATTCAAAAGCGAGCACCAGCAGTGAGAACAGCAACCCCATGATCCAAAACCGGCTTACTTCCGAGTCATTCCTCCGCCGGGAGCGGTAGCGTTGTGCACGGGATCCTTTCATTTGCTCTCACCTCATTCTCTATGATTCGCCATGATTCTATCTTTTCCTTTCCCATGTGGCCAAAATCTGACATCGGAGGCTGTTATGACAAAAAAATTACCGACCCCATTTACCGACCGTATGAAACCCTTGCTCGGGAACGATTACGAAGCATTTATTTCTTCGTATGACCAGCCTGTGACACACGGCTTGCGCGTCAATCCATTAAAGGTGGGACGTGACGATTTCTTGAAAATCTCACCGTTTGCACTGGAAGAAGTCCCTTGGTGTGAAAATGGCTTTCGCTACAAAGAACCAGATCGTCCTGGCAAGCATCCTTATCACGCGGCAGGACTGTACTATTTGCAGGAGCCAAGCGCAATGTCCGCTGCTGAGGCACTAGGCGTACAGCCCGGTGAACGAATTCTTGACCTGTGTGCAGCGCCAGGGGGCAAATCGACACAGCTTGCAGCGTTTTTGCGTGGACAAGGAATGCTTGTGGCAAACGAAATCCATCCTGTTCGGGCAAAAGCCTTGTCAGAAAATCTGGAGCGTTGCGGAGTGACCAATGCAGTCGTGACCAACGAGACGCCAGAACGACTACAGGAACGCTTCCCTCAGTTTTTCGACCGGATCTTGGTGGATGCTCCTTGCTCGGGCGAGGGGATGTTCCGCAAGCTACCTGAAGCAATCGACGACTGGTCCCCTGCAAAAGTTACCGAGTGCCATCTCATGCAAGGGGATATTCTCGAAGCTGCCGCTGCTATGCTGAAGCCAGGCGGGACATTGGTTTACTCCACCTGCACATTTGCACCGTTGGAAAACGAGCAGTCGCTGGTTAACTTCCTGGGCCGTCACCCGGAATTTGAGATCGTCCCGTTACCACATGCAGATTGCTTTTCTGAAGGTCAACCAGAGTGGGCTTCCCCCAAGAACGAGCAGCTCAGCCAGACTGCCAGATTGTGGCCGCATCGTCTGCAGGGGGAAGGGCATTACCTCGCCAAGCTGCAAAAGAGTGAGGATGCTGAAGTACATGAAACGACTGGGAAGCGCAAAGAAAAGCGAGCGGCAAAATCCGCTCCCGCAGGCCGAAAGGAAGCATTGGCTGCCTGGCGCAATTTCGCGGAGGAGGCGATCCCTGCACTCTCCAAACAGTTCGATGATGAATCGGCGTTTCTCTTGTTCGGGGAGCAGCTCTACTACTCACCTGCATCTGAGCTCGATTGGGACAAGCTCAAGGTCGCACGTGTCGGTCTGCACTTAGGAACCGTGAAAAAGAACCGACTCGAACCCGCACATGCCTTGGCACTGGCCCTCTCACCTGCGGAGGTTGCCCGTGTCGCTTCATATGGTACAGACGAGCCTGAAATTTTACGGTATGTAAAAGGAGAGGCACTCATGCGTGAAGGTGAAAACGGCTGGACGCTGGTTACTGTAGATGGGTTCTCCATCGGCTGGGGCAAGCAATCAGAGGGGCAGCTCAAAAATCATTATCCAAAGGGTCTTCGCTGGTTGTAATTACTTGCATCCAGAATACAAAAAGCTCACAAAGCTTCGCGAAATCCATTCGTGCCTGCTTGTGAGCTTTTCTTTTTTCTTATGACCGCCCTCTGCGGGACGGATTGTCTACGACGGTCAATGAACCATTTCTTATATAACGCAATATTTTTGAAACCGAAATCCCTGTTGCATTGGCAATTTGCATCGCATTCGAATTCGGATAAGTTCTCACGTAATTGCGAATCATTTGGTAGTCTTGCATCTCGCTTTCTCCGCAAACCTGGCAACTGTACTCACCACGGCCCATCGGACTGCCGCATTTCAAGCACGTATCCGTCGTCATCACTGGTTCTCCTCACACCCTGTACTAAGGTAACTTTCACGAGAAAGGGTTCTATCTTCCTATCTATTACCCAAATCTCATGGGAGGAAAACACTATTTTATACAGACAACTCAGTGCTATGCGGCAAAATGCTTGTAATTACCGGAAATGCTTTTCCAATTTTTTCGCCAAGTCCTCGTCCGACATGGAAGGAGCCCCTGCATTAATCCGATACAGCAGCTTGCTACCAGGAAAATGCTCTCCTTCTTTGGCAGCAAACATCAACTCAATATTGAGGCTTTTGCACATGTCCAGCACTGTTTGATCATAGGCTCCGTGCGGGAAAGCCAAAAGAGCAGGCTGCTTACCCAGCTCTTCGACAAGACGCTGATTTGCCAGAGCGAGATCCGCTTTTACCCGTTGATGATACTCTTCGTGCGTTTCCGTCCGTCCCTCTTTCTCCAAATACTTGCGACTCGTCAACGCATGTCCTCTACTATTATTTTTATCCGTTGGTACTTTTTGATGAGAATTGTAGGTGTGCGAGTAAAAGGTCAACCCCTGCTGCTCCAATTCCCGCATCTGATCCCAGCTTAGATGCGGAATCTCCTTTGGGTTCTTCTGGTCGGTTGATTTCACAACCACAAAGTTTGTAGCAGTCATCCCGAACTCTTTTAACAGGGGGGCAGCTTTCGTGTAAAAGCTTTCATATCCGTCATCAAAGGTAAGTACAACAGATTTGGCTGGCAACGCTTTATTTTGTTTGTGTGCTTCCAATAATTGTTCCATCCCGATTACATTGTAGCCATTCTCTTTCAACATCTTGAGATGGCTTCTGAAAAGTTCAGAGGTAATCGTAGCAGATGAATCTAATTTTTCATCGATGTGATGATAGGTCAGAACTGCCGGAGCATGTCCGGTCGAGTCAGTTGGAGGTGCTTCTTTCGCATATTCAACCGTTGGCCATAGGAACGTTGACAGCAGAAAGATCGAAAATAATGGTAGCAAAATTTGAACATGTCTCTTTTTCACGATGATCACTCCATACAAAATGGTATGGTTGATGGTACCAGTCAACCGTTTCGGCCTGCTCATTTGATCCATCTACCTGCCATATTGTGACAAGAAAAATGAAATTTTTTAGTTCTTTTTGACTAAACGCAGCCCAGCTCCCCCTTATACTTCTGGTTGTCAGAACAGATAGATGAGAAGTTATGCTTCGACAGCAAAAAACCACAATACGGGCAACTCGCCCATATGGTGGCGTTTGGTACGGGTATTGGTGGTATTCCTCTGCCCATCAGACTGCCGTTTATCAAGCAAGTATCCTGTGACTTCTTGGTTCTATCGTCTATCTATTACCCGCATTTTCATGGAGTGAAACATCTTTTCAAATGAATACTCCTTTTTGAACAAGAACGATCGCACAGACGATAAGAAAAATGCCGCTTCCTACATGCATAAGCTTGATCCATCGAGGACGTAAAAAACGGGACAAATACGCAGCCGATAAGGCGACCAGACCAAGGAACAACAAGGTCGATAACAGACAGCCTGAGGCAAACAAGAACAGCTCAATTGAATGAAGAAAACTGTCAGATGCCAAAAGCGAGCCAAATACGCCTGCCCAAAATACGACGGTCAGAGGATTCGCGAGCGTCAGAAGTAGCCCGTACCAAAAGCTGTTTCGACCAGTTGGAGTCTGCTTGACGAAAGCTTGCTGGTCTTCTTCTCTCCCTTTTCCCGTACGTAAGGTTTGAATCCCAAACCATGTCAGAATAATGGCTCCGGCAAACACCATCATTTGTTTGATCCAATGGATCTGTAACAGCAGCGACAATCCCCCGATCGCCCCCGCCATATAAATTGCATCTGCAAGCGCAACACCCAGCACCATCATTAGTGCAGCTCGCAATCGCCCGGTCATCGACCGATGCATCACTGCCAGACAAACGGGACCAACCGATAGCTGAAGCATCATCCCGAATAACAAACCGTTCCAGATTGCCATCGGTCTTACATCTCCTCTTTCATGGAAGACAGGACGATCATCGTATTCGTCTTGCTCACGCCTTCTACTTGCTTCAGCGTTTCAGAGATAAACCGCTCCAGTTCCGTTGTTCCCTTGAGGGCAACCTTCAGCAAATAATCGTACGCGCCCGCGATATGGTGGCATTCCAGCACACACTCAGACTGCATGACCGTTGTACGAAAGCCAGCGATGTGCTCAGTTTTTTCGATTTGTACCATGACGAATGCGATCAGGTGAAGCCCTAGCTGTTCCCGATCCAGCTTCACCGTGAATTGTTTTATGAGTCCCGTATCCTCCAGCTTGCGTATTCGCTCGGAGACAGCAGGTACAGACAGATGAACCTGCTTGCTAATGTCTGAGCTTGTGATTCGGCCATTTCCCCGCAGTAAGCGGAGGATTTGTTCATCAATCCGGTCCATAGTGGTGCCCCCTCCTTTTTATCATGATTATACCAATTTCTTTAGAATAAAAAGGAATTTGACACCATTGCTGTATTTTTTAAAGAATTTATATGGTTTAGCTTTTATTTTTTCTGTCATCCGAATCATTTTGGGGCGTTTTCCTAAAATAATGCTGCCGAGAAATCATCTTATTTTTTATAACAGCCAGCTGTGCCCGCGGTGTTATAGCTTCCTGCGCTTTTATAGGCGGGACTTTTTTATAAATGACAAGCAGTGGAACCAAGCTCAGCAGTCCAATAAAAATAAACAGCAGTCTCCAGCCCATCACTTCACTTAAAAAAGTGCCGACTGGGAGGCCAATACAAGCGAGCTGCTCAATCCCATCAAAATGATGCCGATTGCTCGCCCACGATTGCCTTCTTCAACAAGCCGTGTAGATACGGCCATCGCATCAACAGTGGCAACTCCTCGGCTGAGCCCTTGGATCATGCGTGTAACCAGCGCTGTTCAATCCACGTAGCCAGATCCAGGCAAGCTGATTCTTTAAAGGTCGAATCCGAACGGAATAGTAGCGTAGCCATTGTCTCGGCAGGCAAGAAGCTTCGTTCCATTTGCTCTGGCAGTTTGACAGATTGTGTTTTAATGGCGTAGCCCACGCCAAATTCGAAAAGCTGGTCCTTCGTTCCGGTTTCCTTCCATAGCACTGTTTTGGGACCAGTCAAGGATGATTTCAGACTGGCATCAAGCAAACTGTCGAATATTTGAAACAGCCAAGGAATATCTTCAGCAACACCCATTGCTGTATAGGATTTTCTTTGAGTCTCAGCATGCCCCGAATTTGCTCGGCTGGAATATTCTCGTGAAGCAATTGCGCAATCTGCTGCAATGAGAACCCCAATTCTTTGTAGATGACAATTCGATTGATCTGCAGAAGCTGTTCGGCACAGTAGTATCGGTACCCGGTCGTATCATCAATTTTTGCTGGTTTTAGAATCCCAATCTGATCATAATAGCGCAACGTTTGCAACGGAATTCGACTCAATCGGGAAAACTCGCTGATTTTGAACAATTCCACAACTTCTCTCCCATTCATTCGATCTGAGTATAAACCTTCTAGTCGGGTATAAAGTCAAGAACTTCCTTGTTGTTTCATTTTCTACAAAAAAAACCGCCCAGATCCTTTTCGAATCTGGGCAGCCTCTTCAATTCTTATTTTCCTCTTGATTTCCCCGCGGATTGATTAAATGGTCTTCCACCCTTAGCAGAGCGTGCTGCTCCACCTTTACCTGCTTTTTTGGCATCGGCTGGCTTCGCGGATTTACCTGCTTTACGCGCCGCAATCGCTTCTGCCTTCTTGCGGTTTTTCTCGTACTGTGTCTGGAGTTCACCCAGCTCACGCGCCATCTTCTTTTTGTAGCCTGGTTTTACCTTCGTCTTTTTCTTCAAGGCTTCACGTACAGGAGAGAACTCTTTGTCTTTTTCCTTCTGCTGCTCCTTCGCCTGTTGCGCCCGCAGCTCAATGAAATGAGCTTCCCGTTCTTCCGCGCGCTGACGACGTCCGGCATCCAGATGGCGTCCTGCCTGCAAAATTCTTTCTTCGATCGAAGCCTTCGTCGCTTTGGCAAAACGAGCCATCAAGTTTTTCTGACGAGGAGAGATGAGGGAGATTGCTTTTCCTTTTTGTCCCGCGCGACCCGTACGTCCAACGCGGTGAATGTAGCTGTCCACGTCATTCGGCAAATCGTAGTTGATGACATGTGTAACGCCTTCTACATCGAGTCCACGAGCAGCGATATCGGTCGCGATCAAGTATTGGAAACGAATCTCACGGAATTGCTTCATCAGTTGTTCCCGCTTGTTTTGCGACAAATCGCCGTACAGAGCTTTCGCTGAGAGGCCATTTTCCTGCAGGCGAGCAGTCAGCTGCTGCACGCGTACCTGCGTATTCGCAAACACGATGGTCAAGAACGGCTGCTCTTGCTCCAGCACATCGACGAGCGCGTCGGTCTTATCGCTCTGGTTAACCACATAGTAAAATTGCTCAATGCGTTCAACCGTTTTTTGCTTGCCCTCGATTTTGATATGCGGTGGCTGATCCATGAAGCGGTGCGCCAGTCTTTTCACCAAATCAGGCATCGTAGCGGAGAACAGCAGCACCTGACGCTGAGATGGGGTGTGGACAATCACCTGCTCCACATCCTCCAAAAAGCCCATTTCCATCATTTTATCGGCTTCATCCAGCACGAGTGTGGAGATACGTCCGAAGTGGAGCGAGCCACGCTTCATATGGTCCAGTACACGTCCTGGAGTTCCAACGACGATATGAACCGTTTCTTTCAGCTTACTCAGCTGCTTGTCGATATCCGTTCCACCGTGCAAGGACAGCACGTTTACATTCAGGTGTTTGCCCAGCTTTTCCACTTCTTTTGCAATCTGAATGGAAAGCTCGCGGGTCGGCGTAAGGATGAGCGCTTGAATGTCACGTTTTCCTTCTTGCAATCCATGAAGGATCGGCAGCATGAACGCCGCTGTTTTTCCCGTACCGGTTTGAGCTTGTCCGATCAGGTCCTTGCCTTCCATAATGAGAGGAATGGCTTCCTCTTGAATTTGTGTCGGTTCTTTATAATACAGGTCTTGAATCCCTTGCATCAGCTCCGGTCTAAACCCAAAAGACGCAAACGATTTTGCCATAACTTCCACTTCCTTTCACAAGCGGTCCGATTCGCCACACCATGACTGCATGGACAGTGGATGCGATAAAACCGGCTCTTTGTCAATCAATATCATCCTAGGCAGGTTGTTGCCCTTGCGAAATCCTATCCTACCTATACTAAAGGAGTACTCTCGAAAAAACAACTAAACCGTTCGACTCCCGGGTATTTTTCTCCGAGGCTCGTGACCACAAAACCTGCTTTTCGATAAAACCCAACCGCTTCTTGATCGGTTTCCGCTTGTATCTTACTAAGCCCCCGGTTATGGAGCAGTTCGCTGATCATGGCTCTGCCTAAACCCATCCCTCTACAGGTGGATTTGACAGCGATATGCTTGATGACACCTTCTCCATTCGCCCCAGTGATGTACCCGATGATTCCTACTAGCTCCGCTTCCGTAAATTTCCCTAACAGCATGCGTTCATCACTCTCTATATATTGCGTGAGTTCTCTTTCTATTTTTTCGTTGTCGGGCCACATGCATTCTGCCAGTAGGCTTTTTATCTTATCTCGATCGCGATATCCTTTTAACTGCATCATCACAAAAACACCCTCTCCATCGCAATCATACATGCATGGAGAGGGTTTCGCCTAGCTCATCAATCGATCAATTGTTGAACTGTTTCACGATCGAGCTTCTTGATGACAGCTGTCAGCAGCTGTGCGGCTTGCTCGAAGTCGCTTTTGGACATAATCGCATTGTGACTGTGAATATACCGTGTGGCAAAGCCAACGACGAGGGACGGACATCCGATGCCGTTCGTATGGAACTTCGCTGCGTCTGTCCCGCCTCCTGCGAGGGCATCTACCTGAATATTGATGCCGAGCTCATCTGCTGTGTCGAATACAAGGTCGCGTAATCCTGCATGTGGAATCATCGTGGCATCAAATAGCATGACGAGCGGACCGTCCCCCACATTGCAGGTCATCGGGTACGATTCATTTCCTGGCGTGTCGTACGCGAGGCCGACATCGACAGCAAAAGCAATGTCAGGCTCAACCAGCTTCGCCACAGTTCCGGCACCGCGCGTCCCTACCTCTTCCTGCACAGTTGCACCGGCGTATACGACATTTGGATGCTCTTCGTTTTGCAATCTTTTCAGCACCTCGACCGCCATCGCACATCCCGCACGATTATCGAGTGCCTTCGCTACCCATAGCTCACCGTCGCGCATTGTCGTAAAATCGCTGGCAGGGACAACCCAATCACCAGGGCGAACACCCATCGCCTTCGCGTCCGCCTCGTCTTTGGCTCCGATGTCAATGTACAAATCCTTGAGCTTCATGACCTTTTCCCGTTCTTCTTTTTCCAGAGCATGCGGCGCCTTCGAACCGATGAGTCCCAAATACTCTCCTTTGCGCGTCTTCACCTTCACACGTTGGGAGAGAATATTGTGCGTCCACCATCCGCCAAGCTGGACAAAGCGCAAATAACCTTTTGGCGTGATATGTGTCACCATGAAGCCTACTTCATCCAGATGCCCGGCTAGCAAAATTTTGGGGCCATTCTCTGCACCCGTCTTTTTCCCGAGCACCCCGCCCAGTCGATCCTTTACCAGCTCGTCGCTGAGCGGCTGCAAATACTCCTCCATCTTGATTCTGACTTCTCGCTCATGCCCAGGTACTCCGTCCGCTTCCGTCAAATCCTTAATCAATCTCGTGAGATCATCCATCGTTTATCTCCTTTATGATACTGACGTATTCCTTTATGTTTTCGAGAAACCGCTTCCAAAATCCTTTTATTTCCAAATCACCTACACCTATAATTGATATTGTTCCCCCAAGTCGTCCCTCGTCATGCCGTCACATTCGATTTGGAGGGAGTAACAGCAGAATCCTGCGCTTGGGCTTCGTCTTTCGTTATCCGATAAAATAGCGTCAGACAAATCAGGCCCATCCCTACAAAACTTCCGGTAATCACAAGATTGGGCACCCATGCGCTGACGAGAATGAAAACACCTGCACTGCTCACTCCCACCAGACTGAATAGTGAATGTACCGCCATATACGTGCTCCGTGCATGATCCGGCACCATATTGGCGAGTAACGCTTGTTTTATCGGAATGTGCATCACTTCTCCAAGCGTTGCGAAGAACATGGCAATGAGCAAGACAACGGGAGAATTGCTGAAGCTAATCCATGCATACCCGCAAAAGAACAGGCTCAAGCCTGACAGAAGCACCACATGTTCCCTGTAATTCTTCATCACATAGGAAATGAGAACAGTCAAACAAACAACCAGCAACGTATTCTCCGTTTTTAATAAACCAAGCAAATTCATTCCATCTACCTGAAGGGCAAGAAACGAAAACAGCTGCTGTGGCTCGGGGATTTCTCTCACCAGACGAAGGCCAATAACATTCGTCAATTGCTCCTCCACCGATATAATGAGCAGATTGGCTACCGTAAACAGCAGAAAAACCCGATGCTTGAGTACTTCTTTATACGCTCCTATTACATCCCCGAAAAAACCAGCATTCATCGGCTTACGTTTGGACGAGTCCGAGGAGGCAAGCTTCTTTGGTACATATGTTTCCTGGATAAACAACAGGGTAATGGTAAGCGAGATGGCCATACTCACCGCAACGCCGAGAAACAGAACGAAGTAATGCTCGTCGAACAAAAAAGCCCCGACCAATCCCCCGATGGCTACAGCCAGATTATTCAGCCAATAGGACGCAGTAAAAATCGCTCGCCTGTTCTCGGGCTGACTCACATCAATGATGAGTGCTTGGTAAGCAGGACCCGACGCGCCCAGACAATAATTATTGAACAGAAACAAAATAAACGTGACATACGGCAGCTGGAGCCACGGCGAATTGACGATGGCCACGCCAATAAAGCTGACGAAGACGACCGCCTCACATGCAACGATGACCTTCTTTCTTCCGATCCGGTCCGCCACATATCCCCCTGTAAAAGAGCCTGCAACACTCGCTGCCATCACGCCTAAAAACATGAAGCCTGTGACAACCGTCCCTAATTGCTTGGAGAAAAAAACGATCAAGTACGGGGTAACAGACATGCTTGCCATGGTCGTCAAAAAATGCAGGAAAAGTCTGATCTGGATGGTGCGGTTGAACTTCCAAAAACGCATGGTGACCACTCCTTTTCACAATAACGATTGATTAATCAATCGTTTGTTACCCAAAAAAAGAGACCGAGCAAGAATGCTAGCGATTCTTCGGTCCAAAAAGCTGCATGGCAAACGGAACGAAATTTTCCCACATTTTGCTTTGTGGCTCATCGGTCAAATTGACCCGCAGACCTATTAACAAGCTCGTGTACGCCGTCGCCACGTATTTTGGATCTTGGACATGTAACAGTCCTTTCTCTTGACCATTGATCAAGAGCTCGGCAATTTTCGCACGAAAGATGTTATGGAACGCATCTAATTCCGCAAAAGAATGCGTAAAACGATTGTAGTAGCCGACCACTTGTACGACCAGCCTTAGGTAGGAATCAAACGCGGCGAATATCTTGATGTGGTTGGTCACCATTCTCTCTAATTCCTGCACTGGCTCTGATGCTTGGGGATCAAAATCAAGCAGTTTAACCGAATGCTCTTGCAATGGCTCGGTGACAGCCGCATGAAAGAGCTGATCCTTGTTCTCAAAGTAAGTGAACACACTCCCAAAGCTCACTCCCGATGCCTTCGCGACCTTTGCAATAGTGGTATCATCATAACCGTGTTCGGCAAAAAGCAAAATCGCCTGCGTAAGAATCGTTTCCCGCTTTTGCTTCATTTTTAACACTTGTTCATCTGAAAGTGGCATGCTGTACAGGCTCCTTGCGAATGAATGATTAACCGATCAATCGTTACTTGCATTATAGTACTGACTTCCAGCATTTGCAAAACATTTTGAAGTCCCAAAATAAAAACGGCTGGCACCTTGTCCAGCCGTCTGCTACTTTTACTTCGCTAATTCGTAGATCGCCTGCGCGTAAATCGCTGTCGCTTTGATCAAATCATCCACGAAAATATATTCATCCCGCTGGTGAGCACTGTCAGGACGCCCTGGGAAGAGTGGGCCGAATGCTACCCCAACATCCAACGAACGCCCATATGTAGCGCCGCCGATTGCAATGATGCCAGCTTCCTCGCCTGTTTGTTCTGTATACACGCGTTGCAGTGTCGTCACCAATGGATGATTCGGGTCGACGCGGTGTGGAGTCAAATGCTCAGCCACTTCGAGCGCAAATGCCCCTTCACTGAATCGTTCAGCAAGAGCGGCCGACCATTTTTCGAAAGCAACTGAATGTGGGTAACGGATATTCAGACGGAACAGCGCATCCTGCTTTTCGTTGTACTCGATCACACCTGTGTTCAGTGTGAGTGAACCCATTTCTGCATCATCATGCGCGATGCCGAGTGCCTCACCGTAATGCTGCTTGTGCAAATAACGCTCCGCCAAGCCTGTGAATACAGCTCCGCGTTCATCCAATGTCAATGTCTGCAAGAAGTGAATAAGCTCCGTTCCAGCGTTGACGCCTTTGGTCGGGTCCATTCCGTGAACCGAGACGCCCTCCATGTGCAGCACCACGAGACCGTCCTGCTCCTCCACCTTGCCTGTCAAGCCAGTCGCTTCCAAGTGCTGGCGATAACGTTGTACAATCGCCTCACTATTCAAGCCGATTGGCGCAAGCGTTGCCACAGCCTTGTCTGGAACCATGTTCATCCGCAAGCCTGCCTGTAGGGAAACGAGCTTTGCCTCCACATTTTCCGCAGCAGGTATTCCGAGGCTTTGGAAGGATGCAAGCGTCTGACACAACGACAGATCGGTCAAGCCTTTTTCTGCATAGATCAGCGGGAAGTCTGCATCTGGTGTGAAGCCCATCGTCGGCATTTCTTCCGTTTCAAAATAGGTGTTCACACACTGCCAGCTAGATTCCTCATCTGTTCCGAAAATAAAGCGAACACGCTTCGACAGCGGCAATCCCAGCTCCATCACGATCTTAGCTGCAAAAATAGCCGCCATCGTTGGTCCCTTGTCATCAATCGCACCACGGGCTACTATGCGTCCATCCACGATCTCGGCTGCATACGGTGGCGTGCTCCAACCATCGCCTTCAGGTACAACATCGACATGGCTGAGAATACCGATCAATTCATCGCCTTGCCCGAATTCAGCGTGCCCCGCATACCCGCGGACGTCTTTTGTTGTCATTCCTGCTTTTTCACATACCCCAAGCGCGAAGTCGAGAGCTTGCTGAATCCCTTCTCCAAAAGGAGCACCCTCCCGTGCCGTATCAGGGTCGAGTACACTTTTAATCTGCAAAAATTGTTGCGTGGTCGCAATCAGTTCTTCCTTGCGCTTCATTGTTTCTTCCAGCCAATTAACGCTTGTCATTATCGTCTCCAGTCCTCTCTTTCATACTTCCTTCGTCTATACCCGCATCGACGTCGAGATCCAGCTCGACCAACGATAATAACGACTCCATTGGCACTTCTTTTTTCGTAAATTCCGCTTGGGCGTCTTTAATTTCGTCCCGGATGTTGTTCATTTCGCTATCCAGCTTGTAGGACGCCTTGGCAGCCTCGAACAATCTTTGCCGTATATCGGATGGGATAATACCCTCGTATTTATAATTCAGCGAGTGCTCAATCGTCGCCCAAAAATTCATTCCCAATGTGCGAATCTGAATTTCTACTGGAATGGTCACTTGCCCACCCGCCATCATAATCGGATACTCCACGGCAAGGTGATAGCCGCGATATCCGCTTTCTTTTGGGGTAGAGACATAATCCTTCTCCAAATACACACGCATGTCTCCGCGGTTGCGGATCATCTCTACGACTGCAGGTATATCATCAATAAACTGGCAAATGACGCGGATGCCCGCGATATCACGAATTTCCCAGCAGATATTCTCATCAATCGGAAACTGCAAGCGGTTTGCCTTGTTGTATATACTCGGGATCGATTTGACCCTGCCAACCGCAAACTCAATCGGTGAATGCTCCTTGCGTTTTCGCAGCTCGTTTCGGATATTTTTAATTTTGACTTTGATTTCTTCTACAGCTTGTTCGAACGGTAGCAGATATAGTTCCCAATCTAGTTTGTGCACGCTTACGTCCCTCCGGCCTGAAACTCTCCATCGTCCTTATCATTCAACATTTTGTGTGAGATATCCTTCCAAAATGCAAAAAGAGACGGGAGAAAAGGCAGTTGTGTTCTGCCCTGCTCCGTCTCTTTTTTCTTAATTTTCACGCGAGATAAAGGATGAAAGTGAACTTCTCAGCTCTTCTGCTAAAATGGCTAGCTGATCAGCTGCATCTGCGATGAGCTCCATCGCTGCACTCTGCTCTTCTACCGCTGCTGAAATACTTTGAACACCTGCAGCCGCTTGCATCGATGCAGAGGATACTTCACCAGCTACAACCGCTACCTGCTGCGCATCTGGCGCCATTCTCTTGAAGGCTTCACTGACCCTGTTAATTTCTTGCGATACCCCAAGGATGTTATCCTCTATGTGCTGAAACATCTCTTGCGATTGGTGTGCGGTCTTCATGCCGCGGGCAGTCGTTTGTGCTCCTTCGACCATCCGGGCTACTGCTTCCTTCGTATCCTTTTGCACATCGCTGATCATACCTACGATCTGCTGGGCAGCGCTGTTTGTATCTTCAGCCAGCTTGCGCACTTCTCCTGCCACGACTGCAAAGCCCTTGCCATGCTCTCCTGCTCTGGCTGCTTCGATCGCAGCATTCAAGGCTAACAGATTCGTTTGTCGGGCGATCTCCGTAATGACTGATATAATTCTCGAAATGTCCTTGGAGCGTCCTTCCAATACATGAATGACGTCTGTGGCAGCTTCTACCGAGCGATTGATATCGTCCATGCTGTCCATTACATCTGTTATCGCTCGTCTGCCAGCGTGTGCATGCTGCTTCATTTCTTCCGCAGAAACGGTCACTCGCTCTACATTTTCCGTTACACCTGCCACATCCTTCGTCAAATCAACTGCCAAATTCAAGGTCGTCCCCATTTTTTCCACCTGGCTGTCCGCAGAAGCAGCTACCTGATCCACGACGAGTACAATTTGCTGACTGGAAGAGGCTATTTCATTGGTATTTCCTTGAATATTTCGTACCGCACCTGAAACCGAAGCAGCGGCTTGCTGAACCTGAAACAAGATTTTGCGCAGCTGCTTCTGCATGGTAACGAGAGATGCGGCCAGCTCTCCCAGCTCATCCTTTCGTTTCAACAGCCTTTCCGGAATCTCACGCGAAAAATCCCCATGTCCAATCCGCTCTGCCACTGAAAGCATGCCGCGAAACGAGCGACGAAGCCAGTTGGCCGTAACTAACGAGATGACGACGATGAGCAGCAGGACGGCACCATTAAAAGCAATCATGGCGTTCTGAATGCGGGTGGGTCCTGCCAAAATTTCGGTCATATCCATCTCTGCCAGAATCGCCCATGTTTTCTTCCCTATTTTGACCTGATCATAGGACACGAGTACTTGCTGTCCTAAGTAATCAACGCTTTCGACAGTCCCTTCCGCTTGTTGGGTGAGTAAAGCTTGATCGACGATGGGCGTATCGACTTTTTGCTGTAGCAGCGTATTTGGTCCATTTCCCAATTGCGAGCGCATCAGCTTGTCTGGACCACCAACCAAGTAAATCTTCCCGGTTTGCCCAAGACCTTCCCGTTGGTTGAATATTCGTGAAATATAGTCCATGGATACTTCTACCGCTATTTGCCCGATGATGTAGCCTCTCTCATAGATCGGTGCCGAGATGTATACCCCTGGCGCCTCTCCAGATGGTTCGTACTTGCCCAGATCGGACATTTCTGCGCTTTGCGTTTTCTTGACTTGCTGTACGGTTTTGCCGAGCACAGAGTCTGCGTGCTGACCCGTCAGCAGATTGGTCCCGAAATCAGCCTGCGGCTTTGTTGTGTACACAATATCACCTTGTGCATTCAACAAAAAGGCATTGACGAAGCCGTAGCGGGCGACCTCCATCTTCAATTCGTTCGTATACTGCGACTCCACTTCCTCATAAGCTGGCGATTCCCGTCCTTGCCGCCACACGTTCTCAAACGAAGAAAGGGCAGACATTACCGTTCCCGATGCTGCCAGCGTATCTACGTTTCTGGCTCGCTCGCGAAAGTAATTTTCTACCTGTTCCTTGTGGCTGTGACGCAGCGCTTCCAGTGTGGCCGCACTTCCTTTTAGCAATTCCTGTTTGGATTCTTGATAAGCAAACACGCCTGCTGCAGTCAACGGTACACTTCCTGCCAGTAGCAGTACGAGCAGTACACGAGCGCCCAACTTCATGGAAAAGCCCCCCATTTTGCCAATCTCTTTTCTGGTAGAATATTGTTAATATTTCTACTGTTTATATGAATATAGTACCAGAAAAGGAAAAAGGAAGGCTAGACCAAATGTATCAGGCGGTTTCGAAAATCATAGCGATTTCGTCGCACATCGGCAGCTTTGAACAGTTAATGCAGTCCTTCCAAGCTTTTTGCGGCAGCGTTTCCTTGGCAACCACCCAAAATCCACATTTTTCAAAGAACACTTGTTGATACGTCAGTGCCAGCACACGTTTAATCCCCAATAGGCGGCATTGTTCGACCAAGTGGAGAACCAAATGCTTGCCAACACCCATTCCCTTTGCTTTTTCCGAAATGGCTAAGGAACGAATCTCGGCCAGATCCTCCCATAAAATATGCAGCCCGGCCACACCTACGACCGTATCTCCATCGTGAGCAACAATAAAGGACTGCAGGTTCTCACAGACAGACAGCTTCGTCCGTGGCAGCATTAAGCCTTGCTGTGCATATTCATTAATAATCTCCAACATGGCATCCACGTCTTTCATTGTTGCCTGACGTACAGCCAGCGCCTTTGCAACACTCATCTTACACTCCTCCACCCCATGCATTACGAGCCTGGTATGATTTAATATTTATTCATTATATTATATAAATATACATTCGACTTTCGCAGAAGTCTATTCCTTTTTTTCGCCTTTTTGCGCCTATTTGCAGGTTCAATTCTTTTATAGGTAACGGTTGTGTTATAATCAAGCGTACGAGTTCATAAGGAGGTGCTACATACTTGACGACGAGACGGGAACGGAAGAAGCGCGAAACCCGCGAAAAAATCTTCAATGCTGCAATCAAGCTCTTCAAAACGCACGGCTTTGAAGCAACCACGATCGACATGATTTCCGAAGAAGCTGATGTTGCACGCGGTACGATCTTTCTGCATTTCACTTCAAAGGAAGCCATTCTCGCTAATTGGGGATATGAGCGTCTGCATGAAATCGAGGAGCGTCGGGAAGAGTGGGATTATGGTAACGACTGCAAATCGAAGGTACTGCGGATCTACAAGATCATGAACGAAGTAACCATCACGAATTTCGATTTCATCAAAGTCGTTGTGGAATCCTCGATGAAGCATCGGAAAGTACTTGAGAACGAAAAAAACATGTACTTTGAATTGCGTCAACTGTTCGCTGACCTGATCGAAGAAGCACAAGAAAAGAATCAATTGAAAAGCAAATTCAATCCGCTTGTCGCTGCTAACATGCTGGAGAACATTTACTACAACGCTCTTTATGACTGGGTACGCAGCGAGGGAGCTTGGGCACTGGAAGAAATCATGGAAGAGAAGGTCTCTATCGTATTCGAAGGGCTGGTCGTGGAATAATCCGACTGACCAGCCCTTCGAATGTGACTACTGTATGATTTATTCTAAATAGGCCCACTTGTACTGCGCGTATCCCAGACCTGAAATGACTACTCCCTTTAACTTGGGATTCTGCGCATACACCGTTGACTTAAAATAAAATGGCATAACTGGCATTTCGTCCACCAAGATTTTCTCTGCCTCTTGCAAGATCGCTTTTCGTTTGGCAACATCCTTCTCCTTGGCAGAAGCCGCCAATAGATCAGCATATTGACGATTCTCCCAGCGAGTATGGTTGTTGCCTTCCTTCGTCCGGAATATTTCCAGGAAGTTGATCGGATCGTTGAAATCCCCCGTCCATCCCATCCGTGCTACTTGGTACTTCCCGTTTTTCACGTTTTCGTAGTAGACATTCCATTCCTGATTCTCCAGCTTGACGTGTACACCCAGGTTTTTTTGCCACATGTCCTGAACGGCTTGCGCGATTTTGGTCTGTGCTTCTTCGGTATTATAGGACAGCGTAATCGGCGGGAGCTTATCTACACTGGCGTAGCCTTCTTCCTTCATGCCCTCTGCCAACAGCTGCTTTGCTTTTTCCACGTCGTTGTCGGTGAACAAGCCTTGCTCGTTCTCTGCAAACATCGTAGGCGGCACTACGGCTGTCGCTACCAATTCTCCTCCCTGCGTAATGTTATCCACGATGTCTTTTCGATTGATCGCGTAAGAAAAGGCTTGGCGAATTTTCTTGTTGTCGAAAGGCTTTTGCTCTGTGTTGAATTCATACCAATACGTCCCGGCTTTTGGTGTGATCACCAATAGTCCTTTTTCCTTCAAGGTAGGCATCGCATCGAGCGGAAGATTGCCGGTCGGAGCGCCTGCCCAATCGAGATCGCCGTTTTCGAGCATCGACAGCTCTGTATTCGCGTCATTGATCATGTTCATTTCGATTTTGTTCAGCTTGACTGTATCTTTGTCCCAATAGTGCTCGTTTTTTTCCAGCACCAGCTTGGTTTTATGCTCCCATGTAGCCAGCTTGAATGGCCCGTTAGAGGTGTACGTCGGTCCTGCTTCCTTCGCCCAGTTCGGGTTTTCCTTCACGACTTTTGTATTCAGCGGGAAGTAGCTGTAGAATGCCGTCAGCTCCAGGAAAAACGGCGTCGGGTTTTCCAGCTGGACGACCAGTGTCTTGTCATCCGTGGCCTTTACTCCGATCTCTTCGGGCTTCGCTTTTCCATTGAAGGCAGCCTCTGCATTTTTGACATAAAACAGCTGGTAGGCATATTCGGAGCCGTTTTTGGAATCGAGTGCCCATTTCCAGGCGTTTTCAAAATCGTGCGCGGTAACCGGATCACCATTCGACCACTTCGCATTGTCGCGAATCATGAAGCTGTACGTCAACAAATCATCTGATGCTTTTATTTCCTGTGCCATTGCAGGCTGCGGAACGCCTTTATCGTCGATCCGAGTCAGCCCCTCAAACGTCTGGAAAATGACATTGGATGACCAAACATCAGTAATGAGTCCAGGATGCAGGGAGAGCGGTTCAGTAAAGTTATTTAATCGCAGGATTTGCTCGGGTTGCTTGGAGTCACTCGAAGGCTCAGTCGCCGCAGCTGGTTGTGTTGGCTTCTCGGCAGGCTTAGCTGCTTCCTGTGGTTGGCCACATGCTGCAAGTGATAAAGACAAGCCCGCTGCGAAGACAGCTTTTACTGTATTTTGCCACCATCTGTTTGTTGAACGTCCCATGGTTTAATCCCCTTCTTTAGGGAGCTCTCGCTGTTGTCCACGTTGTTGCCATTCTTTCAGCTCGCTTTTGATTTGATACAGCTCTGCCCTTGTTTCGAGCTTGAATGCCTTAAATTCACTTTTCATGACAGCCAACTCATGAAAGAGTCGGTCCCACATCTCTTGATCTTTGACCATGTTCTTCTCCTTTTCCGGCAGCATACGCAGCTGGCAGTTGAATCGTCACCTGTGTACCGCGTCCTTGTTCACTCGTAAAATGGATCGTCCCATTCATTGCCTCAATAATGCGACAGGTTACCATCAAGCCGAGACCTGTTCCTTTTTCTTTCGTCGAATAAAATGGAAGACCAACCTGCTCAATCTGCTCCTGCGTCATCCCCTCCCCCTCATCCTTGATGGAAATCACATGATAGTTACCGGATGCTTGTACGGTTACGTAGAGAACGCCTCCTTGCCCCATGGATTCGATGCCGTTTTTCATGAGATTCATCAATGCTTGCTTCAGCTTAACGGCGTTACTCTCCACGAATAGACCAGACTCTGTCTCACAGTCGATTTCTACGCGGTTCATAACGCTATAGGAGGACATGATGGTGGTCACTTCTTTCACCGTATGAGCGATTTCCAGTCGCTCCAGCGTGTCGGAATGGGGCTTGGCCAGATTTAAATAGTCGGAAATAATAAATTCAGCCCGATCGAGTTCATTTAAGACCAATCGGATGTATTCTACGTTTTTCGGGTTCGTCTCCTCGCGCAGCAGCTGGACAAAACCGCGCACAACGGTGAGTGGATTGCGTACTTCATGGGCGACACTGGCTGCCAGCTCGCTGATCAGGTTGAGCTTTTCAGAGCGTTCGACCTGCTTGCGGATAATGTGGGATTCACGGATAAACTCAATGAAATAAACGGCTGCACCCTGCACGATCAGACCGAGGTAGCCTATTTCGACAAGCGGCTCCAGATAATCGTTAATGACAGAAAGCGGAAATCCTTTCCAGATCAAAACAACCATCCCTCCGCCGATAATGGACAGCTGCTTTAGGCACCCGATCAAGAGAACGACCGTCAGTTTTTTTCGCAAAGAGTAACCATACCAACGATTGACCAACAGAAACGGTATGATGATGTAGACTATCGTTCCAAGAATGGTCATCAGAGCTCCATCGGCACCGAGTACGATCCGTACGACTAACATCACCAAAATCGTCAAAATACCCGGGATATACCCAGCGTATAAAATGGTAATAATGATCGGTATCGAGCGTAAATCGTACTCCATACCATTACTGAGTTGTACTGGAAAGCTCATGGCAAGAATGACACTGATCGAGCTACACACGATAACCATAGATGACTTGACGCTCATCTTGTTCGAGGTTGATCGCCCCAGCCAAACGTTTCTATACAGCAAAACAGGGACGATAACAAACAGTAACTGCAGCAAAATGTCTTTGATGATTAGCATATATCGGTTCCCCTGGCTCGTATCGAATATTTCGATTTTTCTTACAGAATACCATCACCCGGTGCCTTTCTCAAAGGTACATTTTCAACATCTGGCAGAAAGGAGGTTTTTGTTGCGGTGACCTGCACATTTCCCTATGATGAAGAAGAGCTTTTTTGAAGACCTTGGAGGTAATGACATACACATGCGAAATGGTATAAAGCGTGAAGATATTGAGCTGTTGGCCCCTGCTGGTAATTGGGACTGTTTGAAGGCAGCGGTTGCCAACGGAGCCAATGCCATCTTTTTTGGAGTAGAAAAGTTTAACGCACGTGCTCGTGCTGAGAACTTCCAAATGGCAGAACTGCCTGAGATTATGGCTTATTTGCACATGTACGGTGTAAAGGGTTTCCTTACCTTTAATATTCTCGTATTTGAAAACGAGCTGGAGGATGCACGCGAGCTGATCGACGCCTGTATTCACGCCGGGGTGGACGCTGTGATCGTACAAGACCTCGGTCTCGTGAAGATGATCCGCGAGATTTCTCCGGATTTCCCGATTCACGGCTCAACCCAGATGACGATTACTTCGCCGGAAGCGGTGGAGTTCACGAAGCCGTTTGATATGGAACGCGTCGTACTCGGTCGTGAAAACTCTTTAAAAGAGATCAAAAAGATCGGGGAAAAAGCAAAGCTACCGATGGAAGTATTCGTTCACGGAGCCTTGTGCGTTTCCTATTCCGGCCAATGCCTGACTTCAGAAATGTGGGGAGGCCGCTCCGCGAACCGCGGGGAGTGTGCCCAAGCCTGTCGCTTGCCGTATGACCTGATGGTAGACGGTGTGCAAAAGGATATGGGTAATATCGCTTACGTACTGTCCCCAAAAGACCTGGCTGCCATTGAACTGGTTCCTGAGCTGATCGAGGCAGGCGTGACTTCCTTTAAAATCGAAGGGCGCCTGAAAACACCTGAATACGTAGCAAACGTAGTAAGTAAATATAATGCAGCCATCGAGCGCTATTTTGCCGGTCAGGATACGGGACCATCTGAAGTAGAGGTACGCGAGCTGCAGCAAAGCTTCTCTCGTGGCTTTACCCACGGATTTTTGACTGGTACGAACAACAAGACGCTCGTAGATGGTTCGTTCCCGAAAAGCCGCGGCGTGTTTTTGGGTACGGTGAAAAAACTGCTGCCTACTGGCGTTCTCGTCGAGATTACCGCTCCTGTCAAACGCGGAGACGGAATCGTGTTCGACGCGGGTGACCCGACGCAAAAAGAAGAAGGCGGACGCATCTACGATATTTTAACCCGCAGTAAAAAAGTGGAAGGCGAAGTATCCAAAGGCTTGTACGAAATCGTCATGGGACGCAATGACGTCAATCTGAAGCGTCTCCACGTCGGTGATCGCGTATGGAAGACCAGCGACCCTGAACTGGATCGTCGCCTGCGTAAAACGTTTGAAACCGAAAAGCCGTATCGCACCTTCCCGCTATCCGTTCACGTGAGCGGAAAACTCGGGGAAAAGCTCAGTGTCACTTGGGTGGATAAGCTGGCGAACCATGCGGTCACTGTTCCATCAGAGGTTCTGCTGGAGACTGCGCTGAAGCGTCCTCTCTCAAAGGAATTGCTGCATGATCAGCTCAGCCGTCTGGGCGGAACGATTTTCCACCTGGAAGCTGGCGATCTGACAGTTGATCTGGATGGCGACCTCATCGTGCCCGTCAGCGAGCTGAACAGGATGCGCCGTGATGCGGTAGAACAGCTTGTGTTCCTGCGTTCCAAGCCGCCTATTTACCACCATCACGATATCAATGTATACGCGGACGCTCCAACGAGCCAACCCGTGGAAAAGCCGCTGCTGACAGCTCTGTGCCGCTCGCTTGAGCAGTTGGAGGCAGCCGCGCAAACAGATGTGGACTTCCTTTACGCTGACTTCGAATTCGTCAAGCAGTACCCAGAGGGTGTTAAACTGGCACATAAGTACGGCAAAAAAATCGGGATCGCTACCATGCGCATTCATATGCCGGACGAAAACGGTGTGCTTGCCCTGATCGCGAAAAGCAAGCCGGACGCTATTCTGGTGCGCAATACCGGGGCACTCTATTACTACTTGTCGCGCCGTGATGAAATCAACATTCCGCTGATTGGCGATTTCTCACTGAATGTCGCGAACCATAAAGCAGTTGAGCTGTTCCTCGCAACAGGCTTGTCGCGTGTCACGCCGTCATACGATCTGAACATCCAGCAGATGGTCGATCTACTCCGCCGCTCGAATGCTGCGAACATGGAGCTGGTCATCCACCAGCACATGCCGATGTTCCACACCGAGCACTGCGTATACTGCACATTCATGAGTGAAGGTACCGACCATACAAACTGCGGAACGCCTTGCGAGACTTCCCGCATTTCGTTGAAAGACCGCGTCGGCTTCTCTCACCCAGTACGTGTGGATACCGGCTGCCGCAATACCGTATATAACGCGATTGACCAGTCTGGTGCAGAGTACTTGAAAGAATTCCGCTCTCTGAATGTGGGCAGCTATCGCATTGAGTTTTTGGAAGAAGAACCAGAGCGCGTGGTAGAAGTAATTAGCTTGTATCGTAAAGCATTGCGTGGAGAAGTTAGCGGTACACATGTATGGCGTACGCTGAAGGCAACCAACCAGCTAGGCGTCACACGTGGGCAACTGACGAAATAAATACCAGCTTTGTAGAGAGGAGAGATAGAGCATGGCTGACCTGAATCAACCAACTGTAGAAAACCTGGCCATTATTATCGAGGGCATCAAGGCGAAGCTGAACATGGCGAATACCGCGGTGATGCGCCCGGAGGATTTCGATCTCGTTCATTACGAGGACTTGCTGTACCTGTACAACATGGTGCAGAAAAAAGCGGCGTTTGGCATCAATGAAATGACCGCAATTGTAGAAGAGCTGGGCGCGATGAGAAAGCAATCCTAGTTCCGATCTGACTCAATGAAAAAGCGTCGCTCCGGCATGTGGAGTGACGCTTTTTTGCGTGCACCTATTCTTTTGGCAATGTAACGACGAACGTTTGGAACTGAATGTCTTTTTCATGGTGTTTCATCGTGTCGATGGCCGTTTTCAGTACCGTCTCGTTTCCTTTTTCATCAATCTCGACACCGCTTCCGCCCGTAGGCAATTTCATAAACGGCGTGATCCTTAATTCTTTTACATCCGCTGTGATCGGATCAAAACGGCGAGTACCCGTGAGGAATTCTTTGCCGTCAGACCTTTTGCCTTGACTGCCTCCTGAGTATGCTCCCAGCTCGTTTCCTTTTTCATCTACCACCTTGAATTCCAAATAGCTCGATAAATACCCGATTTCCTCTGTTACTGCCTGGAAGCTGACAACAAGTCCTGCAGGGCCCATTGTGATATCCGAAACGGTTAGGTCAATGCCTCCAGCTTGTTGCTTGTGATTGATCGGAATGCGCTTCGTATCTGTACGGGCACTGATCGGCAGGGAGAAGTCCCACTTCTTGCCGTCCTCGCCATGGAAGCTCAGCCCTAGCTTGAACTGCTGGGGCAAGCCATTGATCGCGTCGATATCGACAATCCCGGTCGCAAGTGTTGGCGTGATTTGGGTTAGCTTGCTGCTTCCTGCATATCCAAACACTTCTCCATTTACCGTCATATCTGGCGAGGAGCCTAAATAATGCTCTCCGACTTCCTTCTTCGTTTCCAATGTGTAACCAATCGTAAAGCGTGTGCCGTCATAGTAGACTTCATTGACGGTAATCGCACTGCCACCCACTTCCTGAGACTCGCCAATGACTGTCGTTAAACCTTTTTCGCTCACTTGCTTCAAACCGCTGTCCCCATATGCCGCGAAGATCGAACCGATAAAAGGCACCTTGGAGACCAGATTCGCCATCGCTTCCGAAACTGTCGCTGAGCTAAACAAGATACCTAACGCAACTACCGCTGCCCCTGTGCTGTACACCAGCTTTCGTTTGTTTACGCGGTTTCTTTTCGATGATGCATGCTTGAGGACCGTATTGTCGATAATGGCGTCCAGCTTCTCTGTAGGGACTGGTATGCGATCTACTTGCTCTTTATAGGCATGAATTTTTTCTCTCATCGAAGTACTCCCCTTTCAGCTTCTTCTTTAATAGAGTTAAACCTCTGTGAATATTCGTTTTCACAGTGCCTTCCGGACAATCCAGCGTCTCCGCGATTTGTTTCACCGAATAGTCCTTATAGAATCGCAGCAGGAGAACCGTTATGTACTTTTCTTCGAGCGCATCCATTGCTTCCAGCAGATCGATTCGTTCCTCCAGCCTTACACTGCCTGTATCCCGCACATTTTCGATCATGTCTTTGCTAAGTGAAATCACCTTGCGTTTCTTCGCCAAATAGGCAATCGCCGTGTTGATCAATATCCGCGTCAGCCATGTCGTAAAATACTGATCTTCTTTTACCGTTGAAATGGAAATCAGAGCCTTATAGACCGTTTCCTGAAAAACCTCAAGTGCGTCCTCTTCGTTGCGCGTATACACAAAAGCCATCTTGTACAGATTGGCTTTTTCCTGATGAATGAGCAATTGGAATGCTTCTGAATCACCGGACTTGGCACGAGCAACGAGACCAAGTTTTCTATTCAATCAGTTCCCCCTCCTTTTCTCCCCTGTTAGAGAAATCAGGACTGCAAAACGTTTCATTCATTTTTTTATCGGAATGAAAAAAGCCTGCTCTCATAGTCTACCTGAGACTACGGGAACAAGCTCTATCTGTTACACTTTTTTCAGTACGATCACCGCGTTGTGACCGCCAAAGCCAAAGGAATTGGACATGCCGATGTTGAGCGCGGCTTTGCGGGCTGTATTAGGCACATAGTCCAGATCGCAGTCGGGGTCACGCTCCTCCTGATTAATGGTTGGAGGGATAATTCCTTCCTGCAAGCTCTTGATCATGCCAATCGCCTCTGCACCCCCTGCTGCGCCAAACATGTGACCGGTCATCGATTTGTTGGCTGTGATCGGTACACGGCAGGCATGCTCGCCGAACAGCTTTTTGATCGCGAGTGTCTCGGAGCGGTCTCCGATTTCTGTACTGGTAGCATGCGCACTGATAACATCCACGTCCGATGTCAGCACTCTCGCCTCCTGAAGAGCCCACTTCATCGCGCGGTACGGACCGATCCCTTCCGGATGTGTCGCTACCATATGATAGGCGTCCGAGCTCGCCCCGTAGCCGATCACCTCGGCATACATACGAGCATTTCTTTTCTTGGCGTGTGACTCTGATTCCAGGATCACAATCCCGGCACCCTCTGCCATGACAAAACCGTCTCGCTTGGCATCAAATGGCCGACTCGCTCCTGAAGGATCATCATTTCTCGTCGACAACGCCGTCGCATTACTAAAGCTGGCGAGAGATATATCTGTTACTGCTGCCTCCGTCCCGCCTGCAATAACGACATCTGCTCCACCCGATCGAATGAGCCGGAAAGCCTCTCCGATGGATGTATTCCCAATCGAGCAAGCGGTGACAGGTGACATTGTCGGTCCGTATAGGCCGTACTTGATGCTGATCATCGCTGCTGCCATGTTGGAGATGAGCATCGGGACCAGCGTCGGACTGACCCTCTCCGGACCTCGCTCACGCAGGACATCATGCTGTTGGAGCAGTGTCTCTACCCCGCCGATGCCAGAGCCCACATATACTCCGATTCGCTCGCGATCCAGTTCATCCAGCTGGAGCTCTGCATCCTCTAGTGCTTCTTCGACAGCAGCAAGGGCAAACTGGCAAAAGCGATCCATTCGCCGCGCTTCTTTGCGCCCAAACCGCTCCACCGGATCAAAATCTCGTACCAAGCCTGCGATTTTCGTTTTATAGCGCGTCGTATCAAATGTATCGATAGGTGAGATTCCAGACTTGCCTTGTACGAGACTGTTCCAAAACTGTTTGACGGAATTCCCTATTGGGGAGATCACTCCCATACCTGTGACAACTACTTTTTCCATCGTGAGCCTCCTATTCGAGTGCCTTATGAAAATCATCTTGTCACACGGGTTATCCTATTACAAGTTGTTGTTTATCCTAGTATAATGAGTACTAGTTTGCCATACGAATATTGGAGGTTGAACCATGAATCAGCAAACTCGCTTGCAGGCATTATCTACTTTTTTAAAAGCACAGCGCGCCAAAATCCTGCCACAATCGATCGGGCTGGCTCCTGGGACGCGCAGAAGAACACCCGGATTACGCAGAGAAGAAGTAGCACAGCTCGCTGGGGTCAGCTCTACCTGGTATACGTGGCTGGAGCAAGGCCGCGACATTAAGGTATCGCCTTCTGTTCTGGACGCGGTTGCAAGAGCATTGCAGCTGACCGTCGATGAACGCAAGTACTTGTATGCACTGGCGTTGGAGACAGGCACAGGTATCGGGCAAAGCCTGCAGACAGATGAAAGCCCAAAGATCAGTCCCTCCCTGAAACGAATCTTAGAAGAACTGCGCTCCTGCCCGACCATCATTTCGGATCGGCGCAGTCATATTGTCGGCTGGAACGAAGCGGCAGCGCATGTTTTTCTCGATTTTGAGCAAATCCCTTATGAAGAGCGCAATCTGATCCGTCTGGTCTTTACGCGAAAGGAATTACGACGACTGGCAGTCAACTGGGAGCATTTCGTCAGCGGCTTTCTTGCGATTTTTCGTGCCAATTACGGGCAGTATGTGGAGGACGAATGGTACGAACAGTTTTTAAGTGAAATGCGGCAGGTCCATCCCGACTTTCACGACCTTTGGGAGCAAAGCCGTGTCAGCTCAGCCCCGGAGGTTCTACTGGAATTCCGCCATGCCAAGGCAGGGAAAATGCTCTTTCATCTGACGTCGCTGCAAGTTTCCGGGAGTGCGGATTTGCGATGCAGCATCTACACACCTGATCCTAATTCTGCAACGGAGACAAAGCTCAGACAGCTGATGGATCGTCCGGGGTCTTCTGGGTTTGAGTCAACATAGTGGAGGAGAAGAAAAAGCACAGGTCTCTTCGACTCTGACACGCCAGCATGGGGGATTGACTGTCCGTCTCCATTTCAAAAAGGGGACCGTCGAGCCAAAGCCACCCTACGGGCGGAAGTTTCTCAAGGGAGAAGTGTTCGACAAGCGTGGTCCCCTTTTTGAAGTTCCGACTGGGCAGGCGTTGTCAAGGTCTGCGAGCCCTGTGCTTTTTCATCTCACCAGCTTTGTTCGTTTATCGGTACTTTCTAAAACTTGCATACAAAAGGAAAACCAGCCCGACGGATATGCCCGGGCTGGATCTGTTTGTTAATGATTCACAATTCCTACTCGCGTCCCGGAAGAAGCAAGGCTTCCGACTTCCTCGCAACCTTCCTTCCACAGCAAGTAACGAATACTGTCCGCCAGCGCTTCCCAGCTCGCCTCGATGACGTTGGTCGAGACGCCAACTGTGCTCCACTTTTCGCCGTTGCTCGAGGATTCGATCAGGACACGTACTTTTGCGGCTGTCGCGCCGTTTTCATCCAGGACACGCACCTTGTAATCTTCCAGCTGCATTTTCGCAATACAGGGATAGTAGCCCTCCAACGCTTTTCGCATTGCATTATCCAACGCATTTACAGGACCATTGCCATCTGCCGCCGTATGGACGGACTCTCCATTCACGCGCAGCTTCACGGTCGCCTCCGACGTGATCGATTGAACCGCTGCCTTTTCCAGCATGATCTTGAAGGAGTCCAACGTGAACAAGTTTTTCAGCTTGCCGGAGGCTTCCAGCAGCATCAAGGTGAGCGACGCCTCTGCCCCCTCGTACTGATAGCCTTGGAATTCGCGCTCTTTGATGTGTGTAATAACCTCTCTCGCCTTATCCCGATCCAGCGTAAGGTCGATCTCCAGCTCTTCCATTTTCGCGAGCAAGTTGCTCTGTCCTGCGAGCTCCGAGACGAGTACACGACGTTTGTTGCCGATGTTTTCCGGCTCGATGTGCTCGTACGTTTTCGGATCGCGCAGAACGGCGCTTACGTGAATACCACCCTTGTGAGCAAAAGCACTATACCCGACAAATGGCTGGTTGTTCGGCATCGTCATGTTTGCAATTTCCGCGACATAACGCGAAAGCTGCGTCAGCTCCTGCAATTGGTCACTGCTCACACAATGATAACCCAGCTTGAGTTGCAAATTCGGAACGACGGATATCAGATTGACATTACCGCAGCGCTCACCAATACCATTAATCGTTCCTTGTACTTGCTGTGCGCCTGCCTGGATCGCTGCTAATGCATTGGCAACCGCTACTCCACTGTCATTATGCGGATGAATGCCTACAGGAGTACGCAGGTGACCCACAGTCGTTTTGACAATATCATAGACTTCATGCGGCAGTGTACCGCCATTTGTATCACAGAGGACGATCCAGTCAGCTCCCGCTTCTTCAGCGGCTTCCAGGACCCGCAATGCGTAGCGCGGATTCGCCTTGTACCCATCGAAGAAATGCTCTGCCAAAAAGAGTGTCGTCAGTCCGTTTTCTTTTAAAAATGCGACCGAATCGGCGACCATGCGCACGTTTTCTTCCAACGTCGTCTTGAGAGCATCCGTCACGTGAAGGTCCCATGACTTCCCGAAAATAGCCGCTGCCGCGGTACCGCTTAAGATCAACGCTTGCAGATTATCATCCTCAGACGCAGCTACATTCGGTCTACAGGTGCTGCCAAAAGCCGTTATCTTTGCGTGCTGCAGAGGAATCTCACGGATACGTTCAAAAAACGCCATGTCCTTTGGGTTGCTGCCTGGCCAGCCGCCTTCAATAAAATCAATACCAAACTGATCCAGCCGCAGTGCGATCTTTATCTTGTCTTCTACCGACAGGCTGATCCCCTCTCCCTGCGTACCATCTCGCAGGGTCGTATCATACAGATACACCTTGCTATTCATGTTTCTTCTCCACCTGTTCCTTTATTTTTCTGAATAATCACATCATTCTAATCGTTTGACGTTTCTCAGTATACCATAGCCCAAATGGAAAGAAAACGCAGGAAAATAGAGGTTTTTTCTATGTCCGTGGGGTGCGGACAAATGCGACCGTTTGCTTGATCGCCGCTTCCAGCGGAGCCGATGTGCCCGCAAACGGATGACGCGTGTTAAATGTATGATCTCCGCCTTCTATCCAGTGCAGCTCGCTGTTTTTGGCAGCCTGATGAATTCGTTTGGCTCCCTCTACCAGACGGACATAATCTTTTTCTCCGGTGATGATGCAAAGTGGTTGGTCCATTGTGGCTACAGTCTCCAAAATATCGTACTTTTGGCGATTGTTGTCTACGTCCTCGATCACTGCTCTCGTAATCGGCATATTTTGACCCGTCCGCGCATTCGCTATGTACCCGACCCCTGTCTCTTCAATTTGTTGGCGCAGCTTCTCATCGAACAAATCAACATGGGCGATTCCGTTCCAGGTTACGATCCCTGCGACATGCGGGTTGTTCGCTCCGAAAAGAATCGCGTCGCCGCCGCCCTTGCTGTGTCCCAGGACGTACAGCTTTGCTTTGTCCACATAATCAGGCAAAGGGAGTTCTCCTGATACAATCCGTTCTGTCAAAGCTTGCAAATCCGCCAGTTCACGCGCATACGTGTTACGTCCGAACTTCTCCAGCTCGTCGAACTCCGTCAAACTCTCCCCTACGCCATTGCAGCTAAAATTGAAGCGGATCGTGGTGATTCCTTGCTTGGCCAGCTCATCGGCCACGTACGGAAAGCTTCCCCAATCCTTGAAGCCTTTAAAGCCATGGCAAAACAGGAGCAGCGGCTGTGCAGTCCCTGCCGTTTCGTCTGTATGAATGTCTCCGCGCAGCGTCAACTCCTCACCCAGTCTGATGGAAAATGATTGCTGTTTCATTGCGTTCACCTCTTGTGCCGTTTTTTATTATTATGCCGTGTCTTGTCACTTAATTATTGTAAAGTCTACACTTCCTATTTTGCACTATGTTTCTTCGTTACGTCTTTTGGAAACATACTTGCGCGTAGCGAGTGACGATTCAATCGAAACAACAACGGCTAGCATCATTCTGTTTCAATCCACACTCGCACATAGCGAGTGACTGAAAAAGCAATCAGCACGCAACGGTTTTCTTCTGTTTCAATCCACACTCGCGCATAGCGAGTGACGTACTGAAATCATGTTTCTGTGCTGGCGGCATGGTTTCAATCCACACTCGCGCATAGCGAGTGACTATTGCAATCCCCCCCATTATTGGACCAATATTAGGTTTCAATCCACACTCGCGCATAGCGAGTGACGAAAAATGTCATCGATTGGCGTGGCCATGTCTGGTTTCAATCCACACTCGCGCATAGCGAGTGACCCTACCTAAACAGCCGCAGTAAGCCGCCGAGCATGTTTCAATCCACACTCGCGCATAGCGAGTGACTGCCAGACGATTAATCCGTTGGTCCACGTATTTAGTTTCAATCCACACTCGCGCATAGCGAGTGACCTGAAATGGATGGGGCTACGTTTAAAACCTCAAGTTTCAATCCACACTCGCGCATAGCGAGTGACGCTTTCTACTGTACTACTGCCTCCTTTTGAAAGAGTTTCAATCCACACTCGCGCATAGCGAGTGACCTGCTACACTCAATGGAGCAACGTACACATCGGGTTTCAATCCACACTCGCGCATAGCGAGTGACGCTGCATTGGCTCCGTTTAATTGTTCACTTTTGTTTCAATCCACACTCGCGCATAGCGAGTGACGAACAATTGTATGATTGAGAAAAAGCGAGGTGATAGTTTCAATCCACACTCGCGCATAGCGAGTGACATGGAAAACGTGGAGCACCTAAACCTGATACACTGTTTCAATCCACACTCGCGCATAGCGAGTGACATGGATGCGGATAACGTTTGGAACGTAGAATTCGTTTCAATCCACACTCGCGCATAGCGAGTGACGCGTGCAGCCAAACCATTCAACCAGATGTTCAGGGTTTCAATCCACACTCGCGCATAGCGAGTGACCATAACACAACGGGAGGGATTGCCCATGGCAACGGTTTCAATCCACACTCGCGCATAGCGAGTGACTGACCTCCTCACCCCCTTGGGGCAAAAGTAAAAGGTTTCAATCCACACTCGCGCATAGCGAGTGACATGTCAGAATCCCCAGAACTCCCAGAAGAATCGTTTCAATCCACACTCGCGCATAGCGAGTGACGGCACAGAAACAGTAACCGCCATCTACGAAGGAAAGTTTCAATCCACACTCGCGCATAGCGAGTGACGTTCCCTTTGCCTCGTCGATATCCCGCCAAGAACGTTTCAATCCACACTCGCGCATAGCGAGTGACTGCCCAATCATTGCCCGAGAATTGTGATACGTAAGTTTCAATCCACACTCGCGCATAGCGAGTGACATACTAATCACAACCTCCCTGTCATATCTGCTAAGTTTCAATCCACACTCGCGCATAGCGAGTGACAGCACAACCAATAAACGCTTACCACATTTATGTTTTTTCTATTGAATCCGCGAACCTAATAAAGATGCGCTTAAATACCTTCAAATTTTCAAGCGCATCCTATCGCAAAACTAGCGGGATCGCTTTTGCGAACTACACTGGGATCAAATGTTCACTTGGGGTTCGCAGACCTTAGATCATGATAAAGCCCTCTGGATCGTAATTTTGATTTGCACCAATATGCTCTACTTTCCCTTTCCATTTTGCCCCCAGATGATAAAATCGCAAACTATCTGTTGCAGGATCAATAGTTCTTTGCAATTCAAATTGTAATTCTGTGAATTGTTGAGGATCGATCAGACATTCAAAGACAGAATTTTGTACACGTTGTCCATAATTTTCGCACAAACGAGCAACCTGGCGTAGCCTTCGCTGACCTGATGCTGTCTTTGTACTCACATCATAGGTTATTAGCACCATCATGAATTATCACCTACTACTTCCAAAAAAACGGAGGATAATCATCCAAATCACCTCGTAAGTATCTGGCTAACAACATTGCTTGAGAATACGGCAATAGTCCTATCGGAATCCTCTCATCAAAAAAGGGATGACGTATTTCATCTCTTTTACGCTGTTGCCATTCCGTAAGTACAGTTTTTCGCGCATCATCGGTTAAAAGAATTGCTCCTGATTCCTTTTCAATGAAGCTGTCAGGCGACAATTGCTGACGGTTAATTAGCGTCAACGCTATTCGATCAGCCAAATATACCCGAAATTCTTCCATAAGGTCTAAGGCTAAACTATTTCTTCCTGAGCGATCTCGATGTAAAAAACCAACTTGGGGGTCTAACCCTACTGATTCAATAGCATGTGTTACATCATTGGCAAGTAACGTGTACAAGAATGAAAGCAACGCATTCATCCGATCAGTTGGCGGTCTCTTTACTCTGCCCGGAAACGGGAAGAACTCTTTATTTACCAGAACCTGTTCTGAAATGATTGAGAAATAATCTCGAGCCGCAAGCCCCTCAACTCCACGTAATTGATCAAGTGTTTTACTTTTCCTGACCTCTTTTATTTGTCGTTCAAGGCTGCCGATTACCGCAGTACATTTTTCCTTGTCTATACGATCCGGGTAATCTCGTAACGTTCTTTGAATAGATGTTTTTGCATTTGCTATTTTCGCGTATAAGAAACGTTGGGCCATCAATAACGCTTTGTCATCCTGATCACTCCAACGATACTGTGTACGTCGCAAGTGTACATTACCTTTCGTTTCTCCTGTCACACGTGCTTTAAACTGACCATAAAGTGTCAAAAATACAAGAGAGACATTGTTATCCATGCAAAGTTGCATCGCATCTGGACTAACTCCCTTGTAACCGAATACAATGACAGATTCCAGATTTAAAATCGGCACTTGCAGCTCTTTCACACCATTTGCCCGTACAACCAGTGTTTCACCTTTTGCGCCGATACTCGCATCCTGCAAAGTCACATATAATGTGTTTAATAGACGTCTTATTTTTCATCCCCTCCAATGTGCTGCCTGATATAGGCAGCGGCTGATTTTGCCCCAGAAGCACTTAACTTTGGTTGACAAATGGTTAAAAGCGAGCACTGTTGGCAGTGTTTCTTGTACACAGCGCGAGGCGTAATCGTATTATCGAAATAATGGCGCATTTCCGTAACGAGCTCCTCTACACGTTGGCGATTCTGGTTAGTTAGCTCGATACTCTCTCGTCTTCGCTTCTCCGCGTAATAAATATTTCCAACCGGAATCTTTACATGAAGCATTTCTTCCAAACAGATCGCTTGCGCACATAATTGGACAACATCCCAATCCTCAGACTTGGGCTTACCTCTTTTATATTCAATCGGAACGACTGTCCAAAATCCTTCTCGTCCGTCTAATACAACAGTCTCTTCTGATTCATCTTTGACACGCCTGAACTCTACCATATCCGCGATGCCTCGGATTTTCAATTGCTCCGACAGGATTGGCATAGAACGGACAATCCGCAAGTTCCCTCTCGTTTCGTCAAAGCCATCCTCATCGACCCGGCGATGTACATGTTGTCCTTGTGTAGTCAATACATTTTCCTGCCATTGCTGTTCAATGTGAATCAATGCCCATTGCCGCTGACAAAAGGCAAAATGTTGTATACCGGAAATCATTAAGAAATCGTCTTCAGCCTTCCACATCTACCTTACCCCAGCAATCTACAACTTTTCGTCAATCGTTACTCCAGAAGGAGCCTGTCCGATTACAACCTCATAATCGTCAAAAGAACGGGCAAGATCAACGTCAGGTTTGCGAGAAACCTTCACCAATTGAAACAGTTTATGTGCCGGAGCATTCCCTAAAGCAGTCGCATGTTCAAAGACAATCAGCTTTTGGGCTGCCATTTTGCCCTTGGAGGCGGATCGATCATGGTCAAACATATTCACAAGCGCGATCCACAATTCATTTAAATCTTCCTCGCTAAAATTGGTCTGATTTGCCAATGGCGCAGATACATACCCTTCCATACGATAAAGCCCATAAGGAACGATGCTCTTCCTTCCCATCGTACGCTCTTTATCCGCATCTTTTTCGTTCGTAACAGCCATCCGGGTAATTGTTACTTCTTGTGGAGAAATGGGATCAATGCTTTTCGAAAAACTAAACTGGACAGGTCCACGTACTTGGCCGCAATTCACTCCTGTAGTCATAACTGCGCCAAACGTTCGGATATCATAATATTTGTCGCACATCCAACGTGTAAGCGTAAGTTGGTCACTCTTTTTCTTTGCTTCCATTTTGTCTTGTTTATTTTCTTTCAACTCGATATCCGGATTGTTTAAAAATGCTTCTTTATTTAAATTATTTAATACTGCTGATTCCTTTATATAAATTTCAAATGACGGTTCCCCGCTCTTGGCTAACTCTATATAATTTCTGACTTTTCTTTTCAAACACACATCCGTAACTAGACCGCAACCCGTTTCAGCATCCAACCGCGGCATATTCCCAGCATCTGGATCACCATTTGGATTCCCATTCTCAACATCAAACAGCAAAACAAATTCATAGCGATTTGTCAGTGCTTTTTTTTCAGTCATTTTATCGTCCTACTTTCCTTATATTTTGGATTATTGGTCTGCTTTTGCGGTGTACATTTCTTGTCGTTGATGATAGTATCCAAGCGCAAACATTCCTTGTTCCTCGAGTGTCAATCGCTTCGGAAATTGTTCAGGTAATGAGTTCATTACTTCTGCAATTCGCTGGTCATTATTTCTCCCCCATTTTTCGTCTTTGGAAATGTGATGCTGAGATAATTTTAGTAATCGCGGAAAAACGTTTGCCGGAGTAGCTGTTGCTGCCCCCCAATATCGGTCACGGATGGTAGCATTGATCCCTTGCCCTAAAGCACTCACCTGTGTTTTCTCCAGACATGCGAACAACCTGCCCAAATGATATGGGACACTCTTTGATTGTCGATTCAGAGTCATTGTCAGTTCCCCTTCCATATTAATTTTACAAGCCCGATAATAGCGAATTAAATAAGCCTTGATCATGGCTGCACGAACGGCGCCAATTTTGTATAATCCTTTTTTGGGATCATCGGATTCGGAACGAATACGATTCATTAATTGAGCAAATATTGATCGTGAGTAAGGGTGACCAAGTAAAATCGCTCGAAGCATTTGACCTTCCATGTTAGGAGGAATATTTCCCCACTCATGACCAACAGCAATTTCTCTTAGCAGTTCTTTAATAGTTGGGCTACGATCTAAGCCATCAATGGACAAATCGTGATAATGCCGCCACATCCTTTCACCAATTTCCCCAAGAGATCCTGTGTACCAAAAACGGACCGATAATCTGGCCGCATTTGGAGAAAGCCCTAACACATAAAAAGTCGTGTTTACATCTAGATCATGAAATGTATCTCTAAATTGTTGACCTTGTCGTATTCGAACTACTGCACTTTTTACCCTCTCCCTGATACTTTCTTCATCTGTTTGTATATGGTCAGCTTCCTCTTTGAATTCCTGAAATAGACTGGATAGCAAATCCTGCTCATTCATTTTTGGTGATTCCGTCCAAAAGACAACTGTCGTATCATTGATCCGGACTTTATGATCTGGGTCTGCCAAAAATCGATTGAGTACATACCCGTATGCGTCTACTGCCTTTTGCGAGGTGGGGGCATTATATGATTGTTCTCGTCCAAAGGAGCAAAATGACGGAATATTGAATGAAACAATGGCTGCACCAGATGATTGAGCACCTGTAACATTTTTTATGCTTGGGTGAAGGCGAGCAATTTTGTCTGTAGAAATTTGTTCTCCAGTCAGTAAACACATCTGAATTTTTGCACTATCTTCATTTGCTCGCAAACGTGTAAAATAATTTTCCCACGCTTGTTGAATCACTGGATCATCGTGAAAGAATTTCCCCGTTGGAGCAAACTTCAACACACACATGCCGCCAGTCTTCAAGGACTCTTGTAATTCCGGGTCAGATATTAGCTGAAGTTGCTCCACTAGTTGTGCGGTAGAGAGTTCCAAAAAAGCATGCAATGCTAGAACCTCATCTGATTCTGTCCCAGTATTCGCCAATACTTTGCTCCATAATTGTTTCAGTCCATCCCGACACGCTTCCCGTAAAGATATAGCATAGCCAAACAAATACTCAGCCTTTTCACACAAAAAATAGGGATTTACTCCAGAGCCAGACCTTTTATCCTGTTTCGGTACGTTGTATGTCTGTTTGTCTACCTTCCCTTTTTCATTTACATATGGAATGATCGAAACAACATGCCCCCGCTCGTCCAACTGAATCTCGAATGATACAGTCGCAGACGTATACTCATCCCGCGGCATACTGTCCCCTTCTCTTTCCAGCAGCAATTGATAATATCGATGCAACGCCTGTAAGATCATCGACTCACCTCTATTCCAATTTCGGTACTTCAATGACACTGTCTACCATACGTGCACGGAAGAAATGCGGAACTACTTCTTTCGGCTCTCCTTTTGCATCAACGTGAAAGACTTGGTCGAGCAGCATATACCCCAAATCTTTCACACCTGGATGTACATTTTCGTATGAAACCAGACCGCCTTCCAACAATTCAAAATGTGCCTGAAATTCCCTGCATCCTAAATAGGGACGGTGGAAACATTGGCCTTGCCTCGCCCTTCGCAAGAAAACGTTGTAATGCTTTTCTGGTGTGTCTTCTGCACCTCTTAGCTCCGTCATTTCAAAGTGAGCTTCGATAATGTACTCCACATTCTTCAATACCATGGAAGCACGCTGTTGACGCTCTTCTGTTACATAGATGGACGCTTTTTTTACAGAAGCTTTCGACTCTACTTCATTTCTGCGAATATTTTCAAAACGGATTGGATTAACCACATGAATTTTATCAATTACCCAACGAATCGCCGGCTTCCAGTGAATTGCTTCCACAATTCCACGAGCAGCAGAGGGCGTTATCACGTCATAACTTACACGCTCCACCTTCATCTCCGGACGCGTAAAGCATGCGTACTCTCCCCAAACCCGTAATTTTATGCCATAGCCCATTGAATCCACTCCTAACTAAAATAGCAAAACGTCCATTTCTGGTTCTTCAGTGGCTGCTAACAGTCCCGTCTGCGAATGATAATACCCATTTTCTAACAGAAGCAAAACACCTTCCACGTTCATAAGCAACTGCTTGTTTAGGAACTCTCTGTATTCATGTTGATAAATTTGAACCGTATAAGGCTGCAATTGACGCATCACCTGTAACGGATAAGGATTGGTCCTTAACTGCTCAATCAATTGCAGAGCATGGGAATCATAAGGAACGACTATTGCTTTCATTTGTCCGTCAATGAACATAAAATCTTCTGCAATGTCCTCGAATGGAATTTCCAAATTGGTATTTTTACTTCTCAGCAACTTCATAATTTGTTTCGAATCCGTCACTTGCTCCACTCTACCATCACATATTCCGTGAATTCGTTCAAAATAATTCCGGATACTGGATAAAGACAGTGGCGATCCCTCATGGAATTTGATCGTATTCTGTGCTTCTGTCACCGTTTCTTTCAGCCATCCTCTTGACGGCATACCGTGTTTTTCAGGATAAAATACGATTACTCTTCCAGACTCACGACGACCTTCTCGATTACAACGACCCGCCGCCTGCGCAATGGAATCCAATCCAGCATAGGCACGTAGTACTTTAGGAAAATCTAGATCGACTCCTGCCTCTATCAACTGAGTGGATACTAATCGGCAAGGCTCCTGATTTTTCAAGCGTTCAGAGACTTCTGCAATGATTTCGGAACGATGTCTCGCACAAAGTCTCCCGCTCAAATGATAGAGTCCTTCTACGTTGCGTTCCGATAGTTGTTCAAACAATACCTTGGCATGTTTGCGCGTATTCACAATACAAAGAGCTTGCTCTGCTTCCAACATCCACTCTACAATTTTGTCATCAGCAGTCACCTGATTATCGCTACCGCTTACTTCAACCTCCACACGTTTAAATACTTCCACCAACTCAGAAGGTGTTGGCGTATCCATTATTTCTGTTACAAGTATTCCCAAGCCAAACCACGATGGCTGGGTGGCTGTACAGAGAACTACAGAACATCCATACGCCGCAATCAATTCTTGCAATGCCTTCATGCAAGGCTTCATGTAACCCCGTGGGAGACTCTGAGCTTCATCAATGATGATCACAGAGTTCGCGATATTGTGAAGTTTTCGCAACTTACTGCGTTTATTGGAAAACAGAGATTCAAAAAATTGTACAGAAGTGGTCACAATTACAGGTGAGTCCCAATTTTCCGAACTTATTTTCAATCGCCGCGCTTCATCTGCTCCATAGTTTTCTTCATATTCTTCCTGGTTAAAGTTGCTATGATGCTCCAACACAGCGTCATTGCCAAGAACTGTTCGAAATAGCTCTGCGTTTTGTTCAATGATACTTGTAAAGGGGATGACGTATATGATTCTACGCTTGTCGTATGCAGCCGCATGCCGCAGAGCAAAGGCAAGTGATGATAGAGTTTTACCGCCCCCTGTGGGGACCGTTAGTGAAAATAATCTTGGGGCAGTTTCTGCCTGACGCTCACATGTAGCTAATATTTGCTGTCTCATTTGGTTGATTCTTGTATTCTGGATACTTTGAAGCTTTTCGTACATATATTTTTCAAATCTTCCGTTCATCTCGGTCATAGAAATCGCTTGTCTCATACTAAGCGATTCAAGGTCTTCCCGATTACAATAGTCTCTGGTATCAATCGAATCGGCGTCAACTAAACAAGAATAAAGCATTCTTCCTAAAAAACTATAATTCCAACCCAAATCTTCCTTTCTCCACCGGGAAACAAGATCAACTTTTTCATTAGACCAATCTCGCTCAGTGATTTCTATTTCCCTCCATGAGTTAGACCAGTCCGGAATCGTCTCCATTCCCAAACGGTATTTTAAGGTTCCTGCTTCATCCATTGTCCCATAGTTTTGTAATCCACCATGATGTCCAGCTATGATATGTGCAAGTAACCTAGCCATCCAATGATCAAACTTGGTCTCCCCCAAATATTTGCGTATCACTTCACTTTGTACAATCCATTTCGCTCCTGCTGTTGAATGATCGACCCGAATATTTGCACCACGAATACGTTTTTGAAACTCGGATGAATATTTGCCAATGTCATGCAATATTCCGACTAGATAGCCCAAGTACCCTGCACCAAAAACTTCGGCCGCATGCATACTTTGTTCAGCAACACCTTCAAGATGGACCTTCAACAATTGAAATTGTTGATCATCTCTAGAGTGAGCGTAGTAGTTCACTAATATCGCTCCTTTAAAACCTTGGAATAGGTTCTACCAGTAACAATAACATTTTTCCCTTATTTTCCCTATTTTTCTACATTATCAACTAGCTATGTAAAAGAGTCAAACAAGGAAAGTGACAGCTGATTGAAATGAATATTCTTAAAAAAGAGACCTTCCTCAATGGAAGATCCCTTAGTCGGTCAGATTGCTCTTATTTACGAGATACAACGCATACTCCAACGGTCTGCGAATCGCCATCGCATATCGCTCATACTGGCGCATCTGCTTAAAAATTTCTCTGCCTGGCTTCGGATTGATTTCGATAATCCAAATCTTCCCGTGAACATCAATCCCCAAATCAAACCCAAACTCCATCATCTGGCCGAAATGCTCTTCAATCCGTGTAACGGTCTTGATCGCAAGCTCCTTGCATTCCAGTACAATCCGCTCGGCCTCTTCATGACCAAATCGCTCGATCAAGAAGGAAATCGCAGGCAAAGCCTTTCCCCCTCCGTGCAAATTGGAGGTAGAGGATTGAGTCGGCCCTACACGAATGCCCATCCCGGTCAAGCACCATTTACCTGTTCCATCCTTTTGCACGAGCAAGCGAGCATCCACAGTTCGATTGGGAATGAGCGATAGCTGCAACCCCTGCTGGAGAAAAAATTGCTCGTTTCCGTTCTTCTCATTCTTCATCCAATGCTCCAGCCTCTCGCATACCTCTCTGAGAGTCGCTAGTTTTTCGCAGCTTTTGGCTTGCTGCTTCGTCCTACCATGCAAAAGGTAGCGTCCTGCTTTTTTCTCCACACGAAGAATGCTTCTGCCTCCTGAGCCGTTCGTCGGCTTGAGATAAACCTGACGATGGTCTGCAAACATCGAAGCAAGCGTTTTTCTGTCGTAAGGGAGTGTTTCAGGAAGCCAACGCTGAAGCTCTGGGTCTTGTATCAAAATCTGGTGAACAACAAATTTGTTCGAGAAGCGATTATTCGCATAGCGGAACCAGTTTTGCTTGCGAAATGGCAAATAGGCACGGTGCTTGGGCAATGGATAGTAGCGATAACGGTCGATAACGATATCCGGCCAGGCGAACCGCTCCCTTTTCCACTTATTTCCTTCTGGTACATATCCGTTGATTCGCCGCTCCGAAAAACGGACATCCTGTGGACTGAACAAAAAAACCTCTACGCCCATCTCTCTTCCTTCTTGGACCAGCCTTCGAAAAAAGCCGGGCTCAACAAAGCCTGATTCTCCTCGGTAGGTCAGTACGCCAATCCGTATTCTCACCGAAAGGCAACTCCCTCCCTTGTTCGATTTTCTAGCCAGCCTCGTATAGCTTATGGCTGAAAGCAAAAAAAGCGCCTTTGTCCTTTGTAGGCAAAAGCGCATCTTTCATGAAGATTCCTATTGTTGATGTTCCAAATAGTGCAGCGCCGTTCGTCCCAAGAGCTCGCCTGCGATCAGCATGGCATCCTCGTCAATATCAAAACGGGGATGATGATGGGGATATGTCGCCAGTTTGTCCGGATTGCCTGCCCCTACGAACAGGTAAGCACCAGGCACCTTTTCCAAGTAGTAAGAAAAGTCCTCGCCACCCATCAACGGCTTCATCTGCTCCACACGCTCAGGCCCAAATGCTGCAAGAGCTGCTTCATGTGCGATCGCTGTTTCTTTTTCATGGTTAATGACGGCTGGATATCCACGATCATAGACAACTGTCGCGCTGCCTCCCATCATGGCAGCTGTCCCCTCCGCGATTTCTTTCAAGCGCTGCTCCGCACAATCTCGGACGTCTGGCAAAAAGGTGCGGACCGTCCCCGTCAAACGGCAGTTATCAGCGATGATGTTCGTGCTGTCTCCGCCATTGAATGTTCCTACGGTCACCACCACACTGGCCAACGGGCTGACATTGCGGCTGGCAATCGTTTGCAGATTACCGACGATTTGCGAACCGATCACGATGGAGTCGACGGTTTCTTCCGGAACGGCACCGTGTCCTCCTTTTCCTTTGATCTCGATGGAAAAGTCGTCGGTATTCGCCATGAGCGGACCTGCACTAATGTAGACCTTCCCCACGGGGAACATGGACCAGAGATGAACCCCAAAGATCGCGTCGACACCATCTACAGCACCATCCTGGACCATTTGCGTAGCTCCGCCCGGATTTTCCTCTTCCGCATGCTGAAATACAAAGCGAATTTCACCGGCAAACTGCTCACGATGTGCTGCCAAAACAGCAGCGAGTCCTAACAGCTGAGAAGTGTGCGCATCATGTCCGCACGCATGCATGACACCGGGTACGGTAGATTTATACGGCACCTCTTTTTGATCCTGAATCGGCAGCGCATCGAAATCGGCACGCAAGGCAACGATCTTACCCGGGCGCCCTCCGCGCAAAACACCGATGACTCCGCGACCGCCAACTCCTGTCCGAACCTCGTCGAAGGCAAGTCCTCTTAAAATTTCGGCAATTAAGGCTGGTGTTTTCTCCTCTTGAAAGGATAACTCGGGATGCTGGTGCAGATGACGCCTCCAGCTAATGATCTGTGGCTCCATCTCTTTTAGCAGCTCTTTCAATTGTTCCTGCAAGGCCATGGTTTTTACTCCTTCCACTGGATGCACTATTCTTCTCTCATCATAGCAGAATCATGTGCAATATGGGGAGCTTGACTAATCAAGCGCGAGCATGCTTCGTTTTCGCTTCTCAAAAACAGCAAAGTGCGTATATCCTACCCTTTTCAACTGTAATCGAGCCTCGTCCAACTGCTGACCGACGTGATCAGGTGCAGTAGCACTAGACGCCAGTGTAATAGGCACCTCATTCTGGAACAAGATTTCCAGAAAACGATAGCTCGGCGAAAATTCTCGGAGCTGCTTCGACAAACCGTAGCCTGTATTGATTTCCGTTGCCATCCCCCTGCGTCTGAGAGCCCGAGCCACCCGCTGATAATATGGCAAAAGCGCGGTTTCATCCGGTCTTGCTCCGAACGACTTGATGCCATCAATATGGGCGATGACATCGAACAACTGGGATTCGATTGCCTGCTCCAGCTTGTCAAAATAACGGCTGTACAAACCGATTAGCTCCTGGCGGCTAAAGCGCTCTTGTGCATCCTGAATCGGATAGCCCCAGCCCTCAAGGAAATGCACGGCTCCCATGCACACATCCCACGGATATTGATTGATGACATGCCGCAGCGTATCTTCTCCACCTGAAAAGTAGTCCATTTCAATCCCGACTCGCAGGTCAATCCCCTCATCCTCCCAGCGCAGTCGCTCCTTCTGAAGGAAAACAACAAAACTGTCCAGCGACTCGTTTGCGACTTGATTCAGCCATCTGCGCTGCGCAGTCCCCAAGCGATCTGAGCCGATGTGTACATGCTGTTCGTAGTAAGCGCGATACTCAAGAAACCGGTATAAGTGCTCCACCACGCAAACCTGCTGGATGCCCGCCTGTTTCGCACGTAATCGATACAATTCAAGCCAATCCCGCGAATAAGGGCCCTGCTGAAGTCGTTCTGACAGCCCTTGGACCAGCATGCTTGCCCATTTTCGGCTTCCCTTCACTTCGTCCTGCTCCACAAGAGGACCCAATGAATCTGCCTGCTTGAGCAACCAGTCCAGCGAATACGGTCCCTCTTCCAAATGGACGTGAAAGTCTACCTTCATCCTGATCACCTCCTTGGTTTGTCCCTGCCTAGTTTCTATAGTTTGTATGCAGCAGGTCCAATACATATGTCGGGTAATCACATGACCAAATACCCAGTGATAGGAGAATAAACAAGAACCAAAAAATGCCTCCGTATCGAGGCATTTTAAGTAATCAACTATTTTTCCGCTCATACACGCAAAACGTATGCGGATGAACGTTTTTCTCATCCACGATCCCTTCACGCTTGTCCACCAATGTATACGCGTCGCGATCCCAAGCCGGGAAAAACGTATCGCCATCTGTTTCCAAATCGATCTCCGTAATGTACAGACGATCAACGACATCGAGGAACTGGCGATAAATTTCTGCGCCACCAAAGATGATGACATCACCCATGGCGAGCACTTCATCCTTCGTATGGACGACCTCGACACCTTCAGGGTGAAAGTCCAGGCTTCTGGTCAGGACGACATTCCTGCGGTTAGGTAGCGGCTTGCCGATCGATTCGAACGTTTTGCGGCCCATCACGATCGTTTTGCCTGTCGTTAGTTCCTTCACATTCTTCAAGTCGGCAGGAAGATGCCAAGGCATGTCGCCATCTTTTCCGATCACTTGGTTGCGTGCATACGCTACAATCAGACTGATCATACGGCCACCTCGCCTTTAATATGCGGATGGGATTCGTAGCCGACGATTTCAATATCTTCGTATTTGAAGTCAAAAATCGAAGTAACTGCTGGATTGAGCACCAGCTTCGGCAGCGGCTTCGGCTCGCGAGTAAGCTGGAGTTTTACCTGCTCGATATGGTTGAGATACAGGTGGGCATCTCCAATTGTATGAACAAAATCGCCTACTTCAAGCCCGGTGACATGCGCCACCATATGCGTCAGCAATGCGTAGGAAGCGATATTAAACGGCACACCTAAAAACGTGTCGCCACTGCGCTGATACAGCTGGCAGGACAGCTTGCCATTCGCTACGTAAAACTGGAACAGCAGGTGACAAGGCGGCAATGCCATCTTGTCCAATTCAGCCGGATTCCACGCACTTACGATCAAGCGGCGAGAGTCCGGATTGCGTTTGATCTCATCGATGACCCATTGAATCTGGTCAACTGTTTTGCCGTCGCGTCCCGTAAAGGAGCGCCATTGGCTTCCGTATACCGGGCCCAAATCTCCGTTTTCATCCGCCCATTCGTTCCAAATCCGCACGCCGTTTTCTTGCAAGTAACGGATATTGGTATCGCCTGATAAAAACCAGAGCAATTCGTGGATGATCGATTTCATATGCAGCTTTTTCGTCGTAACCATCGGAAAGCCTTCACTCAGGTCAAAACGCATCTGATGCCCAAAAACACTGGTCGTCCCGGTGCCTGTCCGATCCTCTTTTGTGACACCCTCATCCAAAATGCGCTGGCACAAATCCAGGTATTGTTTCATCGTCCATCTCCCCTTCCATCTCATCTATTTTACCTGACCCAGACAAAAAGGAAAGATCGGAATGTCATGATATAATGAACTGGATAAATGTAGAAAGCGGGACTCGTGATGGATGGCATAACTTCTGTGGCTGCAAAGCCCTTATATAAACAAATAGCAGAACAAATCGAACAAAGAATGAGCAGTGGTGAATTCGGTCCTGGCAGCTACTTACCCTCAGAGCGCACGCTGGCCAAGGAGCTGAACGTCAACCGTTCCACCGTCGTCGCAGCATATGATGAGCTGCAAGCAGCAGGCATGATCGAGCGCATACAAGGTAGCGGCACCATTGTCAGCCAAGATATTTGGGGACTGGCACGCACCCGAGTCCCTAACTGGCGCCACCTTACCGAGACAGGCTCTTTTCGCCCGAATTTACCCCTGATTCGCAAAATTCGCCGCGAGACACAAGAAAATGACTTGATCGATCTGGCGAGTGGAGAGCTTTCTACCGATCTCGTCCCCCATCAGACTCTTCAACAGCTCATGACAGCCGATGACTTCCCTGCTCATCTCGGCTATGAGCATCCGCAGGGCAACTGGGCTTTACGCGAAACATTGAGTCTCCATATGAAAAAATGGCGGAGCATCGATGCAGCTGCTACCTCGATCATGATCACGTCAGGGGCGCAACAGGCTCTTCATTTGGTCGTACAGTGCTTGTTGAAGCCCGGCGATGCGATTGCCATTGAGGAGCCGTCTTATTGCTACTCCTTGCCGCTTTTTCATTCCGCTGGCTTGCGTACTTTCTCGCTGCCTGTTGATCGGGACGGTATCGATCCCAAACAACTGGCCCAGCTACACCGCCAGCATCGCATCAAGATGGTTTTTCTCAATCCGAATTATCAAAACCCGACAGGGACACTGCTTTCATTGGAGCGGCGCCATGAATTGCTCGCCTTCTCCTACGAAAACGGGATTCCGATTATCGAGGATGATCCGTACAGCTTGACCAGTTTTTCGAGAGAACCAGTCCCTACCTTAAAATCACTGGATCAGCACGGAACGGTTCTGTACATCAGCTCCTTGACCAAAATCGTTGCCTCTGGTCTGCGAATTGGCTGGATCGTCGGGCCCCCGACCGTCATAGAAAGGCTGGCAGATGCGAAGCAGCAGTTTGATTTTGGACACAGTATCTTTCCTCAATGGCTAGCGAATCGCTTTCTTGGATCGCCTCAGTTTGCGGAGCACATCGATCTTTTGCGAACCGAGCTGTCCTTGCGACATGATCAACTGTTTTTCTCGCTTCAAGACAAGTTCGGTGAGCAAGTGGAAATGGTCGGAACAGAAGGCGGTATTCACCTGTGGTGCAAGTTCAAAGGGGACTGGAGTGGGGAACGTCTTCTTACTGAATCGGTCAAACGGGGAGTTGTCTTTGTTCCCGGACATCTTTTCGGGGCAAAGCAAGGATTTGTACGCTTCACCTTCGGCAGATGTACCATCGATCAGATTCCAGAAGCTGTTTCGCGCTTTGCTGATGCATTCCTCGCAAGTGGATGGGCAAAATAATCCCCAAGTGGATGGCAACATTTTTGTACGGGCAGTATATGATCGAAATAAGCTACCGTATGCATCCTTGTGTATATCCCGCAGGGTGACTGTTCCATACAGAAAGGACGATTGGCTGTTATGAGTATTATGCCATTTATTATTGCCATTATTGTACTTGTTATTATAGGTCTCATCGTTACGATTAGAATCGGTATTAACCCAAGTGAATCCAAAGAGCGGGGCTTTAAACAGCGTTCTCGCAATCTGTTGATCATCTACGGCTTCATTACGATTGCTCTGATCATTGCCTTGTCAGTCTTTCTTTACAACAACCTTTGATCGATCAAAAGCTCAACTTGTCATAAATAAAGACGCCGTCTGCCTTGTACAGGTATGACGGCGTTTTTCAATCGAAGGAAGTCCCTCGTCATGTATTCTTATAAGAAAATGCCCTTTCTTACCCGAGCTTTCGCGCTACATTCGCGGCTTGGAGCCCCCGCTGTCCATTCACGATCTCAAAGACCACCTGCTCGCCTTCCTCCAAATTCCGGTAACCTGACCCCGTAATCGCCGAATAGTGTACGAAGACATCAGGTCCCCCATCGCGCTCAATAAAACCATAGCCCTTTTCTTTACTGAACCATTTCACTTTCCCTTGAATCATTGTGTTTCCTCCCTGTAATCAATGCAGCTCTTACGCTTACCCCATCATATGCGGATGCGAAGTAAGTGGATATACGGTAAAATAAATAAAGTAAGAATCGTCACGCCAGAAAGGAGTGAACTACATGAAAAAAACAATTATCGTTGCATGCGCGCTGCTGCTCACTGCTTGCTCCGAAATTTCCGAAGGGGTCCAAACGGCCCAGCAAGCAGTAGAAACAGGTCAGCAAGCGATTGAAGCTGGCAAACAGGCTGTCGAAGCTGGTCAGCAAGTACTGGAAGCCGGCAAGCAGCTGGCCGAGACTGAGGTCGCCCAACAGCTACAAGCATACCTCCAGCAAAAATACGAATCCTCTGAACAGCTGCGTAATGCCATGTTCAGTGGAGATGGTCAATTGCTCGTGGAACAATTGCAAAAGACGGAGCTAGCGAACTTCAGCTTCTACAAATCTGACATATTCGGGGTTGAATATACAGGCACACTCTCTGCCGATGGTACTTTCAAAGTGCTCAAGCACGATTTGAAAAATCCCGGTACAGAGCCTACTGTCGTGAAGGAATTCAAGGTAACACTCGACGGAAATGGTCAGGTGCAAGTACAGTAGCTTCCCAAATATTTCAAGAAAAGCCTGCGATCAATGATTGCGGGCTTTTTCGTGTTGCTAAAAAACTTTTTATTGAGGCTCTACAAAATTTTCTGTGTTTCCTTATAGATTTTTATTTATGGGCATGATAATGTGTAAAGTGTTCATATAAAGTTCATAAATATTAAACACAACAAGAGGTGCTGCTAACAATGAATATGCTGCTCACATCTATTATTGTGTACATGGCAGGTATGCTTTTAATCGGCTATTATGCCTACAAGCGTACCTCCAATCTGACCGACTATATGCTCGGCGGTCGTTCTCTGGGACCAACTGTAACCGCTCTCAGTGCCGGTGCCTCCGACATGAGTGGCTGGTTGATGATGGGCTTGCCAGGTGCCATGTTTGCCCAAGGTCTTAGCGCCTCCTGGATTGCCATTGGTCTGACTCTCGGCGCATATGCCAACTGGCTGTATGTCGCTCCCCGCCTTCGTTCGTACACGGAGGTTGCGAACAACTCGATTACGATTCCTGCTTTTTTGGAAAATCGTTTCGGGGACAGCTCTCGTATGCTTCGTCTCGTCTCTGCTCTTGTTATTATGATCTTTTTTACCTTCTACGTCTCATCTGGTCTCGTTTCAGGTGGCGTGTTGTTTGAAAACACCTTCCACCTCAGTTATCAAACCGGTCTATGGATCGTCGGTTTGGTCACCATTGCCTACACGCTATTTGGCGGCTTTCTCGCTGTAAGCTGGACGGACGCTGTTCAAGGACTCATCATGGTCATCGCTCTCATTCTCGTTCCACTCGTTACCGTCCTTACAGCAGGCGGATTGGGAGAAACGTTTACCGTCATCCGTACAGTCGATCCCTCTTTGCTCGATATTTTTAAAGGGACGAGCCTGCTCGGCATCATTTCCTTGTTTGCATGGGGGCTCGGTTATTTCGGACAGCCTCACATTATCGTTCGCTTTATGGCAATTACTTCCACGAGTGAGATTAAAAAAGCACGCAGCATCGGCATGGGCTGGATGATTTTCTCTGTCGCTGGGGCCATGCTGACAGGTTTGGTAGGTATCGCCCTGTTCTCCAAGCAAGGCTGGACGTTAAGCGATCCTGAGACGATTTTCATCCAGTTGGGCACCATCCTGTTCCACCCGCTGATTACAGGCTTCTTGCTGGCAGCGATTTTGGCAGCGATCATGAGCACGATTTCCTCTCAGCTGCTTGTTACGTCGAGCTCCTTGACTGAGGATATTTACAAAACATTTTTCAAGCGTTCTGCGACCGACAAAGAACTGGTCACCTTTGGCCGTCTGTCCGTTTTGCTCGTATCTGTCGTCGCCTTTTTGCTCGCCTTGAATAAAAATGACACGATCCTCGATCTGGTCGGATATGCGTGGGCTGGATTTGGTGCTTCGTTTGGGCCTGTCATTTTGCTCTCCCTCTACTGGAAGCAAATGAACAAATGGGGCGCACTTGCAGGCATGGTCGCTGGAGCTCTTACCGTTATCATCTGGACCCGTTTTGATGTGCTGAAGGACTTCCTCTATGAGATGGTTCCCGGCTTTGCCATTAGCCTGCTCGCCATCGTGGTTGTCAGCCATTTGACCAGTAGACCTTCGAATGAGGTAACCACTCAGTTTGATGAGTACCAAAAAAGCATGAAATAATCCTTGCTGCTAAAAGCCAAGCAGCCTATGTGCTGGACAAATGACTTGTCCTACGTCATAGGCTGCTTTTTTCTATTGAAACTATTTGAGACACTCATCGTAAATCATCCATAACCTCGCAAAAAGGAGGGCGAAAAACTGATGCTGATGATGTCCGGCTTGATTATTGGCATATCTCTTTTGATTATTGGCATGCTCGGGATCGCTTGCTACCGCTTTTTTATCCAAAAGAAACCGATCGAGCATTACTACACCCCGCTGGATCGCGTTTTCGGGCAAACACCAGTTGAATTCCATGAGCAAAAGATCGAGAAAAAAGAATCGGAGGAAGACGAAGGCGACGACAAGGATAAAAACGAGAAGATCCGGCAAAAGCACAGATCATAACGAAAACCAAGCTTCTGCCAAACGACTGATTCCTACCCCAATGTCTTGTTCCTCCACTCCACCAAATCCAACAATGATTCGCGGTCGTGAGTTCGTCGGATCATGGGCCCAGTTATGGCCGCTCGGATATACGCGAACATCGGCCGCACGCGCAAGCTCGATCAGCTCCTTCTCCGTTCGGGAAGTATCCACCAAAAGCAAAATATGCAGCCCTGCTGACTGTCCCAATACTCGTACTTCCGAGGGCATGTAGGCCTGTATCGCCCGAAGCAGTGCATCATGCTTGCGGTGATAGACGGTGCGCATTTTTCGGACATGCTTTTCCCAGTACCCCTTTTGCATGAACAACTGTATACTTCTTTGCAAATGACGGGAAACCGGAGAAGGATACGCCTGGAATGATTCCAAATATCGTCCGAGCAATTGCCCCGGCAGTACCATATAATCCAGGCGCAATGCTGGTGAGAACGCCTTAGAAAAATTGCCGATATAAACAACGCATCCATCCCGATCCATTCCTTGCAAAGATGGCGTAGGGTGTACATTGTAGCGGAATTCGCCATCGTAATCGTTTTCGATGATGATTCCGTTTTTTCTCTTTGCCCATTGCAGCAATTGCTGACGTTTGCTGATCGGCATGACCATCCCATACGGATATTGATGGGCCGGGGTTGTGTACACGACCGTTGCGTTGCTTTTCTCCAAGGCTTCAATGGACAGCCCCTCTTCTGAAAGCGGTATCGACACGACCTCGTACCCGTGATGCGAAAAAACGATTCGGGCGTCTGCATATCCAGGCTCCTCAATCGCAACCACATGATGCCGATCCGCCAAGAGTAGACATAGAAAGCTGAGAGCCTGCTGCAATCCGGTGCCAATGATGATTTGCTCTGGCCGACAAATGAGAGTACGGGCTCTGCGCAAATATCCGCTTAGCTCTACTCGGAGCTCCCATTCGCCTTGATCATCCCCGTAAAAGGCAAAATCCTCGGGATAGACATCCAGCGCCTCCAGCATGCAGGAGCGCCATGCAGCGTACGGAAAGTGCTTCGTATCAATGACAGAGCCGTGGAAATTGAAGCGACAAGTGAAATGCTCCCCTTTTTTCTTTTTCAAGATGGACGAATACAAGGCAATCTCCTCATCCTGATCCATTGGCTCAGACCATCTATCAATCTCGGCAGCATAAAAGCCGCTTCGCTCCCGGCTCACGATGTAGCCTTCTGCGAGCAGTTGCTGATAGGCTGCCTCAATCGTATTTTTGCCGACTCCGCTTGCTTTCATCAACTGACGGATCGACGGCATCTTGGTTCCGGACGGTATTTCTCCTGATGCAATCCGTTTGCTCAATTGCTTGTATAGCTGCTGATACAAAGGCTCTTTGCTCTGTGCATTCATGATCGGCATGTACTCCATCAGCGGCACTCCATTCTGTACCCATCCGACTCTCTCAAACTGTCACTATGTATAGGAGCAGTTCTCTTTTACAATGATTGTACCAGATTCACCCACATGAAAGGAGAACGAGTCATGAGCATTCATTTGCAAGGAGAAAAGGTAGTACTGCGAGATATTCGAGCAGAAGATATTGATACAATCTACTACTGGAAATACGAATCAGAGGATCGGGAGCATCTCAATTGGAATGGTCCCTACAAACCGCTTGATCCGTACACAAAAGAAGAGTATCGTGCCCTCCCACTTCACCAGGAGTCTCTTGCTCTTGTCGGGACGGATGCACCAAGAACCGAGCTAATGATTGAGATTGACGGCGAGCTAAGAGGCAGTGTGGGTCGCTACTGGGTATCCGAAGAGACGAACTGGTGCGAAATCGGAATCGTCATTTACGACTCCCGCTACTGGCAGAACGGCTATGGCCGGGAAGCGTTTCGGATGTGGATCGACTACTTGTTTGCCCACATGGATACTGTCCGTCTAGGCATTGGTACCTGGTCCGGCAACGAGCGGATGATCAAGTTGGCTGCTCATATGGGAATGGTAGAGGAAGCGCGGGTACGTAAGGCAAGGATCGTTCGCGGTGAATATTACGATGCGATTAAGATGGGGATTTTGCGAGAGGAATGGGAGAATCGGAAATGAAAAAGGGCAATCCCTGGTCTGAACAAGACGTAGGGACTGCCCTTTTTATTTGTAGGAAAATTTATTACTCCAACTCAGCCGCCACACGACTTACTTTTGCAGCCAACGCGTCGAGATCGAAGACATTTCTAGGGCTGTAAACACCTGCCGCTTATGATACGTTGGCTAGCTGCTTTGCACGCACATCCCCTTTTCCTATACTTGCAAAAGCGTTGTCGCACGCTGCGTCTTGAACGCTTACAAATCTATCAGCAGCTCTACGCCCAGTTGAAAAGCAACCAGTCAAAGATAGCGTGTATAATGATGAATTCATGTTTGATGGTTTTACGCTCCTTAAAGACAACACGCTCAATTCCATACTGGCGTTCATTGGTTGGCGGCATGATTTTATCGATCGCCTTATCATTTATAAAATAACAATAATTTGCATATATTCAAACTTATGATAAACTTCAGACTGTAAATATTTACATTATATTCCTTTTCAAAACCTTAAGGTACTAGAAATTAATTCATTTGAGAGGAGTGAAGTTTGTAACTACATGGCACTAGTAGTACAAACGAGATACGTGATAAAAAAAATACTTTGGGTTAAATTACTACTGATTTTTGGTTTATTCTTTTCCAACTCTAATAGTGTGTTTGCCAATGAGGAAATAGTAGAGAAGCAACAAATTCAACGAAGTGACATCGAGGCATTCATTGCTGGCATCTCTGAAGAAGATTTTGAAGAAAAACCGCAAAGAATCCAGATGGTAGAAGAAATAAAAGATTATATGAATGAACAGGATGTATACTATTTCGAAGATGTTGCATCAATAATTGATAAACATCAGCCTAAACGAACATCTAACATGAAAGCAAAACAATCAGAGGATATTAACTATATCGACTTGCAGGAAGACTTTGCAAGAATAGATGCGCTTGCACAAGAATACTACGAATACTATCAAATCCATCAAAGCTTCCCAGAGGAAAATATTAGCTTGTGAAGTTCTATGTCAGAAAGTGCTGCAATAAAGGCTCTAGGCAACGCTGGACTTAAAATGACGGAACGCCAATTAGCAGCTCGATTGGTTACATTAGGAGCTCTGGCAGCAATTGATGGCCCTCTGCCTGTGGGAGACTTTGTGGCGTTAGTTACAGGTGCCATTATTGTGAGTGAGTATTTAGATAACTATATAGAAAACCAAGCAGCCTTAGAGAGAAATATTAGAGAGAATGAAGGACGTTCTTATGCCCGAGTTATCACAGACAGTGTAACAATGACTAGTGAAATTGCTGATGAGATTAAAAATAATAATGTTAAACACTTTCGAGCACGTTTGAATAGTTCTGGTGGAGTCCTCGTTACTACACCACTATCCCTTACAGCAGCTAGACTGGCGGCAAAAGATGAGGAAGAAACATTCAGTGTTAGGAAGAGCCGAGCAGAAGACGTAGTAACGCAAACTGGGTATAAGAATATTCACCATCAAGCACATTATTTTTCTAGCCGTGGAACTCGCCCAGCTAATCTCCCTCACTATCATCTGCTAAAAAAAAGAAACGATAATTGGGAACAAATGGATGGTCATCATTTCTACCCTTGGAAATCTATGGGTTGATCCTTTTTGACGTAACTGTATTTACAGTTACGTCACATCTTACTTATACTGGATATTAAAATCGAATTGTGCACACCACAGGAGGAACCATGAGGCTGGAAATATGCAAACTCGACGAGGTGATAATCATTGGCGTCCCACAGGATTTGGAGTTTGATTCTCACGACGATGATTACGCACAATTTTATAATCCTCGGCTCACTGAGATCGAGCATATACTTGAACCAGAAAAAATATTTGAGGTGTGGGATTCAGATGGCACGATCATCGGGAAAAGAGTGAGCCATATTGAACACATTCCAGATGGGTGCTTTGTGAAAACGATACCTGCAGGAGAATTTGCCAAGCTTCACAAGAGTCAATTGGAGTATGAACTAGATTTGTTCGCTAGAACAAATTATATCGATGAGATTAGCTATGGATTTTCTACCAAATTACCGCAAAAAAATGGCGATACACAAGAGTTTTACTATCGGCCAGTTCATTATCGTCCTGATGTTGTGAATACACGTACGATTCCATCTTTAGAGAAAGAACGTTCTAAGTCATTAAAAGAACGCTATGTTTCCATCTTTTTTGATACGGAAAGCTGTAGCTTTCGCCAATTTGTATATAAGCGATATGTTACACAGTACAAAGGTTGCCTCTGGGACTTAGCGAGATTCAAAAATAATGATCAAGGTATCACCAGAGAGGGTATGTCCAAAGATGAAGCTGTATCATTTTTACTCCAAAAAGGCGAGGTACTCGTATTTTGGGAAGGATACAGCTCGTTTGGTAAAGAGATGATTCATGACAAAGTAATGAAGATGGACGCAAAGCATCTGCTTGAAAACTACACGCGATTCACTTCTGATATGTACATTTTTGATGAGACATTGACGTGGACAGTTATTTTTCAGCACGAACAAGACGAAGATGGATTCAAGCATATTTTGCTAAGGGTAGATTGATGGATGGGTAGACTCCCTATGCGCTCCTCCAACTTCTACCGTAAAAAGGGCAATCCCTGGTCTGAACAAGACGTAGGGACTGCCCTTTTTACTTGTAGGAAAATTGACTATTCCAACTCAGCCGCCACACGACTTACTTTTGCAGCCAGCTCGTCGAGATCCACGTTCATCTCAAGAGCCGCAAACAGACCTGTGAAATACTCGTTGATCTGGTCAATAACCCGATTGCGCTCACTTGCCACCAACTCTTGGAACAGCGTACTGAACTGTTCATCGAGCTTCTTGTTGCCGATCGCTACATAATCGCTCACTGGCTCTTGCATGCGCTTTTCCAGCTCTTCACGCATTTTTACTTTGCCATCTTGTTCGAAAAAGTCTTTCGTGTTTTTGAACAAGGAAACGGCTGGTGCAAATGCAGATTCGGCTACTGGCAGTTCCTCAGCAAACGCCAGTGTCTCCACCTGTCGCTGCTGATACGGTGCCAAGCTCAAGCCTGCTGCGTAGCTTTGCACATCCTTTTGCCATGCAGCGACAAGCATTGTCCCCTGCTTGTTCGTGAATTTCTCCAAGCGAAGGGTCGTCGCACGCAGCTCCTGCGCCAGGTCGTAGCTGATCGAACGCAATAGATCGGTCAAGCAGCCTTGCAGCGCTTGCTTCATGTTGCGTCCGTCGTCCTTGATAACAGCCGGGTTAAAAGCGAGATTGAACAGCTCGTTGAAGCGGAAAAACAGACGTTGGCGAACGTAATAGAGCAGCTCCTCGCGCTCTTTTGCCAGGTCTCGCTCAAAGGAAGCTGTAGACAACGCTTCGACGGCTGACAGCGCTTGAGACTTGGCGCTATTTGCCGCCTCCTTACGCACCAGACGCTCGTCTTCCCCCGACTGTGCCATACGCATGAATTCTGTCAGTGTATCGTGTGCACGACGGATTTCAGCGATGGCCGCGTTCACCGCGATTTGCGTCAGCTCTTCAATCGTAAAACGGAGAAACTCTGCTTCAAACGAAGCCATTCCCGAGAACTTGAATGCTTCATCAGCTGGCATGAGCGGCTCGCCCTCAGCCGAATTCGTGCGCTGGCGGTATACTTTCTCCGCAGAAGCTGCCAGCTTGCCTTTTTCGTGCATCCGTGCCAAAAGAGCAGTCTGACTGGATACCGGATAGATACGCGGCAGGCGAATCCCGCACGAAAGAAGGTTTTTCTCAATGTGGGTAATCACACCCTGCAATTCCTCATCGTTTGCTGCGAGGTCACAAGCATTGACGATAAAGAACATTTTATCCATCTCAAATGTATCCTTGACCCGACCCATTTGCAGCAAGAATTCGCGGTCTGCCTGAGAGAAGGCATGGTTGTAGTACGTGACGAACAGCACGGCATCCGCGTTTTTCATGTATTCGAACGCCACACCTGTGTGACGTGCATTGATGGAGTCAGCACCAGGTGTATCTACGAGGACGATGCCCTGATCAGTCAGCGGGCAAGAATAGAACAGCTCGATGTATTCCGCAAAACAAGCTTTCTCTTCCTTGGCTACAAAGCCCTTGAATGCCTGCATATCAACCAGCAGTTCTCCGCCCAGATGAGCTGTCATCTCTGGCAAGCCTTTTGTAACAGCTTTCAGGAAGGTGTAGTGCGGTTTTGCCGTAGGCGGGATTTGGGCGACGTCAATCTTGCCGAGCTCAGCCAATGCCCCTTCGAGATCAGTTGCAATCAGTCCAAATACCTGGAGCGAACGGATGACGTCCTGCTCGATTGCTTCGCGCTCCTTCAATACAACACGTACTGTGCCGTGCGGGTGTGTATCGGTTGGCGGCATAATTTTGTTGATCGCCGCAGTCGTCGGGTTCGGAGAGACTGGCAGCACGAGATCGCCCATCAAGGCGTTGGCAAAAGAGGATTTCCCCGCGCTAAAAGCGCCAAACAATGCGACAGTAAAACGATTGGCAGTCAAGCGATCTGCGCGGTCCAGCATCGCCTGTGCCTGTGCTTGCATCCCTGGTACGGAAACGACTTCATCACTTGCGCGCCGCAGACGCTCTGCTGCCGCAATTAGTTTGTCTCGTAGTTGATTCATGCTACTTGTTCTCCTCCACGCATAATCGCCAACAGACGACCTTTGGTTTCTTCTTCTCTAGCTGCCAGTCCTGTCAGCTTCTGATGCAGCGCTGCCAATTCACGCAATACGCCTAGGCGCTCGCTTTGAGCAGCACTCTCTACACGCACCTTCTCCTTCAACATCTCAACCACTTGCGCAATGAAGGAGAGGCCTACGCGTCTGTATTCCAGCTTCATCCCGCTGGAAATATCCGCACAGTAGTTCAGGACGTAGTCACTCGAAGCAGCACCCTCTTTGATGTGCTTGCTCAGGAACTCGCCCGTAATCTCGATCTTGGTCGCATGAACACTGGCGTGATATTCTTCGCTCCGCAAATCAAACACTTGCGGCTGCTTGCCGAGCCATTCTTTGAAATGGAAGTCGAGATTTCCCGCTACTTTTTCGCGGAACTCGACGAGAAGCGCTTCTTCGCGACGTGCGCGCTCTTCCTCTGTCTTTTTGCCTGCAAACAACAAGCCCACCTTGAAGCCTGGTTTGCGGCTCTCCAAATAGCTTCGTGCCGCTTCGTTCGTACTGAAATAGGTCAGGCGGGCGTTGTCCAACAGTACACCCAATTCCTTCTCCATTTGAATTCTCGCATCCTCGGCACGTTGTTGCAGTGCCATAGCAGTCGCTTCCTCTTGCGCGAGCAAATCTTGCACAGCCGCTGGATCTCGACTGTCGATGCCTTCTACTTCCAGTCGATCCAGTTCTACTTCCAGCTGTTGACGCTGCTCTGCTTGGCCAGCTCTCACTACCTGAATGTGCTCGTCGATCAAATGCTGTGCGGCATCGCGGACGCTCGTAGCAACCAGCTTTTCACGATCTGTTATCAGCTGCGAGAGTTTGCCCTTAAACTCCTCGTACATATTCTCAGGATGATCTGGTTCAGCAAGCGACGTGTAAAAAATCCCGTCCGGATGAATGTTCCAGGTGGCGAATGCTTCCTCCACACTTTCCTTATAGCTATCGAAATCCAATTCAAAATCAATATGTTTATCGATCATGTTCACGACCAGATAAACTGGCTTGCCGCGGTCCTTCAACGTTTTGGTAAAGTTGAAGTTCTCCTCCGCTTGAACATGGTTATAGTCCATCATGTAAATCACGACGTCAGCCAAATGCAGCGCGGATTCTGTTGCAATTTTGTGTGCGGCATCTGTAGAGTCAATGCCAGGTGTATCCAGCAGGCTTGCGTACTCATCTAAGAATGTTCCTGGATAGGAGACCTCTACGGATTCTACCGTATCACCATCTACCGCAAACTGTTTGAGCTTCTCCATCTCCGTATCTGGATCGAATGTAAGGACTCCGCTGTTCATGGTAAAGACACGAGCCGCTTTTTCTCCGCCGCGAATCTTGACGACATTCGCACTGGTCGGAATCGGATTGGACGGTAGCAAATTGACTCCCAGAAGCGTGTTAATCATTGTTGATTTTCCAGCGGAAAAATGTCCGCAAAACGCAATATTCAGCTCAGCTCGCTTGGTTTTGGCGGCCAGTTGAATGAGCTTGTTAGGTGTCGTTTCGTCACCCTGTGATTTCATAACTTCTGCGAGTTCTTCCCATGTATGTGCCAGTCGGGAAAAGTCTGTTTCCCGTATCAATACTTGACTGTCAAGCACTTCTATTCCACCCTTCTCCATCATTCCTACTCTCTCTACTAATACCTGTTCAAAAAAGACGAATTTTTGAACTTCCTTTTACTACTCTCTATTCTACCATGCCGAATGTATCATACGTCACAGATGAGTTCAATTCAAAACTATGAAAGATTTAGCATTAGCCTTTTCTTCCGCATAATTTTCCTCCCATCTGGAAAAAATCGCACTAACATGATATTCGCATTTTGAACGGGAGGAACTTCAAATGATGCGCAGATTTATGTCCCAGCGTCGCCAAAAGAAAACTCCCTCTCTTATCGCGCAACGTTTGCAGCAACGAAATGATCCTGCGCTTGCGCTATCGACCAGTTTGCAGCAAAACATGGAGACGTTCAAGACCTTGCTGGGTAGCCCCCACGATTTATTAATTCGTTCCTTTTTTATCGGCAACACCAATCATTCCTGTGGTGTTATTGCGATTGATGGATTGGCGAACTGCGATATGCTTGATCAGCAAGTAATCGGACAAATCCAGTTGATGATCTCGACTGCTTCCAAAATGGTGCCCACTGAACCAGATAAGATTGTCCAGATGCTCTATGAGGAAGTCCTTTCTGTCGTCGAAATATCGAAATCAACGGATTTCACAAAAACACTCGAAAGCATTCTTTCCGGGGATACAGCTCTTTTTGTAGATGGGTCCGCCGAAGTCATTCTTATCGACAGTAAGGGATGGAAAACACGTTCCGTCGAGGAGCCGGTCTCCGAAGGGCTGGTCCGAGGTCCCCGAGATGGCTTTTCGGAGAGTATCCGGGACAACACCGTTCATATACGCAGACGTGTCAAAGACCCGAACTTGCGCTTTGAAGGGTCCATCGTAGGGAGACGAAGCAGAACAGATGTGATCATCGCCTATATTGATAACATCGTTGATCCAGAATTGCTGAATGAAGTAAGGCGGCGAATCTCCACGATCGATATCGACGAGGTAGAGGAATCCGGTTTTATCGAACAATGGATTGAGGATGATTTTCTGTCTCCCTTTCCTCAGATTCATAACACGGAGCGTCCCGATAAAGTGAGCGGAGCGCTGTTTCAAGGCCGCGTTGCCATTTTGGTGGACGGGACTCCCATGGTGCTCATTTTGCCTGTTACGATTGGCTTGCTGCTTCACTCACCCGAAGACTACTACGAGCGCTGGATCGTCGGTTCATTGGCGCGGCTGCTGCGCTACCTTGCTGCTTTTCTGGCAGTCTATTCGCCCGCTTTCTATATCGCCCTCGTGACCTTTCATCCTGGCTTGATCCCGTCTGATCTCGCCTTCTCTATTGCTGCCACGCGTGATGGGGTTCCTTTTCCGGCATTCGTCGAAGCGATCATGATGGTGACAACAATGGAGCTCTTGCAGGAAGCAGGATTACGCTTACCCAAACCGATCGGCCAGACAGTCGGGATTGTCGGCGGTCTCGTCATAGGTGACGCGGCGGTTTCCGCCGGGATTGTAAGTCCTGTCATGGTCATCGTAGTCGCGCTTACTGCCATCGCTTCCTTTGCCATCCCTGCTTATCACCTCGCCATCGCCTTTCGGATGATCCGTTTTTTCGCCATGTTTATGGCTGCCATCTTTGGTATTTATGGCGTGGTGTTAAGCTTTATTGCCATCATGATTCATTTATCCAATCTGACCAGCATCGGATACCCGTATTTGGCACCTCTAGCTCCACAGATGCCGCGGGACTGGAAAGATTTAATTTTGCGCGCACCTGTTACTTTCTTGAAAACCCGACCAGACGCCCTTCACGCGAAAGACGAAAATCGAATGAAAACAGGAGGGTCATAAGTGAGCGCACAAACCTTGGCCGAGAAAATGATCAGCAAAAATCATATGGGGATCAACATCGCCTCGATGACAATTGGCGTCGGCATCCTGACCTTTCCTCGTTCCTTAGCCAAGGCAACCGGAGCATTCGATGGGTGGATATCCGTCGTGATCAGTGGTCTTTGTGCGTGCCTGATTGGCTGGCTGCTCGCCAAGCTGGCGGCTCGGTTTCCCAGACAAACCTTCTTTGAATACTGCTCGATCATCGCGAGCAAACCGATCGCATTCATCCTGACCTTTCTCGTCTGTATTTACACCATGCTATTTGTCTCGTTTGAGATCAGGGCAATCGGAAATATCGCCAAGCAGTACCTGTTTTACAATACACCTGTTGAGATGATTACGCTCTCCTTTCTCTTGATCGTTCAATATGCCGTAGTCGGAACGCGCGTTTCCATGCTGCGGCTCAATTTGCTGTTTCTGCCTGTCGTTCTCGTCGTCATGTTCGTCGTCTTGCTCTTTACGACCCAGTTGTTCGAGGTGGAAAATATCCGGCCCTTCTTTTCTTCAGACTGGCGCGCACTCTGGGGAGGAACCAGAGCGGTCGGATTGTCTTATTCAGGATTCGAGATTATCCTGTTTTACACCATGCTGATGAAGAACCCAAAGGAAGGGGCAAAAGCTGTAACGCTAGGGCTCTCGATTCCCATTCTGCTCTACATGACCATCTACATGTTCGTCATTGGGGTCTTCTCTGCCGACGTTGCAACGAACTTGACCTATCCAACCATCGAACTGGCAAAAGAGGTCGAAATCCCCGGCGGCTTTTTCGAACGGGTGGAGTCCATTTTCTTTACCATCTGGATCATGACGATCTTCAACACATGTGCGATGTGGCTCGATATTACCGTACTCAACTTGTCGGCCATGTTCTACAAGGTGCGCAAAACAGTTTGGGTGCTCATTCTTTCTCCCATGCTTTATTTTGTCGCGATGCTCCCCCAAAACCTCGTTGATTTCTTCACGTTTGCAGACAGCATCACCTATTTTGGAATAATCGTCGTCTATTTATGTCCGATATTGCTGCTCCTCATCGCTGTCATACGAGGTGTAAAGGGACATGAATAGACAGTTCACTGCCTTCTGCAGCTTCCTGCTTCTCTCTGCTTTTCTGGCTGGATGCTGGGATCAGGTTCAAATTGAGGAACGAGGATTTGTGGTGGGCGTAGCGGTTGATATCCCTCGTACGAAAGAAGCTGAGCAGCAAGCCAAGCAAGAGGCTCCAGACAAACCACAAGTAAAAGAGCGCTTTCTCGCTACGCATCAATTCGTTGTACCCGGTGGATTGGTCTCGGGCAGTCAAGGAAGCGGCGGTGGTCAAAACACAGCCAATGAGGCGTATCACAACCTCGTATCCGAGGGAGATTCTCTTTTCGAGATTTCACGTGAATTAGCTACCCGGACCAGCAGAACTCCGTTTTATCAGCATATGAAGATCCTGATCGTCTCCGAAGACGTCGCCCGTACGAAAAACGGTTTTGCCAGAGCACTCGATTTCTATTTGCGTGATCCTGATTCCAGACGAAGCAGCAAGGTATTCATCTCAAATGGTCCTGCCAAAGAAGTATTGGAAGTCAAACCGAAAACAGAGAAGCTGCCCGCTATTTACGTCAATTCGATTGGAGAAAACGAAAATAAAAATTCCCGCATGCTTCCAGAAGTCCGATTGGGCGATGTCCACGAGGAGCTACTCAGTCCGTACAGTTTTGTCGTTCCACGCATCAGACCCGAAGAGCAGGAGGTAAAATTAGCAGGTGCCGCCGTTTTTTCTCATGACAATCAGTTGGTAGGTTTTCTCGGGGAAGAAGAGACGGAGGGACTGAATTTTCTCACGGGAAGTATTAGCGGAGGCATGCTTAAAGGCAAGTTTAAAAACAACCTCGTCTCGATGAACATCCAAGGGATCAAGCATAGCATTGAAACAGATTTACGAGATCGGCAGCACATGAAATTCACGATCATAATCGAAAGTGAAGGCACATTGGCCGAGTCGTACGCCACTACGGATTACTTGAATAACATTGCGATGGATAAGCTTGAACAAGTGTTTGCCGAAGAAATCGAGCGAATGAGCAATGACACCATCAGGAAGGTCCATAAGCAGATGAAAGTGGATGTCATCAAGCTTGGCAGCTATCTGAAGCAGCATCATTTTTCGCTATGGAAAAAGATTCGCCAGGATTGGGAAACAGGGCAGCATCTGTATGAAAAAAGTGAGATAACCGTTCAAGCAAAGGTTTATTTACGCAATATCGGTGCAATCAACCGTACCGAACGCCAAAACAACAGGTGAATGCATGTTCAAATTTTTAGGCGTAGTCCCTCCGTATTTGACCCTAACAGGGACAGTTTTAGCGTTTTTGATTCCCTATCTTTTTTATAAAATCAACAACAAAATTCACGAGGTGGGTGATCCGCCGTGGAAGAAAAGGAATGACTCCAATTCATAGGGCCTATACATCAAGCCGGAATTTTCTATGTTTCGGCTTGATGATTTATCATTCGCTATCAATGTTTCGTAAATCTGCTTTATTTATTAAATAGCCATCAAATGTTTTGATTCGCCTGCAACTTGATTTGTTCCAGTCGAAATCTCGTAATATCTGTGCCTCACGATCGTTTTTTTTCCTTTTTTTCTTAATACGATCGATACTTTTATAAGCTTCAATCGAGTTCTTTACTGAATTTTTGAATTTCGTTTTATAAGTAGGGCGCACATTCTTCGTTATTTTTGAATACATCATTCTTTCCCGTTTGTTATGGATGATTACGCTTAATATCCGACTTTGCTTTTGGAGCGCGGCTTTACATTCTTTCAGTTGCTCTGGGCTCAAATCTTTTTGGCTCATCGTTGTTTCTATGTTTTTAAAAATATCCTTTTCTTGCTCCAGGCTTTTCACGTCATCATCTCTTACGGAAAAAGAATGCAAATAAGTTTGATCTGCATATTTCAGTTCATCGTACTCAGTCTTAATTTCACAGCCCCGCAATTCTTGAATAAAAAAGCTTTGATATTCTTCTTTGACCATTTCATCCATGTCATCAGCAGGATGGAAATCAAATTCTTCCGGGTTTTCAACATCCTCTATCGCTTCATAATCCATGAAATCTTGTCTGTTTTGCTCATATATTTTTTCAATTACTTTTCGAATACTAGCGGAATCTGCCACCAATCCGTCTTGTACACTACCGTAGTTTGCTACCCTTTCCCTTCCTTTCCATGCGATGGGTTCTTTATTTTTCGCACTATCTGACATCAATGCTTGGTGCATGGAAAAATGAATACCGGTAACCCCCTTCGTATCTTTCAATTCATTTGATTTCTTCGTATAGTCTTTGTCAGCCCCTCTGTTTACTGAATACATTAAATGGTATCTTGCCGTATAGTCGCTATCCGTAAAATTCAACTTACTTTCATCCATATCTACGGAGTATTGATCATAAGACGAATCTCCTTCATTTGGACTACCGAATTGCCCATTATTCAGCATCTCCGCTTTGGCCTCCCATTTGAATGGAATCCTAGCAGGAAGCTGAATTTCCCATGGTTTATCCGCGTCTATTTGCTTCAATATTCCCAGTTTAAGTAATTGATCCTGGTCTACACTAAAGTTCAACTGATCGTATTTTACCTCTACCGTGTATTCATACTTGGTTCCAACCTTCGCTCCACGAAGTATTTCCTCAATGGTATTATTGTAAGATTCCTTATTATTCTTGGCATCCTGCGGTGCTACATTCCATTCCTGATCTGCTCCTTGCCCTCTCAATATCTGATAGCCAACCAAATGACCTCCATTGTAGTCAGCTAATAGCCCACTTAGTCCACCTTCACGTATGGATATTTCTTCTTTGCCCAGATTACCGATTGCAGTTACGAGACCTAAGCCTTTACGATCACGTTTAGAGGTAGTTTTTGTTATTTGAGCAGTAACAGAATGAGGACGGTCGCATGTATATCCTAAATCTGCTCTCGTTTTTTCAAACCATTTCTGATTCAAATTTGGCTCCCCGTATACTTCCTTTAGTAACCCCCAAAAGGTGGGAAGACCTTTATCTGCCTGAACATCAGTAAATTCGCCATCATCTCCAATGGCCTTTTCTACGATTTCTTTTTCGTATGAATCTGGCTTGTCAGCTTTCATCTTATCGAGGTTTGCTTGATTGAGTTTTCGTTGGGTGACTGGCGTCCGAGGTTGCTTCTGATTTTGCAGAAGCTTCGTCATGGCCTTGTTTCCTACTTTTTTGGCGAGTTGTAAAACGGACGGCATACTACGGGGGGAAGTTACGCTGCTTGGCGTATGATTTACTTTAGGGATTGGATCCCGATTATGGAACACACTATCATCTCCTACGAGAATGAAGATTTTTCCTTATATTGTAGCAAAGGACTTACCCGTGCACCAACTGAGTAAGCCCTTCTAACCCATTTCCTATTATTTTGCCAACAAATCAGCAAACGCTTTGGCGTACGCCGGAAGATCAGGTGGTCTGCGGGAGCCGACGATGTGACCATCTACCACAACCTCTTCATCGACCCAAATCGCTCCTGCATTCTCCATATCATCCTTGATGCCTGGTGTCGAAGTCGTTGTTACCCCGCGCAAAATTTTGGCGGAAGCGAGCACCCAGCCGGCATGGCAAATATGTCCAATCGGTTTTTTCGCCTCGTGCATCGCCTGCACAAAGGACAGCACCTCCGGGTAACGGCGCAGCTTGTCAGGTGCCCACCCTCCTGGAACGAGTACACCTGAATAGTCGGTAGGGTTGACCTCTGCCATTGCTTTGTCTGCTTCACACGGCACACCGTACTTCCCTATGTAGACGTGATTCGCCTTCGGTCCGACGAAATGGACGGTAGCGCCTTCCTCTCGTAGTCTCAATACCGGGTACCAGAGCTCGAGATCCTCAAATTCACTTTCGACGAAGCAAACCACTTGTTTTCCTGCCAGTCTCACCGTTTTCGCCTCCTTTTCCTTCTACTCCGCTATTGTAGCAGGTACGAACGGAAAAGACAGCTAGTACTCTACTAAACTCCGTACCAATTTAACCCCTGTTTGCCGAGGTCGACCCACACACTTTTCGTATGTGTATACATGTCCATTGCCTGGATCCCTAACTCTCGGCCAAAGCCGCTTTGTTTTGTTCCACCAAACGGGACCGTGCTATCCAACATACTGTACGTATTGATGTAAACAGTCCCTGCTTTTAGACCGCGTGCCATGCGATGGGCGCGTTTTAGATCATTCGTCCAGACACCAGATGCCAAACCATAGATCGTTTCATTTGCCAGCTTCATTGCGTCCTCTTCCTCTTTAAAACGGATGATCGAAATGACAGGTCCAAAAATTTCTTCGCGAGCGATTTTCATTTCATTCGTCACATTCTCGAAAATCGTAGGTGTAAAGAAGTAACCTGTTCCCGTCTGTGGATTGCGCCTTCCCCCCAAGACAAGCTTGGCTCCTTCCGCAAGCCCACTCGCTACATACTGCTCAATCCGCTCCAATTGTGTCAAAGATATTTGCGGTCCCATTTGCGTCATCGGATCGAGTGGATTTCCCATCCGGATCGTTTGGGCTTTGTGACTGAACAAATCGATGAATTGATCATAGATGCGTTCTTGGACAAATAAACGGGAACCGGCCGCACATACTTGACCTTGGGCAAAGTAAATTCCGAATAGGGACCCATTCACGGCATCTTCCAGATTAGCATCATCGAAGACAATATTCGGTGATTTGCCACCCAGCTCTAGCGACACAGGTTTTAAATGCTTGCTCGCAGTTTGCATAACAAGGCGTCCAGTCGTTGTCGAGCCTGTAAACGCAATTTTATCGACATCCGGATGCGAGGTTAAGGCATCTCCTGCTATCGCCCCATAGCCAGGTACAACGTTGATGACGCCATCCGGTATCCCTGCTTCCTGAAAAATTTTGGCTAACTCCAAAATACTGATAGGCGTTTGTTCAGCAGGTTTAATGACGATCGTATTGCCTGCTGCAAGCGCTGGAGCAATTTTCCACATGGCTAGCATCAACGGGAAGTTCCAGGGTACAATGGCGCCAATCACCCCGATCGGTTCGCGCAGTGTATAAGTAAAACGGCTAGATGGGGAAGAGAGTGTTTCACCCTGAACTTTGTTTGCTAAACCGGAGTAAAATTCGAGAACGTCAATCATGGCAGGAATTGCGATATACTTCGTCTCGTTGATCGGGAGTCCATTATCGGTTGATTCCACCTCTGCGAGGAAATCTAGATTTTCCCACATTTTCTGAGCAGCCCGGTAGAGAAGCCTACCTCGATCGCTTGGTGCCATTTCTGCCCACGGACCTGTTTCAAACGCTTTTCTGGCCGCTTTCACTGCTCGGTCTACGTCTTCTGCTCCCGCTTCTGCTACGATACCATTTACTTCGCCCGTAGCTGGATTCCATGAATCAAACGTTTTTCCGGATAACGAGTCAACCCATTGCCCGCCAATGAATAATTGATATCTTTTTCCCATCATAAATGCCCCCATCTCGATTTATTTTTCTGGCAGATCCAGAGTTGGTGTCTGATCAAAGAAATTCCAAGGCTTTAACATCGTGTAAACCCACTCTGTTGGTAAAATCGGCCACTCTTCTGCACGAGCCACATGAGTGGTTCCCGTTGTCATCCACACGACGTTGTCAACGTTCTCAATGGTGTCGTTATTCGTTGTATATTGTTTCAAACCAGTATCTGCTTGGTTTCTGTTCGGATAGTCTCCCTCAGGAAAACGTTCATTCGGGTCGTATTTGGTAACCCAGAGCTGCTTATCCATAAAATTAACGCGATTGTACAGCCATTCATCTTTACTAAACAGGGCACCTTTTGCGATTGGATGGGTTCCACCTGCGTAAGGAATGATTTGATACGAAACCGGATTCCCTACTTTATTTTCCTTGTTCGTATTACTTAGGAGGCGAATCGTCGAAGGGTCAAAATTTTGGATCGCTTCCTGTTCGGTTTTCACAACCTTTTGCTCGGTTACCATGACGCTTTTTCGTGGTCCGCCGGCCTTGTTTTCCTCCACCTTCGGATTCACCTCGGTCAACGTGTTCTGTTCCCCATCGACATCCAAATCGAGACGGAAATTGTAGATGTGCTGATGTGTCGTTCCTACGATATGGTGGTCGATCAGCGTACCGTATTTCGTATCTTCTTTTGCCGTAGGGTCGTGCATCGTTGATGATTGAACCGCCTTCACTGCTTCAATTCCGGTGGCCCCTACATTAATCTTGATGGTTCCGTTTGGAGATAAAATCCAGTCAAAAATATAGTCATAATTGCCAACGGTACTAACCCAGCGAATGACAAGTTCTCTTCTCTCACGGCTCACATTTTGATTTCCAAGTACCATCTCTTGGTGTTTCAGCTCAGGACCAGCGTACTGCTCGAAGATGGCAATCGCATTGGGAATGGTATAAGGGTTTCCGTCATTATCTGTAATGGTTGCATCGAGAAGGACTGCATTGTTTGGTACATCCGTTCCTTTTTGCAGTTGTGATGTCAATACACCCATTCCGTAATCCCCAGAGTCCAAATACGCTTTAAAATACCAGCCAACATCCGGGTCGCCATAAGGCACAATCATTCCGCCAAGAGAACCTTCGTACATGACTTTTCGTTTTTTGCCCTGATCGTTAATCGTCATGGTTGAAAGTACTGGACCTACTCGTGAATCAAGCCTCAGGTGGAAATCCCAATTTTGCCACTGAATTTTGTTTCCTGAAATCGTATAGTTTTGTCCTTCAGGTTCTGATGTTGTAAGCGGTTTCATTTCTCTTTTTTGTTTCTTGTCTCTTCCGTCGTATGGGGTTGGCGTGAGAGGTACCGGGATCACACCTTCATCTTCCACTTTTATGACTTTCTTTGCTTCTAAATCTACCGTCGCTACCAGATTTTCAATAGGATGTGCCCAATAGTTCCCGTCACCCACATCCAGATAGGAGACGACTTTTAATAGTCGCAAGTCTTGCTTTAAACCATCTGCTCCATTGAAGTATCCGACTGTAAGTGGAGTAGCGACCACTTTCTTCTCATCATCAATGCCGCGTTTTTTTAGTGCATCCTTAAATTCTGAACTTTCTTCAATCGCCTTCTGGACCGTTACAAAATCATCCAGGATCACCATCCCATGAACCCCTTCGATCTCCTCGAAAGACGTTACCTTTTTGGTAGCAAGATCAACTTCACCTTCGAGTACTTTTTTACCGTCCAGAACGACAAATTTAGCCACGCGATTAAATGGGCTTTTTTCCCCATATACCCATTTCCATACCTGATCTTTATCGGGGTCTTTCAAGGAAATCTGGGTAAAACGCATATTCTCTTTGAATTGTTCCGATGCTTTTATCACTTTTACGGCCGTCTTGATTTCGTCGGCTGTTAACGGATTGAGTGGATGATCGGCTTTTTCTACGGAAACAGTCTGGTTCAAATCAGCTTGAAACACTTCGTTGATAAAATGATGCGTGACATAAGTGACACCTTCCTTACTCACTACCGGAGCCTCTAATTGGACGGTTTTACTATTTACCAGAGCCTCAGCTGAATTGGGTGTGATACGGACAGTGGTGCCGCCTTTCTTCACCAGAATAGTATTTGTTGTTTGATCCCACTCTAATGTACCTCCAACATTTTCAACAGCGGTTCGAAGTGGCACATACTCTGCTTCTCCACCATGCGCATTTGCTGTATTGGAGAAAGGCGCGATAGATGGCATCACGAGCGAAAACATCGTTACAAGTGCAATTGTAGATGCAAGCTTTCTTTTTTTCATACAATCCCCCTTGGATATCAATCTTCACATGTCCAGTTTATGAAGGGGGAATAGCAGTTGTATTGTAATTTTCGGAACTTTCAATTAATTATATCTTGTACGATAATAGACGATTATGAAAGAGTCATCTTCATATAGCTGATTACCATTTAAGGGGGTTTCAAATGCTTACGGTGCACAACGGGATTTCTGCTAACCTCCCATCCTATCAGTACGGGTTTCGATTGGAGACTGTTTCTTATCAGGAAAAATTCGTTCCGTACCAAGGGCAAACCGTGTTGTATTATGAATTTTTGATGGATGATGTGAATGCCATCCATGTCGTTCCTGACGGTTGTACGGATGTCCTTTTTTGTTGCGACCCACTCCGCCCTCATTCGCTGCTTTGCGGAACGCTCTTACAAGGTGAGAATTACAACTTTCATGCAGGGGCAACATACTTCGGGATTCGCCTTTCCCCTATACAAAGTTTGCATATTCGCCCAGCTACCTTTCGTGATGTAATCGATAAGCAGTTGCCTTTAGAAGAGGTAATGAAAGGCATAGGGAGCATTTGCGAGCAAATTGCTAGGAAAGCTTCCTTTCACGAACGAATCACGTATGTGGAAGACTCTTTTTTGCCTTTGCTTCTCATCTTTCATCAACCTTCGCAACTGCTTCCATACTGTATCCAGCAGATTTACCGTTCAAAGGGATTGTTTTCCGTTGAACAGCTGGCAATGGATCTTGGCTTTTCATCCAGGTATTTGCGTAAAAAATTCGAAGAAACGATTGGGATGTCTCCCAAGCAATACAGTCGAATTATCCGATTCCAAAATACACTCTCCTATATTTTGAATCAAAGAAATCTGAACATAGCAAATGAACATGGCTATTATGACCAATCTCATTTAATCAAAGATTTCAAGTTCTTTAGCTTGCTCACACCCATGCAAATCAGCGAGCTGTTGAAGCAAGCGACCAACCACAGCATGCAGCCTGTTGAAGTTGAGCTTTGAACACAGAAAAAAGCCGGTTTTCACCACGCTAAGGGTGTAACCAGCTTTTTTGCTATCAAATCAATTGTGCATCCCCTCAGGCGTAGGTACATACATGACGACTTTCGTCCCTCGTCCCATTTCGGAGGTAATGCTCAAGGTAGCTCCAGGAATGGTATCAAGACGCCTGCGGATGTTTTGGATGCCAATGCTTCCTTTTTGATTCTCGCCTTTTGACATTTGATACAGGAGATCATCGGCAATTCCGACACCATCGTCTTCGATCACGACCTTGATGTAATGACCTCCGTCCACGATCGTAAGCGTCACCTGACCTTTTTCATCCTTTTCGAACACTCCATGCCGGATCGCATTCTCTACAAATGGTTGTATGCTCAAGGAAGGTATCTCCTTGTCTAAAATACCGTCGTCTACGTGGCATACAAAGTCGAAGCCTTCACCAAAGCGAGCCTTCTCGATCTCTACATAGGCATGAATGAGCTCCATTTCACGATACAACGGCACGAACAGCGTAGTTCGATCCATGTCCAAAATAAAGCGCAAATACTGGCTGAGCATGGTGATGAGATACGCTGCTTTTTCTCCATCGGTATAACAGAACGAAATGACACTGCTTAAGGCGTTATAGAGAAAATGCGGCTTGATTTGAGCCTGATGAAATGCATGTTCATTGCGAATCGCCTCCTGAATGGAGGTTTTCATTGCGATCAGCGTTTGCACACGGGCAATGAGTGTCTCCGCATCAAATGGTTTGGTCACATAATCATTCGCCCCCGCTCTGTAGCCGAGTGCAATGTCTTGCGGGGTATCTCTGACGGATGCAAACAGGATCGGCAAGTCAAGAATCGAATACTGCGTTCGCAGCAGCTGGCACAGCTCAATCCCCGATACTCCTGGCATCATCACATCCAGAATGACGAGATCAGGTAGTGGATGTTCCTTGATTTTCTTTATGGCTTCTTTTGCCGAAAAAGCAGAAATAACATTATAGCGATGCCTGGAGAGTATGTTCAGCAGGGTGTGAATGTTGGATGCCTCGTCATCGACAATCATGATCGTGTATTGGTGATCATCAAGAATATCGAGGGGAATCTTTTCACTGACCTTCCGATGCCTCTCCTGAGACGTTGCGGCTAGCTCCTGTGTGACCATCCTCTGATGTCCCGTCGCCAGCGTAAATGTCATACGGGTGCCCTTGCCAGGCTCAGAGCTTTCTACCCAAATGTCTCCTCCCATGAGTTCAACCAGCTTGCGATTGATGTACAAGCCTACGCCCATGCCTGTATAGCCGTCTTGTGGCAATGGCTGATTTACTTGCTCAAAGTAATCAAAAATGGCTTCATGCTTATCAGGTGAAATTCCGATCCCCGTGTCCTCAACGGAAATACGAACCTGATCCTCTACCACGCTCGCTGTCACCTTGATCTGGCCAGCATTCGTATGCTTGATGGCATTGTGTACGAGATTATACATGATTTGACGAAGCCGATTCTCATCTGCATGCACCCAAATGTTCGGAGGGACCTGATTTTCCAGCCGAACATCTTTTCCCAACAGTTCGAATTGCAGCACATCAAAGACAATTTGGGTGACTACCTTGATATCCACGATGGTGAAATGTAGACGCAGCTCCCCATGCTTCAGGCGAGTGACATCAAGCAAATCTCCTACCAGCATGGACAGCTTGATCGATGTATCCTTGATGAGCCAGAGGTTCTGGATTTGTTTCGTAGAAAAGCTGTCTTTTGCGTCCTCTAACAGGTCGGACGTAATATTGATAATCCCGTGCAGCGGAGTCTTCATCTCATGTGACGTCTGCGTCAAAAATTCATCTTTCATCTGATTCGACATCTGCAATTGCTGTGAGAGAATTTCCGTCTGTTTAAAGGCATTGGTATAGCGCACAGCCAAAAGCATGTTCATGAAGGTAATGAAGTACAACACACAGACTTTTCCCGCGATGTCGGTCGGCACAATATTCTCTGCATAGAGAGTTCCGTCAATGGCATAAAGTGCCATGGAAACACCCGCGCCAATAAACAACCCTATTTCTTTCCGGTCATAAGCCCCCATCTGATTCTTGATGGATAAATGAATCAGTCTGCCAATGATAAAAAGAACGACGATTTGTGTATAACCCAGGGTTGGTCCTTTCAAATTCGTGTAGACAGAATACGGTGTCGTCAGAATCACGATCAGGAAAATGGCAATCGGCGTCATCAGGATGAACAGCCACTTCTGCGACAGAAACCTCGCATTGATGGTATAGAAAAACAAAATAAGAAGAATACCGCTAAGAAACAGGGTGAAATCCTGTATTTTGTAGGCAATGGTAAAGGAGAGATCAGGCAAATATTGCAGCAGTACCTTCTCTCCAAACACCATATTGTAAATGGCAAGAAGAAGCATATAGAAACCACTGAGCAAATAGCTTTTTTCCTTCGACCTGAGTAAATAAAAGCTGAGATGATAGGCAGCCATCATGAACATGGCTACGATAAAGGCGGTATCTATTCCAAGCAAGGTCCCGTTTACAATCGAGATTTCCTTGTCCAGACCCAGTTGAATCGCAGCTGCAATTCCTCCTGTAAAAAACATGTAATTGGCTACTTGGATGACGATTTCCATCTGTTTACCATCTACTTGAAAAAACGTTACATACGGCGTGTTGCCAGGTTGATGTCGGGCAAAGTCTACGTCTGGCCTTCCGCTTTCCCCTTCCATTTTTCCATTAATATACAAACGATGTGCCATGCGAATACTTTTTGTTTTCAAACCGTATATTTGACCTTCATTGGGAAGCATCACGGTTAATCGATAGGTTGCGACGCCTTTCCTGTCGATACTGTCATTCACAAACCTTCCCTTCCATGTCCCAGGCACAGTCAAATACGAGACCTCACGCTTGTCTTGGCGAAAATCTTCTGGTGATAGGAGTAGGCCTTCATAAATCTCCCACTCTCCATCCAAATTCACCAAGCCCTGATTATGAAAATCCCAGCTCGACAAATCGAGCACTCCCCGCTTTGCAATGGGCATATCACGACTCGGAAAGGTTTGTAGGTAGATCGTGATAAATACGACTATTGAAAGTAAAAAGATCAATCCAATTCCGATTCGAACCAGGATTTTCCTGAGATCCAAAAAAGTGTCACCTCCCCTGCAGAGCTCGAATATGTACGTTCCGTTAATTATAAGACTATCATTTCCCCCTCACAAAAATCTAACGAAATCGTTTACCGTAACGGCTCTCCCTAACTGATTTGCATCGAACTCGCCTTCTTCCTTTTTCTTGGAATAATAGCAATGGCTTCTCCCAAATTTCTCACGTAAAAAAAAGACAGGAAGAATGATATCCTCCTGCCTTACTGTCCAACTATTCGTGTCACCCGCTCGCTTATTTCCTGAGGCGGCTCCATTTCCCACTCCTTGCGATAGTCAGCAGCGAATTTGGCATAGTGTTGGACGATTTTCTGTTTTTGTTCTCCTCTTGCATAAATGTCCATTAATGCGACATTCATTTCCTCATGTAAAGGGTAAACCGCCAAGTACTCTTCCAGCCTGCGCACAGCCCTTGGCAACTCCTGAGCGGCAATGTCGAGTTCTACCAGTTTGCCCACCAGCTCTGTATACTTTTTCCGATAGCGTTCTTCCAGCGGTGCTTTCCACAAAAAATCCTTTCGATTAAAAAGCGACCCTTTGTACATCGCACACAAATTTTCTGCTCCTCCTGCGCTTTGCCGATCCGTTAACGAAGAGAGATCGTATTGCTGGAATGCCAATACATCGTATGTCTGATCCATCGGGTGAAACATGTAGCCTTCACCCGTTTTTTGTATATCGATGCCCAGTTCTTGCTCTTTCATAATTTTCTTCAGTCGATACATGGTATTGTGCAGGTTGTGCGTAGCCCTGCTCTCGTCCATCTCCGGCCATAAAAGGTCAGTCAGATGCCACTTGCTGATATCCTGCCTAGGGTGACAGAGAAAGTAAGCAAACAGCTCCTCACTCTTTCTCGTCGGCCACCGAACGACTTCACCTCTTGAATTCCGAACGTCCAAGCCACCAAAGCATTGGATGGAAACGTTCTTCTCGATATGTTTGATCGGAGCCGCCATTTGCAGCTGTTTGACTAGCCGATTCGTCACTCGTTCAATGGCCGCAGGCGTAACCGGTTTTAAAATATAGTCAAACGCGTACACCTTAAACGCATCCAACGCGTACTGCTTGTAAGCAGTCGTAAAAACAATCTTCGTATGCTCCGACAACTCAGTTATTTTGGACCCTAGCTCAAGACCGTTCATTTTCGGCATTTCTACATCTAAGAACGCCACATCAGGACACAGGTCGGGTAGACACGCCAGCGCCTCCAAAGTGTTTGAAGAAAATAAAGTTCTAGACTGAAAAATAAAGTGCTAGACTCGAAAATATAGTTGCAGACTGAAAAATAAAGAATTAGACTGACGATCCTTCATTAAGCTTACGGGCAGCAGTTAATTGAAAAATCTTGAAACCCTCGGCCATTAGCTTGATTTTGTTAAGAAAATAGCTATAATTACGTTTAAGGGATTAAACGAATGAACTAAAGAGGTGGATTGAATGAGCCAACAAACTGAGCATATTCTACAACAATTTAAAGATTGTATCCCATTATTGGAAGTGCTGACGGATGAAAACCGTCAAGCCATTATTATGCTGTTGGCGCAGAACAAATTAGGACTTAATGTTAATACAATATCAGGTCATATGAATTTGTCTAGACCGGCTGTATCCCATCATTTAAAGGTGTTGAAACAGTCTGGTTACATTAAAGCCGAAAAAAAGGGCGTAGAAAACTATTATGTATTAACTGTCCGTAAACCGCTTGAACAACTCAAATCATTAATTACTTCCGTTGAAAACGCATGCAATTGGTCCAATGATTACCCTAAGACCTGAAGGGAATACTGTAGGGAGAAATTTATTATGCACAATCGGATTATTAGTTTAAACCAATAATCGTAAAGGGAGTGATTTGAAATGAAGGCTATGATCATTGAGAAATACGGGGAAAATGTTCCATTAGTGATGTCCGAACAACCAATGCCTAATATCGGAGAACATGATGTTCTAGTGGAAATTCATGCAGCCAGCTTAAATCCTATTGATTTTAAGATTAAGGAAGGGAAAATGAAATTCCTGTTGAATTACAGGTTTCCTCTAATCTTAGGAAATGATTTCTCCGGTGTTGTAGTTAAAGTTGGTGATCGTGTGAATACTTTTAAACCCGGTGATGAAGTTTACGGGAGACCCCGCAAAAACCGAATCGGAACATTAGCCGAATTTATTGCTGTTCATGAGGATGATTATTTGGCTGAAGCCGCAGGGTCTAACCTTTGAAGAGGCAGCATCGATACCGCTGATTGGACTTACGACTTACCAAGCTTTTGTTGATATATTAAACCTTCAAAAAGGCCAAAAAATTTTGATTCACGCTGGTTCGGGAGGCGTAGGAACCTTCGCCATCCAACTGGCCAAGCTGATGGGCGCTTTTGTAGCCACAACAGCAAGCGAAAAAGGCTATGAATTGGTCAAATCGTTGGGGGCCGATCTAATTATTAATTATAAAAAAGAGAATTTTGAAGAAATGCTTACCGGATATGACGCTGTTTTTGATACTTTAGGTGGAGAAGCCTTGGAAAAATCATTCCGCATACTGAAACCAGGCGGACAAATCGTATCCATCTCCGGCATACCAAACGGCAGATTTGGAAAAGAAGCGAAATTGGGTTGGATGAAAACAACAATTTTGTCCATCGCGAGCCGTAAGATCAAAGCCCAGGAGAAGAAGAGCCAAACGAGGTATCACTTCCTTTTTATGAAACCGAGCGGAGAACAATTGAAGGTTTTAAAGGAATTTATTGATGAAGGTCTCATTAAGCCTATTATTGATAAGGTGTATCATTTGAAAGATGCCGGTCAAGCATTTAATTACCTGGAAAGCGGAAGGGCCAAGGGAAAAGTAGTCATTAGAATAAAGTAATTCTAGAAAAAAATCCAACCGATATCCGTGAATGAATGACAACAGCGGCAGTCTAAGACTTTATTTTTCAAGTTTGGTTCCGCCGCTGCTTCTTTTAATGGATCAGTCTAACACTTTATTTTCAAAGAACACAAAGGATGTGTGAATGCTCCGACGATCGTATAGCGATCATTTTGCCCAATAACATGCTTCATGAGATCAAGGATGGGTTTTTCATCTTCCACGATCATTACCTTAATCACTGTCGTCTCTCCTTTGGCAGTTTCGTTTGTCCCGATGCCTCCATGTGATCTTCCTTATCTATTGTCGGTAGAATGGACTATGATTTTAAGAACAAAAAAAAGTGAGAAACAGGCCTACTCACTGTTCCCCACCTTATAACGAAAACCATATGTATAGATTGCTGGTGCCGGTAAAGGGACTTGAACCCCCACGGTTTCCCTCACGATTTTGAGTCGCGCGCGTCTGCCAATTCCGCCATACCGGCCTATCCAAATAAAGAAACATGGTCGGGAAGACAGGATTCGAACCTGCGACCCCTTGGTCCCAAGCCAAGTACTCTACCAAGCTGAGCTACTTCCCGTTTGCCAGCGATATCGGACCTTCCGTATTCGACAATTTCCGATAAGTACTGCAACACTTACATACTATACAGGCAAATTGAACCAATATCAATACCGGATTTTTTTGGAATATAGTCTTTTATTCCTATTTTTTACAAGATAGTGAACATACACCTGAAATCCACTTATTTCCCCCTACATGGCGCACAGCTTTTGCCACATGGTATTTGTCGTTTTAATAAATCTTGCGGCAGGTTAAACGGATAGTCCAGCGGATGACGCCCTATTACGATCCAGCGCCCATTCGGCAGCTTCTTTAGCTGGTACACACGGAAAAACCGATCATCCGAATCAAAAGCGAACCATACTGCAATCGTCGCCCTCCTGCTGCCCGAAGACAGTACTTTCGATTTGACAATCGGTGGTGCTCCTATCGTATCACCTACAGGGATCGCGAGTTGTCCACGTATACGTCTCAAATCAAGATTACCGATCACGCGGTTTGCCAAACATGGGGTCATAAATTTTTGCAGGAATCGACGAATTTTCACCTTGGAATTAAACCGCTTCGGCAAAATGATTCCGCGATCGCCCACTCGTTTGCGAGCTGAAAAGATGATCGTAAAAAAAGCTTGCTCTGCCAATCGAATGACTTGCACCCATTGCTGTTTCATCTGACGTCCCTCCCCCTGTCAGATTATGCATCTCAGCAGGAAAACGGTTGGACGCCTGATAACCCTATACATAAACCGTTGCGAAACGGACAAATTAATACGGTGTTCCCATCATCAAAAACCCGTAGGAGGTATACCATGCCTAGCCAAATTAATACCGACTCGCTTAAAAAAGCAGAGGTAGCCACCACTCTCGCGAAAAACATGATCACACAAGCGATCGAGCAATCAGCGGCCAACCCACAGCTGGCAGAAGAAGCCCTGAAGCAAGCCACTCAGGAAATTGCCCAAGCCCAAACGATGGTATCACAGGTCCAATCCACGATTCAAACCCAAGCGCAAGCGCAACAAAGCAAATCCTAAAAGAAAGCAGGCAGACCCAAAGGAGACTGGTGGTTTGCCTGTTTTCCCCATACAATAGCAATAGCTGTACGATTTTTGCTAAAAGGTGGGGGACGTATTGCCGCAGCTCCAGGGATTGAATCATCTGCTTTTTTCTGTTTCTGATTTGGAGAGATCTTTTTGTTTTTATCGGGATGTCCTGCGGGCAAAGCCGCTTGTACGCGGTCGCAAGCTGGCTTACTTTGATCTGAATGGCTACTGGCTGGCGCTGAATGAAGAAGCTGACATCCCTCGCAATGAGATTGCTCAATCTTATACTCACATGGCTTTCTCCATCACGGAAGAGTCATTTGAAGAGTGGTACGCGCATTTGGAAAAGCACGGCGTTCACATTTTACATGGTCGGGACCGTTCCGAACGAGATAAGCAATCGATTTATTTTACCGACCCTGATGGCCATAAGTTCGAATTACATACGGGGACTCTCCAGGATCGTCTAGCCTATTACCGTGACGAAAAGCATCATATGACATTTTTTGAATAATCGATGACATTGGTGAGTTTTCTTAAGACTTTTCACAAAATCATAATAGTTCCAAAGAATCAACTCTTTTCTTGGATGCTATAATTAAAAAGTACTTCTGGCCTATTCTCCTTATGAATAGGCCCGTTTTTCGTAAAAATATGGAGGGATTTTATGTTTGGTAAGCGTGGCGCTCAAACCATTACCGCCTCAATTCAACAAAGCGATGTCCAAATGCCCGATCAGCTACAGGGAAAAGTTCATTTTTTGCAAATTAACCAGACGGACCTTGATCGGATGAAACAAATTGAACCACTCCTGACCGAACACCTAGAGGCTATTACAGAGCGTCATTATCACATGCTTCGCCAATACTCCCATCTCATGCAAATTATCGAGTCACATACGACAGTCGAGAAGCTGTCTGTATCGTTTCGCCGTTATTTGCAATCACTTCCACACGCCAAGCTAAACGATGCCTATGTATCCGGCCGAGAAAAAATCGGGGAAGTCCACAGCAAAATTGGACTTGCGCCAGAATGGTATACCGGCTCTTACTTGCGTGTCTATGAATACTTGATTCCTGCCATTATCAACACCTATTCGAAGCGTCCTCAAGAATTATCATCCGTCTTGTTGGCACTCATTAAGGTCATCACACTCGATTCGCAAATCGTCCTTCAATCGTATCAGGAGGATAATGATTACAAAGTCATTGATCGTCTGGGCGAAGTTCTTGAGTTAGTGATTCAAATCGATAAATTCAAGCATGTATTGGATACATTAGAGGATACGACGATAGAAGCAAGCAATGTAGGAACTGCTGCCGAGCAGCTAAGTGAATCGGTGCAGAAAGTAGCCCAATCAGCTGTGTCCGTTGCGGAGAGTGCTTCTACTACAATTGAGCAAGCGTCAATGGGCAAGGACATCATTCAAGAGTCGTTAACGAGCTTTCTTTCGATGGCAGATGAATTCCAAGATATGCAGTCAAAAATTTCTCAGTTAATGACGTCGATTGCAGAGGTTTCCCAAGTCGTACAAGTCATCCGTAACATTGCCGACCAAACCAATCTGCTTGCCTTGAACGCGTCTATTGAAGCTGCTCGTGCCAATGAGCACGGTCGTGGCTTTGCTGTTGTAGCCGAGGAAGTGCGAAAGCTCGCCGAACAGACAAAACAATCTGTCCAAAGCATTACGGCTACGATTACCAACGTCCAAAATGAGGCTGTCCACGTAAAAGAAACGGCCACTCTCATGAGCGACCATTTTAACGAAAAAGTGAATCAGACTCGTGATGCAATCGGGATTCTCGGGGATATTGTGCAAAATATCGAGACAGTCGGGCATTCAACCGGACATATTGCCGCCTTAGCACAAGAGCAGTCTGCTGCCACCGATGATATATCGATGCGTATTTCTCAAGTCCAGACGAATATGGAGCTGGTCGCTCGACACGTCTCGAACGCTGGTCAAAACGTCTACGATGTCGGCGCTGGCATCAACAGCCTGCACAAGGCGAGCATCACGCAAACGAACCACTTAAAGACCAAGCATTATTTACGTATCGTCAAAACTGACCACCTCTTGTGGAAATGGTGGCTGTACAACTACATGCTCGGGTACCATAATATCGAAGAAAAAGATCTCGTCGATCATCATCAATGCCGCTTGGGGATATGGTATGATGAGGCCTTGAACAATCCATCCGTAAGCACACTGCCATCCTTCAAGCAATTAGATGCACCGCATCGACAGTTCCACGAGACAGTTCGGCGTATTTACTTCTTCGTCAAGCAAGGGAAACACGAGGAAGCAGAAGTCGCTTTTCAGACACTGGAAGAAATTTCAGAGCGTATTCTCCTCGTTCTGGATCAGTTAGCCAAGGAAGTTTCCTAACGTTATTATCTATCCGTCTTTTTCCTACCAAGCTGCCTTTTAGAGGCGGCTTTTTTCGTTGGGATTCGGTTTAGCTCAGCTGCAGATAGCGGTTTGGTACGTGCGTTGTTTTGTCTCGCTCTTTTTGCTTTGGCAACTGACCTGCCTGTACTCCCTGTTGCTCTCGCTACGCCTACGCCAAACGCCTGCAAGGCCCAAACAACTGGAAACGATATCGAAGTCCTGCCATCAGCTGAACCAGCAAAATTCACTGCTGCAGCGAAGTTGCCCGCAGTCAGCCAAACGGAACCGGAATCGCCAGGCAAGGAGATCGGGACCGAACTTCTGATGACCGTCTGATCCCGAAAACGGATGGTACCCAATCCCCCATAGTTTCCGTAACTAACATCAATATCGGTACGGATCGATTGAACCGTTCCCCAGGCCAGCCCTGATGAACGCCCTACCTTTTTCAATCTGCGTCCGATTCCATACGAACGAACAATACCTGGAACTCTACCCACCGTTGCATAACGCGGTGCAAGGAGTCGATTCGAAGTGGGGATACTAAGCGCAGCATCGATACGATTGACAGCATTTTTCCGGAGTCGAACATACCGATACAAGCGCCCGATCCGATCTCTCCCTGAACGACCGCCATCTGCACCTCCAGGCTGGATTGTCTCGGTAAAGCCGCTCGTATTGTTTCGATTCAATACGTGATTGTTACTCAACACAAAGCGCTGGCCTCCCCGCGAAACAATCAAGCCTGCCGTTCCTGAACCCCCTGGATGCCCGATGCTATATCCAGCGATCACAGGTCTGATTCTGCCACGATAATTCGTTGCCAAGGGACGTGCAGCAGGATGACAGTGGCATCGTCCGGACGCGATCGTTCGAACAGGAACGGAGACATGTGCTTTCTTCGCCTGCCTTTTGACTAGGACGCAGCTCGGGCATCTCTTCGTCACCGCGGCACTGGCATTGACCGTATACAAAACGATACAGGCGCCGCCTTTTTTGTTTTTCCCATTTGCATAGCCAATCCCGATGCCAACTACACCGGGCATCCGCTTCCACCTTTTGACCAAATGCTTCTTGGCAAGGAGCGCTTCCTGAAAGGTTGCCATGGCACCCCTTCCTTTCTGAAGGTATATTTGTTCTACATGGTCATCGTATGTTGAACTTGGCCAGCACTGTTGGACGATCATCACTGCGGGAAAGCCTATTTTCTTTAAAAGCCATTTGGTCATACTGAAGTGGTGGGAGGAAACAGGAGAAAACGCTCCAGATTCTTGGGCCTTCTACTAAGGGGATTGACTGCACGGCTCCATGGAAAAAGCGAAACCGCGTCCAAAGTAGAGGTTCAGGGAAGCCGCTCAGAGGTGGACGCTTAAGGGCGTGTTTCGCTTTTTCCATTTCGCCTCGGCCGGCGTCCCAAAGATCTTCGCTTATTTCTCCTGTTTCCTTACGAGCTGGGGGTTTTTCAATGGCTTTGAAAGATTGGAAAAACTCCTTGATCCAGCTGCAGTGGTGGGAGGAAACAGGAGAAAACGCTCCAGATTCTTGGGCCTCCTGCTGGATGGCTAGACTGCACGGCTCCATGAAAAAAGCGAAACCGCGTCCAAAGTAGAGGTTCAAGGAAGCCGCTCAGAGGTGGACGCTTAAGGGCGTGTTTCGCTTTTTCCATTGCGCCTCGGTCGGCGTCCCAAAGATCTTCGCTTATTTCTCCTGTTTCCTTATGAGCTGGGGTTTTTTCAGGGCTTTTAAAGATTGAGAACTAACAATTAGCTACACCAGAGAAGAATATTTCCAGACGTTGCGACTTGTGGAGTCCTACCGAGGGACGGAGCACTGAGCCTAGTCTGAAAATATTCTTCTCTCCACCGTAGACACGTAGAGGTTTTTTTCTCCTGCTTCCTTACCACCTGAAGGTTTTCATATAGGCTTTGAAAGTTTGTGAACAAACGATCAGTTACACCAGAGAAGAATATTTCCAGACGTTGCGACTTGTGGAGTCCTACCGAGCAGAGAAGGGATTAGCGGGCAACAGAAACGCAACGTGCCCTACGACGAAGCGGCTACCACTTTTGCGTTTCCCCGCTAATCACTTCGGAGCGGGCAGTGCAATCCTCCCGAGGGACGGAGCACTGAGCCTAGTCTGGAAATATTCTTCTCTCCACCGTAGCCACGTTACAACAAAAAAAACCGCCACTCCCTATCCAAACAGGAAATGACGGTTAGCAGTTGTATCAAGTTAAGACGCTTCGGAAACTGTTACATTCGCCGGAGCAGCCTGTGATGCTTTTTTATTCGTATGAACGAGCAAGATATTCAAGATGACTGCGGTCAAAGAACCTGTCACGATACCGTTTTGTAGCATCATTTTTGCCAGTGTAGGCAGTTGATCAAACATCGCTGGAACAGCGGCAGATCCCAGTCCGACAGCGATACTGCAAGCGGCGATCAGCAGGTTTTCGTTTTTGTTCAAGTCAACCTGAGAGAGAATATTGATTCCAGATGCGACGACCATCCCGAACATAGCGATCATGGCTCCACCCAATACAGCGTTAGGAATGACAGTTGTCAATGCAGCCAGCTTTGGCAGTAATCCGAGAACGACGAGAATACCACCTGCACCAATCATTACGTCGCGAGATTTAATGCCAGTCAAGGAAACCAGACCGACGTTTTGCGAGAAAGCCGTGTATGGGAATGCGTTGAAAATGCCGCCGAGTACAATCGCAACCCCTTCCCCGCGCAATCCTTTCACTACATCTTGATCGGTTACTTTCGTATCCGTCACTTTACCGAGCGCAAAGTAAACGCCTGTAGATTCCGCCATGCTGATGATATTGACGAGAATCATCGTAACAATAGCTACAATACTGAACTGTGGAGTACCGAAGTAAAACGGTTCAACTACGCTAAACCAGGAGGCTTCCGCGACATTCGCGAAGCTGACCATGCCCATCGTGTAGGCTACAGCTGTACCGACAATCAAACCGAGCAATACGGAAATCGCACGAATAAATCCGGTAAAGAAACGATTAATAAGCAAAATAATAACCAACGTTCCTAAAGCTAAAAGCAAGTTGTGCGGTTGTCCGAAGTCCGGCATTCCTTGTCCGCCAGCCGCGTTGTTCATCGCGACGGGAATGAGCGATAGGCCGATGATCGTAACGACTGATCCTTGTACCACGGTTGGGAAAAAGCGTAGCAGCTTGCCAAACAGTGGGGCTGCCAAAACGACAAATATACCCGAGACGATAATGGCACCATAAGCAGTCGCTAGATTACTCGTCGAAGCAATGGCGATAATCGGGCCTACTGCTGTAAACGTACAGCCTAGCACAACAGGAAGGCGAATCCCTGTATAGCGTGTACCAAGAACTTGCAAGAGTGTGGCGATCCCGCATGTAAACAGGTCCGCAGCAATCAAATAAGCGATTTGTGTAGGAGTCAGATTCAAAGCACCACCGATAATCAACGGTACGACGACGGCTCCTGCATACATGGCAAGAATGTGCTGTAAGCCCAAAGTAACAATCTTATGTTTGGCTAGCATGAGTGAACCCTTACCTCCTATTTTATCTTTTGATTAAACGCGTGCAGGCTCGTCCTGAATAAAGTGGATGCCTTCCGGTGACATCGATTCAATACGTGCGAGTGATTCGATGCGCACGCCAGCTTGCTCCAAGAGACCGCGCCCTTCCTGGAAGCTTTTTTCAATGACTGCGCCAACCCCTACGAGATGAGCACCGGCATCTTTGATAATATTCGTAAGTCCTACCAAGGCAGCTCCAGTAGCCAGAAAGTCATCGACAATCAGTACACGATCTTCTTTGGACAAATACTGACGGGACACACTGATTTGATACGTTTCCTGACGAGTAAAGGAGTGAACAGGAGCTGAGTATACTTCCTCTGTCAATGTGACAGCTTTTTTCTTTTTCGCGTAGATAAATGGCACACCCAACACAAAAGCAGTTGCCATTGCGAAATGAATCCCACTTGCTTCAATCGTCACGACTTTCGTGATTTTTTCACCAGCGAACAGTTCGGCAAAGCGCTGCCCGATCTTCATCGTTAACTGTGGATCCACTTGGTGGTTCAAAAACGCATCCACCTTCAAAACAGATGCAGACAGCACCTTTCCGTCTTGTACGATGCGCTCTTGTAATTCTTTCATCAGTTCTTCCTCCTTGGATATGGTTCCAACCACTTTTGTGCAAGCGGCCTATTAAAATACAGAAAGCCCAGAGTGGACAGTGTCACAAAGCGGGCTACGTAAAAAAACCAACGCCAAGTGAAACTGTCCCTCTGGGCTTTTATCCCTAAGGTGTGACACATCATTCGTGCCTGCGTCGCTCGGACCAGCTATCTTCCAAACCTATTTTTGGAATAGGAAAGAAAGAGACGGAACCCTAGACGCACTTTCACTCGTAGTCAGGTGATTTACGGTCACCTGGTAGAAACGGTTGGGCCTTATTCCCAAAATTATACGAGCTTACCTATACGATTTTTCGTAACGCAATAACGAGTATTGACCAAATCTATCATAACTCCCTCGTGCTGAGCAAGCGTTAATTTTTGAAAGTGAAAGGAAGCGTTTTCATCTCCAAATAAAGGAAAGAGCCCTGATTTCTCAAGGGCTCTCGCTTCTATTTCTTCGGTTTTTTCTGCCGCATTTGAACGTTGATCTTCTTCCATTTATCCTTTTCGGCTGCTGCGAGTCTTGCGTCTTCTTTGCGTGCCAGATGTGCCAATTCGCGTTGGAGCTTCAGGTAACTGTCAAAGCGAGCTTTTTCCAGTGATCCCTCTCCTATGGCTGCTTGAACAGCACAACCGGGCTCTCGCACATGCTTGCAATCATTGAATCGGCATGTTTCCGCAATGGACTCGATATCGTCAAAGGCACCGCGAAAGCCTTCATCGGCCTCCCAGAGCTGCAGCTCCCTCATACCCGGTGTATCGATCATCAGGGCACCGCTCGGCATTCGGAACAGCTCGCGATGAGTCGTCGTATGGCGGCCGCGATCATCACCTTCACGCACGCCACTGACTTTTTGCATTTCCATACCGCTCAATTTGTTGATCAACGTGGATTTGCCTACACCAGAGGAGCCCATCAAGGCGATCGTCTGACCCTCGCCGAGATACGGTGCGAGCTGATCCAGCCCTTCCCCATGCTCAGCACTGACTACGTGAACAGGTACTCCGATCGCGACTGATTCTACCTCTGCCATACGTGCTTCCAGGTCGTCACACAAATCGGCTTTGGAGAGCACAATCACCGGATTCGCTCCGCTTTCCCAAGCAAGAATGAGATAGCGCTCCATCCTGCGTATATTAAAATCATTATTTAAAGCATTCACGAGAAAAACAGTATCGACGTTTGCTGCGACAATCTGCTCTTCCACAGTGTCCCCAGCTACTTTGCGGGAAAACTTGCTCTTCCGTGGAAGAAGCGCATGGATCGAGGCTTTCTTTTCCTCTGGACGGGCACTGATAACTACCCAGTCCCCGACAGCCGGATAATCTTCTCGACCTGTCGCTTCGTAACGCAGCTTGCCAGTTACTTCGCCCAGGAGCTCACCATGTTCACTCCACAGACGATAAATACGTTTATGTTCCAGTGTGATACGACCCACACTGTAGCCTTGATCGGCATAAGGGGCAAAATGATTGGTAAAGTACTCATTCCAGCCCATCGATTGCAATACTTGTTGATTGATTAGTTGATTCACTGCGGATTCCCCCTGCAATTGGTTAAATAAGATGGCCTTCAGCCAAAACCAGTCACAATCGAATCCTCATTTGGTGAACGGTATTATTGTTCGCTTGAAAGGAGGATTCCTGTGACCCCGACTACGACACTCTGAGCAAATTTGATGGCTACCATAAAACATCTCTCCTTTTCAAACCTACCATTCAGGTTTGGAATCATATTTCCCAATTATTGTACCATAATGAAACAAGATGCAACAGCGTCAATCTCCCCCGCCGCCACCACCACCACCACTGTCTCCACCACTACCACTACCGCTATCGCTTCCGCTGTCATAGCTGTCCCAACGATCGTCTGAGTCGTGATTTCGATTGTGATTGCTGTCTACATAGAAGGCTCCGCCCCCGCTGTCTGAAGAGGAATGAGAGCGTCCACTTCCGCCTTTTGTCGCTTTGGACGCCAAGACAAATACTACGATCAAAACCATGATGACGATAACAACGAAAAACTCCATTATTGTCCCCGTCCTTCCTCTTTTTTGAAGTTGTTTACCTATTTAGTATAACATAGGGGAGCTGGAACAGGCTGGGGCCGTGGAGGATGATTCCTTTTCATCCGGCAAAATGTCCAGATACAGGTGCGATCGCCAAAATGTTATCCAACACAAATACACGATACGCCTTCCTCATATAACAGTATGCTTTCAGGCTCCCTTTGTTCTCGTCGATATGCACAACACGGATCGTACGCCTGCTAGCCTCTCCATTTTTATTCAAATAGATGATTTCCACTGCTTGCTGCCTGGCTCCGTACCTTCTCAACTGTTGTATCATCAGGCTGTCACCACCATGAATAGTATCTTCTTGTTGTTGAAACCATCCTACCACAAGAGAACGCATGTTCGCAAACTTGTTCGCATCTACTAATTTTTCCCTCTACAAAAAAAGGGCATGCGCCCTAAAATGGACACATGCCTTATGCTAGATACAACTCAGCGCCTTCTAAGCGCACGTCCAAACACAATCAGAATCGGTGCCAGCAAAATAGCCGCCGCAACCAGAGAAGCACGAATCGAAAAACGAGTACCAATCCATCCGACAGCCGGACCACCTGCCGTTTGTCCCAAGGCATTGGACTGGCCCATCATCGACAAAACCGTCGCTCGCACACTGCTCTCAATGTTCAGATTCAGCCATGTATCATACAGCGGACTGCTTAATGACTGGATCACACCGATCAACAACAGGGCAAATAACGCCCAGCCAAAGCTTGGGGACAAGGCAAAAGCAACCATCGCTGCAATTTTGAGCCCCGTCAACGTGAACATGCCCACAAGGACAACCCGCTCATTGTTCACATCCAGCCTTTTTTCCACAACGCCCACGACGATGAGGCCAAGCAAGCTTGCCAGTGCGGCAATGATCCCGAACCACATTGGCATTGAAATAGCAGCGAGCTCTGGAAAGCCAATTTCTGCGATCAAATGCGCTTCCCACAAACGGTCATACCCTTCAGAAGCTGCACCCGTAAATAACGTCACGAACAAAATCAACATTAGAATCGGCTGGCTGCGAATCACTCGTGCCCCAGCTGTCCAGGTCTGAATCATTTCCGTCACGTGAGAAGCACCTGGCGTACGATCGCGACGAGTAAAGCCAGTCTCCTTCATAAACACGATCAGAAAGACACCAAGCCCCAGATACATGAGACCTCCGATGAGATACGGCAGATTGGGGGCAAGTGATGCCAATGCTACACTGAGCGCAATCCCGAGCAAATTACCAAACAAGGAATAGCGCTTGGCCTTCATAAAAATCGTCCCGATCTTCTCCTCCCCGACTTCGTCCACGATCCACGCGGTATCCGCTCCACTGATGAATGTATACCCAAGGCCACCAATCACTTGCGAAAGCAGCACCAAGCCGAACACAGAGATCAACGGTACCCAGACTTCAAGCGCGGGAAGGACCCCCTGCAAGGCAAACCCCGTACCAAGCAAAAACATTCCCCAAATGACGGAGCGTCGGCGACCATATGTATCCGCCACTACACCCGTTATCCCTTCAAACAGCAACACAGACAACTCCAATACGGTCCCGATCAAAAGAAGCTCAAACGGGTTGAAGCCCAGTGTCACAATATAGTAAAGCGCATAAGTCGTGAACATGGTCGTATTAGCCAAGGAAATCAAAAAACTCTTGATCGTATATACTTTTGTCGCATTCATGAACATGGAAGTAGTATCCACCTTTTTTTAGGCAGATGACGCGTTCCGTTTTCACGTACATATCGTTCCGTTACTGTCTTCTACTGCGCAAAATACGTACGCGTCATACTGCCGTTCATATTTTTCCTTCCTGTGTACTTGCTTGCTCTAATTAGTGTTTTTAACATGAGATACACCTCCGAAAGTAATTAACGCTATTATAGAATTTTTTCAATTGCCACACAACGAAAAAAGCTGTGCAGCATTGGACACACTGCACAGCTTGATTATGAAGTACTTACGCTTTTTTTCTAAACAAACCAACGATGGAGATCAGCAACGCCAAACCAGATAGTACCAATGGCAAGGTGTTGTTGCTGCCGGCACTCGCAGCTTCTGCAGGAGCTGTTGCAGGGGTTTGTTCTTTTCCTGCTTCATGTCCTGCTTCGCCTACACCAGCCTTAATGGTAGTAACAGACGCTGGCGTCTTGGAATCCTTGTCCCCTGTCCATTCCACAACCTCGCCATTTGCATAGGTCTGATAAGCCTTCCAAGCCAATTGCCCCTCTTCTTTCGGGTTTGCCCCGACAAACGTGAACTCCTGGAACTCATGCGCCTTGATTCCGCCTTCTGTTGCTGTCCACACAAGCGCTGTGTTCACACCGTCTTTATCTTTTTCGAACTCGTAGCTCCAGCCCGGAATCGGTTGAACGGAATTTACCTTCACACCTGCCGGGAATTCCAGCTTCACTTTTGTCGTGTTGACGTCCTTTTCTACCGGGACGCGCACCGTGTATTTTTCATAGGAGCCTGTAGTAGCCTCTTTCGGATATACGTTCACATGTGCTTGTGCTGCTTGCGCCAACGTCAAAACTGCACCCGCTACCAGTACACTGCTCATCCATTTTGCCATTTTCATCGTTTGAGATCCTCCCTAGTTTGAATCTGTTTGAATCACGGCCTGATTATTAGTCGTAGCAGTCGGGTAATTGATTTGGCTCATCCAAAGTCCAGCCAGAACAGCGACAATCCCGAATACAATTTCCCAACGCAAGTAAGCGTGCTGCAAGGAATTTTTCGTCCGCCAACGTCTCGTTTGCCTAAAGGCTAGAAGCAGCATAAGGCAGACACTTGCGATTTTTCCGTATAACAGATAGCTCCATGCCGTTGCACTCTGGAAAATGCTCATGACATCCGTCTGCACGATGAGCATGACAACGCCCGTCACGACGGCAAGTACAGCCGCTACAGCAACTGTCTGCAAGAAGAACCTCTTGAACGACTCCTGTCCTCGTTGCGCCACTTTGACTGTAAGGAGCAAGTAGACAAGCGCCCCCATCCACACGGCGACCGTCAAAACATGTAACAGTCTCAGTAAAATGGACAGCCAGACAGGAGCTATCCCCCATGCATGACCGCCAAAAGCCTGCGCGCTGATCACGAGAATCCAGATTCCTACATACCAGCCGGACACCATATTAGGGATCGCGACCATTAGAAGTAAGGCAAAGGACACGAGCAGCATGATCGCAAACGGAGACTGACTGAGCAAGTTCCCGTCCATCTGCCACAGTGCTTGCGTAAGTGATACAGCGGTTAACGATTCGTCATACAAGAACCACAAAAAGATAAGTCCGATGATCGCCAAACCCCATCCGATTTGTCTGCCAATCCCGATGAGCTGGGCAAGCGAAGGCAAGCCATGACGCTGTGCTGCCCACGCTACCAGATACAAGCCGCCACCTACGAGAATAATTCCTTGCGCCAAATAGCGGTACATGATCAAGTAGCTCGAATCTGCTTGCTGCTCACTTGGCGGCACCACGACCGTACTTTTTTGTCCGATGGAAAACGTGAGCTTCTCTTCGATCGGATGCCCGTCCTCGGAGACTACAGACACGATTACGGAATACGTACCTTCCGCCAAATCGCTCGGCAGATTCGCATTCACCTGCGCGGCATCGCCGGGCTGCAATGTCGGTCGCTCCACTTTTATTTCCTTGCCATCCCAGTCAAATAGACGCACGTTAACAAGATCGGGCTCCAATGTTTCGGTAAACCGCGCAGATATTTGTCCTGGATTCGCCTTCAGTACCTCACCATTTTGCGGCGAGCTGCTCATCAAGCCAGCATGGGCGTAAGCAGTCGTCATACCCGTTGTCAGTACAAGAAAGAAGGCGAGCAAAAACGCAACCGCGCATTGTCTCATGTTGTCTATCACCCTACCACCTGCTTCCTTATTTCGTCCTTAATCCTATCAAAATAGTACGAAAATCCATATGGCTCCATCGGGCTATCTGATGTGGCAAAGTGTTGAAAACAAAAAAAGGCAAGATCGGAAATTCTCTCCGAAGCATGCCTTTTCAAACGGTATTAGGATGATCTTACAGTGCTTTGTGCGAGAAATTCCAGGACGAGTTTGTTGAATACCTCAGGTTGATCCATCGGTGGGATATGGGCTGAGTCAGGCAGGATGACTTTGTGTGCGCCAGCAATCCGTTCAGTCAATACATCGGCGATCTGGATAAAATCGGGATAATCCCGCGTGCCTGCAATGACGAGTGTCCGGGCTTTGATTTCTTCCAAACGCTCGATCGGTGAGGGTGATAAAGCTTCAAATCCAGCTCCAAACTCCGGCAGCGAAAAGGCGTGTCTGTTTATTTCTATAAAGCGGTTTCGTGCTTCGGCAGCTAGCACATTCACCGGCTGACCAGGACCGTCAAACCACATTTGGGTCGTCATTTCCAACGCTTCCTCTGTCGTGCCAGTCTGACACATCTGATTGAATCGTTCCACATCTTGCAGCCTTTGTTCACTTCTTGGATGACCAAACAAGCCAGAGGAAACAAGGATCAAGCTGTTCACCATCTGCGGATAAGCAAGTGCGAACTCCAGCGCAACCATGCCCCCAAACGAAAGTCCCGCCACATGCGCTTTTTCGATACCAAGCCCTTGCAGTACTGCTTTCACATCGTCATACAAGGTAAAAGGAACCTCAGTCGCAAGCGTTTTACCAAACCCGCGGATATCAAAACGAACGACCTTATACGCCTGTGCAAACTCTTGCATCTGCGCATCCCATAGCCTCGTATCCAGATTGAAACCGTGGATCAATAGGAGTGGCTCGCCTTCCCCTTCAACCTCATAGTAAAAGCGCGCGCCATTTGCGTCGAGAAAGCCTGATTGTACAGACTGCCTGTTTTCCATTTTTTCTCACCTCACAACCACTATCTCACCCCGGATTGTTGCTTGTCTATATTTTTTGCTACATCTTTATCCAATAACGCCTGTACGTAAAATCTTGATCTCGACATCCACATCATATTCCGCCCTTTTCATGATTTCACGACATTCCTCTTTACTCAATTTCTTTTTCCCGCTCTTTTGACTGGCTATATTGTAGATTTCCCCAAATCCTACCGGGTCTACATCGTGTTTTCTTAACTTTTCCAGTAAATGTTCCGTCTCTTTTTTCACCGCAAGCTCTATTGCTTTTTGTACCTTTTCTAACTCCTCTGGCTTGGATAAATCTATTTTTTCAGCCATTTCCTGAATCTGCGCTGTCATCTTGACTTTCACAGAAAATCTTGGCTTCTCTAAATCCAGAACTTTCATTTGCTTTTTGCTTGAGATATGTTCAATTACCGTAAAAAGACGCTTTTTATCGAGGGAAATGTTTATTTCCAATTCTCCCTTATTGTAACGCTCACGTAATATCTTGAGGAAAAATCCCTCCCTTGAAGTAATCTCCGCCACTAATCGATCGTCTCGAAACAGAGCAATTTTATTAATATGCAATTCATTCTTTACTCTTTCGATATAAGGCATCACGGGATCTTTCCCCACCGCATAATAATCTTTCATAAACTCATGAAGTTTAGAGGAAATCATGTTCTCACCATCAACGTTCTGTCGTATGGCTTGATAGAGGTAAATTCCAATGTTGCTATTTTCGGGATAACGATGTGTCAAGATGTCATAAGCTCGTCCTTTGGCTACCGTTAAATAGACATTACTTCCAATAGAGGCATCTCGCGTTAAGTTTTCCACGAGTGACAGTATCCCTTTGCGTGCTAACGCATCATGATAAACAACGACACGAATTTGCCCCGCTACTATTTTTTTGGAAGACTCTCTGTTATGAGCAACCGCTAGTCCTTTACTTGTGTGAGCTGTTCCAGAAATCACGGTGACCAGCTCACGTGCTTCCGGATCAATTTGATAAAACACTGTGGTGCCTAATAACCGTCCGTCTCCGCTCTGATCGTATCCTACGGCAACCGCTAACCCCAATTTTTCTAGTACTTGCTGCTCTCCACAGCCATTCAATAACACGACTACTAAGAAATAGCACACAAGCAAACGTAACCTTTTCATGTCCGGACCGCTCCCCTCCGAAACAGCCGAATCACTACATAAAGCACGATGGGATAAATAAAAATGATATAGAAACCTGCTCCACCGAAAATATCCGTGATGAGATTAATCGACTGGCGTGTTTCCAAAAAATTGCTGGCAAAAAACATGACACCAACAATCCCTATCAGTGCCATTCTTTCCTTGAGCCCACTAATATGGTGAACCCCCCGCATGGCTACCCACAAGTTCATCAGCAAATTATCCAGCATGATGAGCATCCACAGTGAGATGGACACAAACTCAAAACGCTCCAAAAACGGAAACTCCACAATTTTCATCATCATAAGCGTTGCCCAGATAAGATGCTGAAGCTGTTCCCCTTGAAAGTACAAGAGTGTAACCAGCATGACGACAACATACAAGCAGGTGGTCATAAACAACCCACCATGTACATACCGCGGCAGTAATTCCTTTTCCTTAACAAAAGGATAGATGAACAAAATAATCTCAAATCCGATGATGGAAAAAGACATTTTCTTCGCACCGTCCATAAGCTGTACAAGGTCATGATGAAATGCTGGCTGCAATAGATGAAAATCGGCGTATTGCATGGGATAAACCAAGAGTAGTAGCTGCCAAATCGTCAACCCAACTGAAAAAAAGCTAATGCCAGCCAACACCCGAATGCCACCCGTCACTCCATAAATGGCCAGACAAAGCAAGGCGGCATTTAACATCCAGGAAGGCACCTCTGGAAACATCCATGACTGAATGATCTCGATGTACCCTCTCAAGATCGTTAAGGCAGAGCCCATCACATATACGATAAAGATGAAATTAAGAACGCGGGCCGGCCATTTTCCAAACACACTTTGATGAATGTCATACAAATCCATGTGTTTGAATTTCGCCAAGATTTTTAGCATGAACCACGCTGCTATATGTGTCATAATGCCTGCCAATATGACCGCGATCCAGGCGTCTTGTTGCACCCTATCATAAATAAACCGCTGTACGCCCGCTATGCCGATCCCAACCTGATTGCCATGAATCATAAATAGCGCAAGCGATACGCTGATAACCATATGGCTATTCCGACGAAAAGTGGACAGTGACATTCACAATCAACACCTAACTACTGAACTGGTCTTTTTTTCCCGGCATCATCAGGCGCACGGGTATCGTCAGGAGAACGTGTCATAACCGGACGCTTGCCGAGCGAGTAATAAGGAAACCGGATCAGACTGTTTTTAAAATCCTGCAAGCGAAATGGAAAAAAGGGAAGAAAAAACGGACGTCCCAGACTTGATTGACGCAGGATGTGTATCAATAGAAAAGACGCGCCAAGCATAATACCAAAACCTCCCCAAATTCCAGCTAGCAGGATAATCGGAAAGCGGAGGATACGTACTGCTGTACTCATCATGTAGGAAGGAAAAGTAAACGAAGCTAATGCACTCAGTGCCACAATCATGATCAATATGTTACTGGTAAAACCCGCTGCAACGGCGGCCTGCCCAATTACGATACCGCCTACAATCCCGATCGTTTGCCCCACCTTGAAAGGAAGTCTGGCTCCAGCCTCCCGCAAGAATTCAATAATCATCTCAAGCAGCAAAGCTTCAAACAATGGGGGAAAAGGCACCTTGGAACGAGACTTTACTAGCGATACAAGCAGAGCAGATGGAATCATTTCATAGTGAAACGAAAGTGCAGCCACATAAGTAGCGGTAAAAAACAAAGAAACAAAAAGGGCCGAAAATCGTAACAAACGAATGAAGGAAGCCATTTGCCACCGAATATAGAGATCTTCATTGGACTTGAAAAAGTCAACGAAGGAACTGGGACCCACGATAGCAAAAGGGCTCCCCTCCACAAACACGACAACCTTTCCTTCCAACAGGGCTTCACTTACATGGTCAGGTCGTTCTGTCAGGATTAACTGCGGAAAAATAGAGAACGTATTGTCATCAATCAGTTGAACCAGTTTTCCGCTGTCAATCACGCCATCTACATCCAGATCGCTTATACGCTGAATGACGGTTTCCACATTTTCTGGAGCAGCCAATTCCTCCATGTAACATACTTCCACGTTCGTCATGCTACGTTTCCCAATCGTAAGGGATACGTTGGTAAGCAAATCAGTCGCCAGATAGCCCTGTAGAATCCCTAAGTTGTCTTCCAATGCTTCAGTAAAGGCAACCTGTGGACCGAAAATCTGGGTTTCGACCTGAGCCTCTCCCAAGGAACGACTCGGTATTCTTGCTATATAGAGAAGAATCCCGCATGTCGTTCCTTCTATTTGAAGGTAAACCCATCCCCTCACGAGATAATCGCTGACTTGACTGTAATCCATGGTCTTGGTGACATGAGCAACAGGAACATTCCCCAAAATCGTATCTGGAACGATTTTTTCTTCAGGCAACCTTTCGAAATAGGGAAGCAACACTTGCTGGAGAATCGTTGTGTCAATCAGATAGGGGAGGTAAGCTAACAACAAGCTATTCGCTCCGCAAGAAAGGGTACGAAACACCAATCGCGGATTTTGCAGGTGATCGCTTAATCTTTCTCGCGTCTCGCTAACGGATTCAGAAATGATGTAGGTTGTCATCTTAAATGTACCCCAATATATGGTGTACCCCTATTATTTTTCCAAATCCCTCGCTCTATTCCCAAAGAAAAAACCGAGACGGAAACACTCCATCTCGGTTCGTTCACTTCTATTTATCTACCGCTCTTCATCTCAGTCCAGTAGCGGTCGTATTGCTGCAAGGTTTCTCCTACATCAACCAGCCACTCCGCACGGGCAATGTCTGCTTTATCCAGGAAGACCATCTTGTTGGAACGATATTCTTCACTGTGCAGTGGGTATGCTTGCTCGTTCGGGTTACTGTAGCCGATAGACTCGTAGTTTTTCACACTGACTTGTGGGTCCATCAAGTAGTTGATGAACTTCTCAGCCAATTCCTTGTTCTTGGCGCCTTTTGGAATCGCCAGCGTGTCTGCCCAGATCGTCGCGCCCTCTTTCGGAATCACGTACTCCACGTCTGGATTTTGCGCGTGAATGAAAGCTGCGTCACCGGACCAAACCGTTCCGATCCATGCTTCCTCAGCAATCATCTTTTGCTTGATGTTGTCTGTATCAAAAGCAACTACGTTTGGTACTACCTTTTTCAAATCAGTAAAGGATTTTTCCAATTCCTCTTTGTTCGTCGTGCTATTGGAGAAGCCATTCTTGATCAGTGCCATCCCCATAACCTCACGTGGGTCGTTCAACATGATAACACGGCCCTTGTAAGCTTCATTCCACAGATCGTTCCAGCTAGTCGGGGTTTCTTTTACATACTTCTTGTTGTAAGCAATCCCGGTAATTCCCCATGTATATACGAGTGAATACTTGTTTTCTTTGTCAAAAGGAGGTGTCTTGAACGTAGACACGATATTGCCCATGTTCGGGATGTTGGCTTTGTTCAACTCTTCCAGAAGGCCCAACTGAATCATCGTGCCTACCATGTAATCGGACGGTTGAATCAAGTCGTAGCCGGATGCGCCCGCTTGAATTTTTGCCAGCATTTCCTCATTGCTACCATATACATCATAGTTGACCTTGACGTTGAATTTTTGCTCAAAATCTTTGATGACTTCTGGGTCGAAGTTGTCTGCCCAGCTGTAAATATTCAATACTTGTTGCTCTTGCTCAGATGACGATGAGCACCCTACAGCGGTCACCGCAAGTACGGCGGTCAAAGCGCCGATCATCAAGGACTTGAAACGTTTCATTTTTTCCTCTCAACCTCCAAATCAGTTATGGGATTGCTTTTATGAAAACACCATGATGTACCTAAAAGATGGATTGATTATTTTTAGAGTCTTTACGGCGGAAAATCTCAGCTACCACAACCAAAAGTACCGTACTCACGATCAGAAGGGTCGAGAGTGCATTTACCTCGGGTGAGACTCCTCGTTTCACCAAGCCATAAATGTAGAGCGGCAATGTGGTCGAATTCGGACCGGCCACGAAGAACGAAATAATGAAATCATCCAGCGACAAGGTAAACGCCATCAGGAAGCCTGCGATAATACCCGGCATGATCAAAGGCAGAGTCACATAGCGCAATGTCTCCCATGGAGTTGCTCCCAAATCCTGAGACGCTTCTTCCAGCTCTTTGCCCATATCAGCCAAGCGCCCGGAAATAATGACCATCACATACGGCATGCTGAACGTCACGTGCGCAAGGATCAGCGTTACTTTCCCCAGCTCCATCTGTACCTGGCTGAACAATACGAGCAAGGCCAGACCCATCATGATCTCTGGGATGACAATCGGCAAGTACATCAGTCCGTTGAAGATGTTGCTCCAACGAATCGAGTAATGCTTGATTGCCAGTGCAGCAGCTGTACCCAGAACCGTTGCAATTACGCTGCTGATAACGCCAATCGTCAGGCTGTTCATCAAAGCTTGCATAACCTGCCTGTTTTCAAACAAAGAAACGTACCATTTCCACGTAAATCCAGTCCACGTAGCGTTGATCCGTGAATCATTGAACGAATAAAGGACAAGTATCGCGATTGGCAGATACAAAAAGATGAGCATCAGCCATGAGTATCCAGATAGTGCGTTTCGGCGTAGTGCTTTCATGCTGATCCCTCCTTTGCTTCGCTCGCTTTGGTAGCGCGGAAATAAAGAAGAATCAACAGCATGGACAACAGCATCAGTACGATGGACAAGGCAGAACCGAACGGCCAGTCACGCGCAGACAAAAATTGATTTTGAATGACGTTTCCGATCAGAGCCGATTTCGCTCCCCCCATCACATCCGGAACGACAAACATCCCGATGGATGAAACAAACACGAGGATCGAGCCAGTGACGACACCCGTCTTGGTCATCGGCAGGGTCACGTGCCAAAATGCTTTCCAAGGTGTTGCGCCCAAATCGTACGCTGCTTCCAGCTTACGTCGGTCCATCTGCTCCAGTGATACATAAATCGGCAAAACCATGAACGGCATCAGCGTGTACACCATCCCGAGCAGCACCGAACCAGAATTGTACAACAGCGGTAGAGGCTCCGTAATAATTCCCACCGATTGCAGGAACGTATTGATCACGCCTTGCGAACGCAGGATGATCACCCATGCATAGGAACGAACCAAAAAGTTGATCCAAAACGGAATCATCACGAGCAAAAGCCATATTTGCTGAGATGACTTTTCCAACCGCGAAATGTAATACGCTAACGGATAGCCGCACAAGATCGAGAACAAGGTTGTCAATACGGCTACGACCAGCGTATCCCAAAAGATTTGTCCATACAGCGGGTCCAAAATTCGGAAGTAATTGTTGAGCGTAAACTCATAGACAACTTGCCCGTACGTGCCTCTTTTGAGGAAAGAGAGAACGGCAATCATAAGCATAGGCAGGACGAAAAGCGCACCCATCCACAATAGGGCGGGTAGCGCGAGCAGTTTTACCGGCTTCTTGTTTAACAAGGAAGAATCACCTCGTCCGTCTGTGCCCAGCCAATGGCCACTTGATCTCCCACCTGCCAGTCCAGACCGTCACCTGCGTACTGATGTGCCATTACGGTCATATCCTGCCCCTCAAGGCGAATAAATACCTTACGCAAATTGCCGAGGAACACCGCATCAGCAATGGTGCCCAGCTTCTTGTGCTTGTCTTTGTCGGAATCAACCGGGTACAGCTTGATCTTTTCCGGACGTACCGCTGCGTTCGTTCCGTTTTCCTGGAAAATGTTGTTTTCCCCAATAAAGGTAGCCACAAACAAGGTTTGCGGGGAGTTGTAGATCTCTGCTGGAGAAGCAATCTGTTCAATTCGTCCCTTGTTCATGACTGCGATTCGATCTGACATCGCCATCGCTTCTTCCTGGTCATGCGTAACGTAAATGAACGTAATCCCTAAGTTTTTCTGCAAGTTTTTCAGTTCGAGCTGCAAGCTTTTGCGCAGTTGGTAGTCCAAAGCACCTAGTGGCTCGTCCAGCAGCAGTACGCGTGGGTTGTTAATAATCGCCCGTGCGATTGCTACCCGTTGCTGTTGTCCACCAGACAGCTGCTTCGGTGTGCGCTTCCGCAGTTCTGTCAGTTGAACGTACTGAAGTACTTCCTCCAAGCGCTTTTGTTGTTCAGCTGCGTTCACTTTTTTCATTTTCAAACCAAACAGGATGTTTTGCTCCACTGTCATATGTGGAAACAAAGCATATTGCTGGAACACCATGTTCATATCCCGCTGATAGGGCGGCACATGGCTGAGTGGCTTTTCGTCCAGAAAAATTTCCCCAGTCGTTGGCTGCTCAAAGCCAGCAATCATTCGAAGCAATGTCGTTTTCCCACAGCCGCTGGGGCCGAGTAACGTCAAAAACTCCCCTTCTTCAATGGAGAGAGAAAAAGAGGGGACGACGACAGTATCTGCAAATCTCTTTTCAATCGAATCCAGATGTATAATTTTTTTCATTCCGTCATCTCACCATATGTCATTATACTCATACAATCTAGGTAACTATATCGTGTATGATACGATTTGTAAACAGTTTCACCACGTCTGGACCGATTTTTTTGCGACTCGGAAGTAAGAGCGATTTTTCCCCAAAAACAAACAGAGCAAATGAATAAACATTCGCTCTGTTGTGTATCGTTTTTATTTTCTCTCACACAGACGAAGACTTCGTTGACGGCAAGCGGTCCCGTGCCCTTGATTTTGCCCCCAGGAAATTCGTCCCAATTACTCCGACAATAATCATCAACGCCCCAATGAGATGGTAGTAAGCCAATTTCTCTTGCAAAAACAAGACGCCAGCCACGATGGTAACCAGTGTAGACAGATTGTTAAAAACGCTGATTTTGGATGCTTCCATCTTGGACAAGGCAAAGTTGGTCATAAAAGACGTTACGAGCGAGGACAGTATCCCCAAATATACTATCGAGATGATGAACGTCGGGCTGGCAAAAGGTGCGAAATACGAGGACAAGGTACCCTCAACGCTATGTTGGATCACCGACCATGCGTTAAAGAACACAAATCCGAGTACCGCCACCATATATGTCATGTCTATATAATGGAAGGATTTTGTCATTTTCCTCGCCAGTACGCTATACCCTGCCAATGACACTGCGGATAAAAGAATGAGAATGGTACCGAGACTGCTCCCCGAGCTTGTGCTTGCACCCAGCCCCTTCATCGCAAAAATGTACACGACACCTGCTACAGATAAAATCGTAGATAGCTTTTGCAGCCAAGTAGATGACTCTCTCAAAAAAAACGCCGCCATGATCATGGTAAAAATCGGGACAGTCGCTTGGATAATACCGGCTTCAGAAGAGGTGGTATATACCAGTCCAAACGCCTGAAGGGTAAAGAACAGAACCGGGTACAGCATGGCGAGCGGAATAATCGCGAGGATGTCTTTTGGCTTGATAGACAGCTTGATCCACCCAAACAAGATCGGTATGGATGCAGCAAGAAAGGCCACGGTAAACCGGTGCGACAGCGTATCGACCGGATTCGTGACAGCGAGTGCCATTTTCAGAAACAAAAACGACAAGCCTGTAATGACTGCATTCAATAATGCCGCGAGAATTGCTTTCTGTTGGTCTTTCATCGTATGTATCGCTCCTACTGGTGACTTTTTACAGACGACCGTCTTAGGTTAATAGTAATGGGGGATCAATCGTGCTACAATGCAAAAAAGTAGTATCTGTACCGATACAAAATCGGTAGTAAGGGGCTGTTTTGTATGCACAAATATTTGCAGCTTCAAAATGAACTAGAAGCCTTGATCGAGAGCCTCTCCTATCGAGATGGAGACCGGCTTCCCTCCATTCGGGAGCTAGCCTCTCAATACCACTGCAGCAAGAGTACCGTCATCCGAACCTTGGACGAACTCGAAAAGCGTCACCTCATTTACTCTGTCGACCGAAGCGGTTACTACGTCGTGAAAAAACAAAGGAAGCTACAAGCCGCAGATGCGTCGATTATCGACTTAGCGACCTCAGCTCCCGATCCTGACCTGTTTCCTTATGTCGACTTTCAACACTGCATCAATAAAGCGATTGAGACTTATAAAAACGACCTGTTTATTTACGGAACCACACAAGGCTTGCCTTCACTCATTGCCGTCATCGCCAAGCAGCTTGGGAACCATCAGGTATTTACGGACCCTCGTAACATATTCATTACGTCCGGTGTCCAACAAGCTCTATCCTTGCTGTGCAGCCTTCCTTTTCCTAATGGCAAAGATACGATTTTGATTGAGCAGCCTAGCTACCACTTATTCATCGAAAATTTACAAGTACACAAGTATCCTGTCGTCGGGATTAAGCGCACTGCGCAGGGAGTCGATTTGGAAGAACTGGAGTCTATTTTCCGCACGGGAAAGATCAAGTTTTTTTATACAATGCCTCGCTTTCAGAGCCCGCTCGGTACGACCTACAGCCGAAAGGACAAACAGCGAATTGTGGAGCTTGCGCAGCAATACGACGTCTATATCGTGGAAGACGATAACATGGCAGACCTTGAGCATGACAGCAAAGCTGATCCCCTCTTTGCCTATGATCGCTTCTCTCGCACCATCTATTTAAAAAGCTATTCCAAAATCATTTTTCCTGGACTGCGTTTGGGTGTAGCCGTTATCCCTGACGCACTCAAGGAATCCTTCAACCAGCATAAACGGCTTTCTGATATCGACAGCTCCATGCTGTCTCAAGCTGCATTGGAAATTTACCTAAAAAGCGGGATGTTCGAGCGCCACAAGCAAAAAATACGCAGCTCCTATCACCGACGATCCAACCTGCTGACGGCAGCACTGAACCATTTTGCGGCCACAGAAGGCCATCTATTCACCTTTCATCCCCTTGCGTATCCGGGAATTCATACGCACATTGTTTTGGACGCTTCCATCTCGGTCCCTACCGTGATTAGTCAGCTGAAAAAACGTTCGATCCTGCTCGAAGGAACAGACAAAAATTACTTGGTGGGCTTTCCGCAAGAAAATATTTTGAAGCTGAATGTGTCCTACGCCAAGGAAGCATCGATTGAGCGCGGGATTCACGAACTGATAGATGTTTTGCGCCGCATGCACCGATAAATGATCCGTCTTAAGTCGCAGATGAAATCGGGCGAGAGTGCGTTTTTGGACAATCAAGAAACTTCGATAATGGAACTATTGAGTTGATCCAAAAACCAAGGCGGATGTGAGTGATTGTTGAGTAACCAGCGAACGATCTACATCGTATTATCAGATACAGGAACATGGTTTACCAGAATGATTCGCTGGTATACGAAGGCTCCATTGAATCATGCTTCCATTGCCTTTGATCCACAATTAACCGAGGTTTACAGCTTCGGTAGAAAAGACCCCCGAAATCCGTTTATCGGCGGCTTCGTAAAAGAAGATATGCAAGGCAAATTGTTTCAAAATGCAACGATTGCGGTATATCGTTGTATAGTAAGTGAATCCCAATTCAAAAAAATTCGTTCCATAGTCGGCCAGTTTGAAGTAGAATCGCATCTATACACATATAATTTGTTGGGCTTACTTGGCGTGATGCTGAATATTCCAATAAAGCGCAAAAAGGCCTATTTTTGTTCGCAATTTGTCGCCTCTGTGTTCGAAGGGGCCAATGTGCGGCTCGTGTCAAAATGCGCTGCATTAACTACTCCAGCAGACCTGGTACAATCCGACTTGATTGAATTGATGACTGGCAGTTAAAGATAGAATGACAAAGGAGAAATAGATGTTTCAGAACATTTTAGATTTCTTAATGGAATATGGCAATTTGGGAATGTTCATTCATTCTTTTGCAGACGCAGTCATCTTTCCCGTTCCTGCCTTCTTTCTTCAAGTGCCGCTCAGCCTTGTTGATCCTTCGCAGGCATTGTGGATTGCAACCGTAGGCTATATCGCTTGTCTCTTAGGGACACCTGTCGGTTATTTTCTCGGTAAAGTCCTGGGCAAATCCGTTCTGTACAAAATCCTCAAAAAAGAATGGATTGATGCTGCCACAGCGATGTTTCAAAAGAAGGGTGAAGTCGCGATCTTCATCGGTTCGTTTACACCGATTCCGTTTAAAGTATTTACGATCATGTCTGGTTGCCTGAACTTCCCGTTGTGGAAATTGATTGGTTATGCTGCCATTGGACGGGCAGTCAAATTTTACGCAGTCGGATTTTTGTTTTATTTTTACGGAAAAATGGCGGAAAGTATGGTCCATGACGTATCTCTCTATATATTTCTCATCATGGTGCCGCTCATCTTGGTCGGATTATGGGTGAAGAAAATCGTCACCAAGCGCCGCCAGCTGAAAATGGAAAGTACTGACGCAAGCAACGGCATCAATGAGAAAGTCATGAATAAATAGCAAAGAAACCCCAAATCGATGGGGTTTCTTTTTTGCACTTGGTTATCCTTTTTTGACACGAATCACTTCATCTTCTACATCAATCAGCATCGTTGTCACATTGTCCTCTTCCATCACCAGATCCGCAATTCTATCCTCGACGTATTGCTGAATCACACGTCGTAATGGACGTGCCCCAAAGGAAGGGTTGTAGCCCAGCTCAGCCAGCTTTTCTTTTGCGTCATCTGTCACGCTGATCTCCATTCCTTGCTCAGACAAATTACCCATGACATCTTGCAGCAGCAGATCAACGATTTTGACCAAATCCTGTTTTTCCAGATGGGCAAAGGAAATGATCGAGTCGAAGCGGTTCAGGAACTCCGGCTTGAAGTACGCACCCAGAGAGTCCAGCACGGTGGCCGGCTCAGGTGTTTTTGCTCCAAAGCCAACGGAAATTTTCCGCTCGCTCACACCTGCATTGCTCGTCGCAATAATAACGGTTTCCTTAAAATTCACGGTTCGGCCTTGACTGTCTGTCAGGCGACCATCCTCCAGAATTTGCAGGAACATGTGCATGACGTCCGGGTGTGCTTTTTCGATTTCATCGAGCAGGATAATGCTGTACGGATTGCGGCGTACGCGCTCTGTCAGCTGACCCGCTTCTTCATGACCGACGTAGCCAGGAGGAGAACCGATCAATTTGGATACTGAATGCTTCTCCATGTACTCGCTCATATCCAGACGAATCATGGAATCACGGGTTCCAAACAGCTCCTCTGCCAGCGCTTTGGACAGCTCTGTTTTCCCGACACCAGTCGGACCTACGAACAGGAAGGAGGCAATCGGTCTGTTTTTTGGCTTCAGACCAGCACGACTGCGGCGAATCGCCTTCGCTACTTGTGTGACCGCCTCGGATTGGCCAATGACTTTGGCTTCCAAATGAGCGGCAAGATTTTTCATTTTCATCTGCTCATCACTTTGCAGCTTGGTTACAGGAATTCCTGTCTTTTGCTCGATCAAGGCTTGAATATCCGTGACTTCAGCCTGTACGCGTTGCTCCTTGCCATCGATCTGATCCAGACCCTCTAAAATGCTTGCTTCCTCGTCTCTCAGACGGGCAGCTCGTTCGTATGCCTCTTGCTCCGTCGCTTCCTTTTTCTCCTGATTGATTTGCGCCAGCCGCTCATGCAGCTCTGCCGTATCAACCGCGGAGGATCTCAGGTTCAAACGCGAGCCCACTTCATCCAAAAGGTCAATCGCCTTGTCAGGCAAGAAACGATCTTGAATATAACGATGGGAGTATTCCACGCAGGCACGGATGACATCATCCGAGTAAGCGACTTGGTGGAATGCTTCGTATTTCGGACGCAATCCTTTTAAAATCTCGATGGCCTGTTCAACGGTTGGTTCCTTGACCATGACTGGCTGCAGGCGGCGTTCGAGAGCTGCGTCCTTTTCAATGACACGATACTCTTTCAACGTAGTTGCCCCAATCAGCTGCAGCTCACCGCGAGCCAGCGCAGGCTTCAGGATGTTTCCTGCATCCATTGATCCTTCCGCAGAGCCTGCACCTACCAAGAGATGAATCTCATCCACAAACAGGATGACGTTTTTGCGTTTTTGCAGCTCGGCAATCACTTGCTTCATTTTTTCCTCGAACTGTCCGCGAATGCCTGTGCCTGCTACCAGAGAGGCGACATCTAAAATGTACACCTGCTTGTTTTTCAGCTTGGTCGGTACTTGCCCTTCCGTAATTCGCAGGGCGAGACCCTCAGCAATCGCTGTCTTCCCGACACCAGGCTCTCCGATCAGAACCGGGTTGTTCTTGTTTCGTCGGTTCAAAATCTCAATGACACGCTCAATTTCTTGTTCGCGTCCAATCACAGGATCAATCAGTCCGGCACGCGCCGCATCGTTTAGATTACGGCCCAACTCATCAAGGATTCCGCCACCACGCTCTGGCGCTTGTGGCTGTGGTTGGCCGGAAGATTTGCCCGGATTCCCCCGGCTTTGGGCAAAGCCTTGCAGGAAGTCATCCAAGCCAGAGAAGGATGAGAAAGGACTAAAGCCCATGCCCACTCCCATTTTGTTGGTCAGCTTTGTTTTGCAATCCTGGCACAAATCGTATTTTTGTTGCTGATTTTGTACGCGTATATGAACAGTCACAGTTGCTTCTCGTTGTTTGCAGATTTCACAATGCATATTCAATCCCCCCAAAAGCGTTGTTTTGGAATCAGAAGATCTTTGACCTTTCCTGACCTTCGTTGTCCTTATTATAGTTTGACCTTCTTTGACTTTCAAGAGGGATTGTATGGTTTTTTACACTTTGCCCAGAAAAGGCACGAATGATCGCAACCCGAAAACGGCTTATTTTTGTAACATTCGGTACAAAAATTTGCGATAAAAAAATAACGCATTACGCGCCGAAGATAGATTCCATGGTGCCATTCATGATTTGTTCAGCCAATGTCCGATTTTGTGTAGATGTATTTAACACACGGAAGCCGTAGTAGCTGCTTAAAAATACGCTTGCCAAATCCACAGCAGATCGTTTAGGAGAGATTTCACCCGTTTGCAAGCCTTCCTCCATCACTTTTTCCATGGTTTGCTTTAGAAGTTCAACATGTCTGGAGGCTATTTCTTCAATCTTGGGATCGTCTTTCGCCCGTTCCAATCCTGCATTGATCAGCAAACATCCCGTTGGATTCGTTGATTCAAAGTCTTCCACCAATGCCCAAGCTAAAAAATTTTGCAGCCGTTCTTTCACGGAACCCGGACTTTCCAATAATGCCCGCTGTTCACGAATCCCTGTTTCGTGATAGTGTTCCACCACCGCTAGATAAAGCTCCTGTTTACTGCCAAACGTATTGTACAAGCTGCCTTTTCCTAGTCCAGTATCACTGCATAAATCATGCGTAGAACAACCATTGTAGCCTTTTGACCAAAATGTTTTCATGGCTACATCTACGATGGAAGTGTAATCAAAATCACGAGGTCTGCCGCGTGTGCTCAACGGAATCCTCCTTTCATTTCCAACTGTTATGGAAATCATACATATTATGTACCGATCGGTCAATAAATGAAATGTTTGCAACCGTAACCCATGCCTATAGAAAAAGCCCATTTTGAAAATCCTCTCTCAAAATAGGCTTGATCATTTCTTATATCGCATCAAAAAGAGTATGCTTGTACTTCCTCTAAAGTAGGCAGGGATGGTTGAGCTCCGTTCCTTGTCACGACAATCGCTGCTACTTTGCTGGCAAAGGTGGCCGCTTCGGTTTCTGTCATTCCTTGCGTGATCCCGACCGCAAAGGCAGCGGTAAAGGAATCGCCTGCCGCAGTTGTATCCACTGGCTCTACGCGGAAAGCCGGGATGTGGGTCGCCTCATGGGCGGTTACCAAGAGAGCGCCCTTTTCCCCCAGCGTTACGATGACGCGCTTTGGTCCACCAGACAAAAGCTTTTTGGCTGCAGCATGCACTTCATCTATCGTGGATACAGGCATTCCCGTGAGAATAGAAAGCTCTGTTTCGTTTGGTGTCAAGGTATGTACATGGGTTAATAGCTCACTGGATAGCTCGCGTGCAGGTGCCGGATTTAAAATGACTAGCTTGCCGAGTCGAGCAGCCTCTTTGACTGTATATGCAACGACAGGCAACGGAATTTCGAGTTGGAGCAATACGATATCGCAGTCCTTTAAAATGGATAGATTGTTTGCAATATGCTCGGTGCTGACGAGCGCATTTGCTCCCGGAACGAGTACGATGTTGTTTTCCCCGTCATCGCTCACATTGATAAAAGCCATGCCTGTCGTACCCGAGCGTTTGATCCCTTCTATGTGAACGTGCGCATCCGTCAGCCCTTTGAGCATGATCCGACCGTTCTCATCTTCTCCTACCATTCCGATCATGGAGACATGCGCGCCGAGGCGAGAAGCTGCCACTGCCTGATTCGCTCCCTTTCCACCCGGAATCAGCTCGAAGTGATGGCTTGCGATCGTTTCTCCTGCCTTGGGCAAATGATGAACATGGGTAACGAGATCCATATTGATGCTTCCTACTACTGCGATTTTCACGACGAGCCCTCCTAGTTACATCTCTAACATGATGATTCGGTCGGTTACAAAATAGTGCTTTTCATCCGAGAAGTCAATGTATTTCTCAGGATTGTTCATAAGTCTTTGAGCACCGGACGCCAATTGGATATAATGAACAAATCTTCTATCATCCGGAGGTAACCAGATGGAGCCGATTATCCAGCACTCTTGGAGCATTGATGAGCAAGAAGCCATCAACCTGCAGCGACAACTAGCCCAGCAAGTAAAAAAAGAAGATCAACTAGAGGACGTACGCTATGTCGCTGGAGTAGACGTCGCCTATCATGCCGAGCGCGATTTGTTAGTTGCCGGTGTTGCAATACTCGACGCCAATTCCCTGCAAGTAGTCGAGTCTGTCGTCATCCAAGACACCGTCGAATTCCCGTACATTCCTGGCTTGTTCTCTTTTCGCGAGCTGCCTCCACTGGTGAGTGCGTTCAAGGAGCTAAAAACAACACCGCAGCTCGTCGTGTGTGATGGGCAAGGAATCGCTCACCCGCGAAGATTCGGACTAGCCAGTCATTTAGGCGTCCTGTTTGACATTCCTACCATTGGCTGTGGAAAAACGAGACTGCTAGGTGAATATGAAGAACCAGCACAGAAAAGAGGTGCGTATTCCCCCTTGATCGATCAGGGTGAGATCATCGGCGGAGTCTTGCGCACACAACCGAATATCAAGCCAATTTTCGTCTCCATCGGGCACGGCATCTCATTGCCAACCGCATGCGCGTGGATCACCAGGCTCTCACCCAAATATCGTTTGCCCGAAACGACGCGGCAAGCGGATCAGCTCGTGAACAAAGTATGTGCGAAAGTTAAGTAGCCAAGCCCCAAGAATTATTCCCTACAAATAGAAACCCTCATTTGTCCAGAACGTATACCTACTGTGAATCCAGCCATAGCAGAGTGAGGTGTCGTACATTGGCAATTGAGATAACTAGTTTGGATACTTCAAGAGGGAAGCTGCAATACAATAGGAGTGGGAATGGCAAACCCAATATCGTTCTCATCAACGGCGGCTCTGGACCCATCGAAGGGTGGATGAAAATACTACCTGAAATTTCAGAGTCGTCATCCGTATTTTCCTATAATCGTTTTGGTGTTTCGGGTAGTGATAAGCCGCGAGAACCTCAAGATGGCTTCACGATTGTAGAAACGTTACGGGAGGCATTAACGAAAGTAAGATTTGAACCTCCATTCCTGCTCGTTGGACATTCATTAGGGGGATTATATGCCAATTTATATACCCGGCTTTACCCAGACGAAGTAGCTGGAATTGTCTTTTTAGAATCCAGCCATCCGAAAGATGTAAGCCTCAATGACTATCAAGGTAAGGTCGTAAAAACAATCAACAAGCTGCTCTCCATGTTTGATTCCTTCTCTTCTCACAAACCATTCAATGAAGTTCATTTTGTTAAAAAAACAGTGGAACAAATTGAGACAATCGATACTTTTCCCGACATACCCGTATATGTGATTACAGGTGGAAAAGAAAATCGTATGATGCCAGAGGAAGTTCGCAAAAAACGATTCGAACATCAGTTGGAACTCCTTTCATTATCTCGATACAGCAAACATGTCGTCGCTGAAAACAGTGGACATTTCCCTCAATTTTCAGAGCCAAGAGTCGTCATAGAGACGATCAAAGATTGTATCGAAAAGCTAAAACAAACCACCTAATAGCCTACTTCCTAAGCCGCTCTCCATTGCCCATTCGTATGAGAAAGAAAAAAAGGATGAGCAACGCACAGGGAGACTTCCCCTTTGCCTGACTCATCCTTTCCTATTTACAGATCAAGCGGTAATGCCAACAGCTCCGCCAGCTTGGCAGTATTCTCTCCCACCATGCAGCTGTAATGGTTGCCGGCGATCTCTGTCACGTTTAGTGCACCGAGGCAAATATCTTGCCAAAAAGCGATGGTCTCTTCGCTCGTGCCAGGCAAAAACTGAAACGGCTCGCGAGCTAGCAGGAAGCGAATGTCCCCCATGTATGGCAGCGGAGTGTAGCGAGCTGCTCTAAAGCTCTGACCAAACACCTTGCACAAGCCTTCAGCCATTTCCACTGGCATTTGCTCTCCTGTTGATTTGCGCAGTGCTTCGACATACGCGGTAAATCGTTCACTTCTGTCAAACGCGGATAATTTGCGGAACATCTCTCCCACCTGGTCCAGCTTCTCATCCCCGCCGATGCTGCATGCTGAGTCTTGCGGGATGCAATCCCCGTATTTCTCCACGAGCTGCAAAATCCCTCGTGCAAAATCGTGCTCATCCACTTTGCCAAAATCGGTTTGTTCCAGTGTGATATTCAGATTCGGAACGAAGAGTGCTTCGATCAAGAGATCGTCATTTACTTCTGTCATAATCGGAGGAATATCAATCAAAACCAGGTCCAGAATATGGACTCCCCGCTCCCCGAGTCTTCTCGCCACTTCGATGGCAATCAATCCGCCCAAGGAATAACCAATGAGCTGTACGGGCCTTTGCTCCGCTTCAAGCATGACCTCCATAAGGCACTCGGCATAGTCATCTGCGACCGTTTCTATCAGCTCCGACGGCTCTAGCGCGCAATAACGCTCACTATCGTCAATGGCGATACCGACAACGCTTCCTGTATGCTGTGCTTTGAGCTGTTCGAGCAGTGGACGAAAACTGTCCATCGTCCCCAAAACGGCATGGAATACAACCCGAAGTGGTCCAGATTCGTCGCCGCCATATGGAATCAGCACGGCATTGCTCGACTTGCTCCGTTTTTTCGGCAACGAGACTTCCTCACTCTGGTGCATCTCCTCATTGCGCACGCGTATGAAATGCGCCAAAGCTTCGACAGTCGGGAAGTTGAGCATTTGTCGGAGCAGGACATCGAACGGGATGGCAGCATGTGTCACGTCCTCCGCCAGCTTGTCGCGCAGCTTTCCTGCTACCTGTGCCATGATGAGAGAATCAGCACCGTGCTCATAAAAGCTTTGGGCCCTCCCCAGCTTCGCTACCCCCAATGCTTCTGCCCAGACATGAGCAAGCTGCGCTTCCAATGGATCTGATCCAGGCTCCTCAGCCTCGTCTATAGCCGCGTTCTGCCCGAGCGACGATGCAGGGCGCCATTTTGCCAGCTCGCGGCGGTCAATCTTGCCATTTCCCGTAAGCGGCAGTGCATCTACTACTTGCATGTGGGCAGGCAGCATATGGGCAGGTAGGTGCAAGGAAAGGAATTTTTCCAGCTCTGCGACACTGACTGGTACCCTGTCCAGCTTCACGCGCTTGGCAAGGAGATGAATCTCTTCTTCATGCTGCAACGCCCATAGCAGATCACCACCATCCTCTTTCTGGAGCTCATGTAATCTTGACGCATCCGTCCCTTTTGTAAGGATGAGCCACCCGCCAGGGCGAATCAGCTCTTTCAGTCTGCTATCGCCTGTGCTATCCAACTCTCCCGCAGCCAGAAGCACGTCGAAGGAGCTCGGTGCCAGTCCTTGTGCCCGATAATCTTTTTCTACTGTATCCGTGCCTAGAAACTCCACTTCATAGCCTTCCAGCGCTTGCAGGACGCCCTGAGTCAACACCCCTGTACGCGAGCCGACTTCCAAAATTCGCAGAGGCTTGCCCTCCTGCTGTCGCGCAATGCGTTGTAAAAGCACGCCAATGCTCTGATTGACCTCAGTGCCCGCTTCTTCTCCGATCCCATTTACGAGCATCGCGAATTCTGCTTTCTCCGCTTCAAGGTCGCGCTCTGTCTTACGGGCACACTCCACAACTCCCAGCAATACAGGCTCGTCACTCGCCCCATCCAGCACGACACCAGCTGCGGCGACAGCAGGGTGCTTGAGCAGTGCCGACTCAATTTCACCGAGCTCGATCCGATGCCCTCTGATTTTGACCTGATTGTCTTCGCGTCCGATAAACTCGATTTCGCCACCTGGCGTGTAGCGGCCCAAATCGCCAGTCCGGTAAAGTCGCTCGCCATCCTGAGGGTGAGGAAAGAACCTCTCCTCTGTGAGCCTTTGATCTCCCACATAGCCATCTGCCAAGCCAGCTCCGGTAATATACAGCTCGCCAATCATCCACACCGGGCAATCACGCATCTGTGAATCGAGAACTCGGAATCCCTGATTCGCCAGTGGTCGGCCATACGGAATGCTGCTCCAGTCCGGTTCCAGCCCTTTGTACATATGGTAATTCGACCAAATCGATGCCTCTGTGGCACCGCCTAGACTAATGACTTGTGCAGCAGGGAGACGTTTTTTCATCCGATCGGGCAGGTTCAGCGGAATCCAGTCACCGGAGAGCAACGCCAGCCGCAAGCTCGCTACATGGACATCTGGCGTGGAATCCAAATACGTAACCAGCATCTGCATTAGGGCCGGTACAGAATTCCACACGGTGATTTGATGCTTCGCTATCAGCTCTGTCCAATGGGACGGATCGGTTTGGCGTTCGGGATCAGGATAAACGACAGCACCACCCACAGCGAGAGTGGCAAAAATATCATAGACGGACAAATCAAAGCTCAACTGGGCTAGCCCTAATACTCGGTCATTTTCCGTAATCGCAAAGCGACGCAGCATGTCCTCGATCGTGTTAGCGGCTGCACGGTGGCTGATGACGACCCCTTTTGGCTGTCCCGTGGACCCAGACGTATAGATGATGTACGCGGGCAAATCCGGATTTTGGTCAGGCAAAATCAACGGTTCGTGCTGCGGGGGTACTTGATCAACTGCGATTGTTTTGATGGAGTCGGACCATTGCAGCTGGTTGGTCGATACCGTCAAGACATAGCGGATGTTCGCCTGCTCAACCATTGCCTGTCGGCGCATTTCGGGTTGCTTCGGGTCAATCGGCACATAGACGGCTCCGGCAAACAAAGTACCGAGTACCGCAGTGACTTGATGGGCACCTTTATCCATCACGATGGCGATGCGGTCTTGCTCGCGGCACCCCAGCTCCTTGAGCTTCCCGGCTACTGCGGCAGCTCGCTTCACCAGCTCTGCATACGAGAGCTGTCCTTTACTGTCGATCACGGCTGAACGATCCGGCGTCGTCATTGCCTGTGCTACGATGGGCTGATGCAAGCCATAATCTGGTATAGCTGCAGTGGTTGCATTCACTCGTTGCCGCTCTTCCCACTGCCAGTCTGGCAAGGCAATCTCGTTCGCTGCCTCCCACATATGCTCGCTGTCCGCCAAGGCTTGCAGCAATTTTGCAAAGGTATCAAACATGTCGTCAACCATTTGCTCAGGGAAGACGCCCTCCCGGACATCCCAGTTGACCTGCAGTCCTGCCGAGCTGTCCATGGCTTGGCAATCGATGAAAACCTGTGGCGTTTGACTGATGCCATGCCCTGCTATTTTCCCCTGCAGCTGGCCTCCTTCCGCTGGTTCCACTAACCCAATTGCACTCGTGAACACCACCGGCATCAGAGCAGCTTCACGTCCGCGCCTACGCGCCAATTCACGCATGACCTCCACGCCGGAAAACAATCGGTGGTCCAAATCTTCAAACAACTGCCTCTGAATGGTCTTCGCCCGCCCCTGAAAAGTGCGCTCCAGGCCCCAATCTACCGCAAGCAAATTGACGGATGTAAAATCCCCCACAATCTCATGGACGCGCTCATGCAGCGGCTGTCTGTTCAACAAGGTTAAATTCAGGCAAAATGCACGGTTTCGACTCCAGCGCTCGATCACAGCGGCGAAGGCTGTCATCACAGCGGAGGTTGGCGTCAACCCTCGCTTTTGGGCACGCTCTTTGAAGGTATCCCATGCAGCGTTATCTAATCGAATGAAACGACGGCGAAAGCGTGCTTCTCCCGCTTCTGTCTGTTTTCTGGCCATAGGCAGGTCCGGAGCCAGTGGCAGTGCATCAATCCGCTGCTGCCAGTACGCTTTGTCTCTCGCATACGGTGCAGTCTCTCTGATGCTGCGTTCGGCGAGCACGTAATCGCGAAACGTAATCGGCAGCTCGGGCAATGTTTTTCCCTGTTCTTTGTAAAGGGCTTCAAACTCACCCAGCAAGAGCCAAATACTCGCCCAGTCCGCGACGAGAAATTCCATCGACACATGGAGCACGGATCGGTCGCTCATTTTCGTCAAGCCGATATCAAACAACGGCCATTTGGCTGTATCATACACGCGATGTCCCATCGCTTCACGTATGTCATCTAGCCTTCTTCCTGCCTCCTGCTCATCCATGCTACTCGTGTCCGTGTATGTAATAGGCAGATGCGGTACATTCTTCATGATCCGCTGCTGCCCGTTCTGATCAATCGTTGCCCGCAGCATGTCATGTCTGGTAATGAGCCTGTTCCACGCATCCTCCGCCCGTTTCAAATCAAGCTCGGGATAGTCCAGCTCCATGTAGATATGGCATGCCACGCCACCATAGCCAAACAACTCATACCGCCCCAGCAAATAAGCTGACTGTACATCTGTCAGGGGAAACGGCTCGAATCGCGCTTTAGGCTCGGGGATCACCGTCACCGACTGGGATTCGGTACGCAAAAGTGCGAGAATGTCCGCTTTCTGTTCCTTTAGTGCTTGTAAATCATCGGCTGCGAGCGTTCCTCTGGGGGCTCTGTAGCGCAGACTCCCATTTTCCTCCCATAAAAAAATTCCATCTCTGCGAAGGCGCAACAAGAGCTCGACGCTATTGGTCTTGAGGTTTTGGGGCATATGCACACACTCCTACATCGATATTGTTCTTGATCACGAACAGTTTTTGTCCAAGTGGTGCCAATGGGTGAGACTCCTCTGGCAGTACCGCTAGCTCCTTGACGCCTGCACGCTGGAACACATCGAGCCACTGCTGGACAGTCATGAAAGTGGATTGGGTATTTTTCCGATCATCCACGGGTGGCGTCATCATGAACGCTTGGGAGATGAGCATTTCTACGAATTCTCGCGTTGGTTCCGTTATGAGCATCCAGCCTCCCGGAGCGAGGCTCTTCATCAGACCTTGAATGACTTCATCTGTGTTCCGTGCATTGTTCAGCATGCCTGCCGCAATCACGATATCGAAGCTGCCTTCTGTGAGGCTTTGTGCAAACAAATTTTTGTCGATATCAACCACCTGGTATTTCATCCACGGGCACCCCTTGTACCGTTCACGCGCAGAGGATAAGAAAAAGTGGGATACATCCGTGTACACATACTCCAGATTCAGTCCTTTGGAAACAGACGCTCTCAAGCGGTCCACGACCACATCCGTAGTCGCTCCCGTTCCTGCCCCTACCTCCAGAATGCGTAACGAATCTGTCGTTGCCGCGATCCGCGCTACTGCTTCCGCTACCGACTTGTTCAAATAACGCGCCATGAGGGTTTCCCGATAGAGCGCATTGGCAACATGCATGCGACCCTCGGGGAATAACAGGAGAGCAGCTTGCTGGGAATCCTCCATCAGCTGTGGAAGCCAATCCGCATTGTCCTTCAGATAGTCCGTGACCAGCGGTGAACCCAGCTTGCCATTCCAGGCATGTCTGGCCAAATCCCAACGGCGCTCTACTTCCTCTTGCGTCATGTGAATCGCACATTGATACTCCCCATCGGCATGTGCCACATAACCGCGATCTGTCAGTATTTGCAGCCATCGCTTGATGACTGGCTGATGACGTTCTGCGACATTCGCAGCAGCGAAAATGTCTGACGCCGTATAGAATTGCTTTTCAGACGCCAGTGCTCCTTGTGATTGCAGTGCCAGCAGCATGGAGGCAACAGCTGCCGCATCCAACCGCTCGATGCACGTTTTTACCTGTTCGGCTTTGATCCCTTTCAGCTCTCTCTCGGCTGGCACTGTGCATGCAAATACATCATTTTTCTCCACAAAAATGGCATCAGTCGGTGATTCAGTGTCGTCGAATTCCTCAGCTGGAATGCTCCAGGCTGCTTGTTCGAGAGACGCTAGTGACAGCGGCTCATGGCTGCCATTTGAGCGCAACACGGGATATCCCAATGCCTGCGTCCATTCCTGCCACTGTCTTGAGCACAATAACTCCTGCTGCGCGCGTGTTTCGATCGCAGCCTTGTCGACCTGACCCATAATCATGTCTCGTATGGCTAATAAATCGCGCCCGATGGCTCGTGGCCACTGCTTCGTAAGAATATCGCGATAGGTCGGCGTTTCTTGCGGCCCCAGTATGTGTGTACTGTTCTCCAGCATGTGTGCTGGTGGGGACACTGTCAGCTCCCCGTGAATGTCCGGAAGATCAGGTACGTGCAGACGCGGATGCCACACGACAGATCCATGTGTGTCTGTCAGCGACAAGCTCCCGCCAGCTACGCCAATCGTCACCCGATGCAGCAGATGAAGGTGGTTGTCTGGATCATCCGGATCGACTTCGTTGTGGGCGCGCAGCGTAATCGGGATTTTGCCCAGCTGTCCGATCAGCACTTGAAACGGCCCCTCATCCTTGATGACATGGCTGATTTTCCATGGACGAATGGAAGGAAGTGCTTCCTGCAAAATGTGCATGAGCGGGAAAGACACCTGTGTAGCGCAAGCAGCATCGATGTACAAGGCAGGCTGCTGTGCCAGCAATGTTCGTGCGCAAGCGATAAATCGACGGACAGCAGGCAAATGCACGTAGAGGTCGCCCGTCATAAAATGGACGCCGGACTGCCTGGCCTGCTTTAAGCACAACGCCAAATCCTTATGGTGGATCGGTTCTTCCGAAATGACGTGAATACCCTTCTCAAGCAGTTGGATCGACAGCTCTGTTCCGTTGCCGCCCATTACGGTGGAACGCAATACGACGCAAGCCAGATCAATGTCAGAAGGAAGCTGATCCGCATCCGTGTACAGCGGGATGCCGTATCGCTTTGCGCAAGTACGCGAACGCTCACTGCCTTTTGCCAGCAACCCGACCAATTCAAACTGATCAGGCAATGCCTTTACGGCTTCCAGGTAGAACTGTCCAAAGCGGGAACCGCATACCACGGTACGCAACTTACGATTCTCTGTCATAGGTCACCTCGACTTCCTGCTCGCGAAGCGCATCGATCAAATATGTCGCCGATACGCCTTCTGCCACGAAAAAGCATCCTGCTTGGCTGTTGTTTTCTTCCGTGATCAAGTGGGCGACCGTAGCTGCGATGATGCCGGACAGCCGATTCCAGTCGCTCGGATAGTAAAGAGTTGATACGACCCGCACTTTTTCGCCATCACGGCTTCCAGTCGCATGCAGGTGGAACATCGTAAAGTCTTCCACACCTTGCTTATTGGTCTCGAACTGTTCTAACAGCAGCCTCGCTGACGCCTTTTTTTGTTCCTCGGTCTTGTATTGCTGTAGAGCCTTGATCATGACAAATTGATTCAGGATGGCATTGCTTTGGTAGCTGTTGTAAAAGTAGGCCGATGCGATATGGTGGTGGCTGGCCATTTGACTGAATTCCCTGGTCATTACCGGATACGTGTCCCGTTTGCCTGCTGGATGCGGAAACGTGTAGTTGCGATGGAACGGCCCGTCTATTTTTTTGACTTCGCCTTGCTTGCAGTAATACATTCCCCACCCGGTATCTTCTTCAATGCTGCACACGATGTCATACGCTGCATTCAGCGAGAAACTGCCCTGTCCCGCAAAAAATACTTCGAGCAAGTCGATTTCGTCCAAATCTTTCTCAGCCACGTAAGCGGGGAAAACCTCCGATAGTCCTGGATAAACCCCGGCAGAGATGATAAACGATAGTCCCTTTTCTTCGATCTCCTGCTTGCGCGTGAGCAATTGTTGATACAGATGCTCATCTCCCGACACATCCACATAATGGATCGCATGCTTGAGGCATCCATCGGCAACTTTATCGACAATTTGTTTGGAGGGTCCTGCGCAATTGATGACGAGATCGCATCGACCGCAAAAGTCATCCAGCTCCTCTTCGGCGAATACATCCACCTGCAGGCATTCCAGCCTGTCCTCCATCCCCGGAAATAGCTCGCTCAGCTTCCCGGGATTTCTGCCCCCCAGCACAATTTGATGATTCGTCCTAGAAAGAATCGTGTGAACGGCTGCACTGCCTACTACCCCGGTAGCTCCTAAAATGCCAATCTTTTTTATCCCCAATGTACTCTCCCTCCCAGCCTGCTTACTGCTTACTGCGTCCCTCACCGTAAGAGATGGCAGGGCTTGCGTCTGCCACTGAGTCGCAGCCCTGCTCTCTCATACGCGGTTCCTCTCTTTTTATATGGTCCCCTCGTCATAATCCCCAGCTAGGTGTTCGGTCTCCTGCATGCTCTCCTTGATCAGCTCAGCCAGTGTGCAAATCGTAGAGGCTTCAAACAAATTTTGCAGAGACAAATCAATCTCATATCTCTCTTTCAAAAGATTGAGGCATTGAATCGCGCGCAATGAGTCTCCGCCCCGCGAAAAAAAGTTGTCGTGGATTCCGATTTCACTTACGCCAAGCACCTCTTCCCAGACGCTGGCGAGTTTGACTTCCATCTCGCTGGTAGGGGCAACATGCGCCTTTTTCGGCGTGCTTGTCTTTCTTCCGCCGAGCTTCGCCAGTGCTTTACGATCTACTTTTCCATTGGCGGATAGCGGCAGTTCATCTAGCAGCACATACTCGGTCGGCACCATGTAATCAGGCAAGCTATGTCGCAGTGCTTCGGACATTTTTTCCGGTTGGAACAGGCGGACTGACTCCGGTGCTTGCGCCACAATCAGATGGCGATCGAACGCTTCGGCGGCCTGACCGTTTTGCGGATAAGCAAGGACGTTCGTAAAGCCCTGATTTTCCAAACCGGCTCTCCATTGCTCTACAGAGAACAGCGGGAGATGATGGGCTTTTCGCTCATCCTCCAGATGGCTAAACCCATCCTCGAAGAAGCCGACAGTGGTCAGAAGCAGGCGGCTGTTGCGAGTGGACTCGACCAGGAACAGAAGTCCTCCAGGTGCGAGCAGCCCTTTCAAGTAACTCATCGTTTTGTCTATATGACGAGAGCGATGCAGCGTATTGTCCGCCACGATCACATCAAACGAGTGCGGCTCATAGCCTTGCGCAAGCGGAGCTGCGTTCATGTCAAGCTGACCGTATTCCAGCGGAGCCTGCTCTCCCCACTCCTTCTTTGCCCTGTCGGTAAAAAAGGAGGATTCGTCGACATACAAGTAACGCCCACGCTCTGCAGGCAATGTGGACACGAGCGTTTGCGTCAAGCTCCCCGCTCTCGTGCCAACCTCCAGCACCCGCAATGTCTTGTCCGACGGATGACTGCTTACGATGCTGTCAAATACACCCCCGGCAAGACCCTTGTAAAACTCCCGCGTCAGGTCAAATCGATTCAAGCCCGCAGGTGTCAAGAAGGTATCGTCTGCGAGAAATAGCTCCAGCGGGTCTAGCTCACCAGTTAACAGCCCGATAAACAATGGATAGTCGCGGCGGAAAACCGCTTCGAGCTCTCGTCCCGATTCCGTTCGGAGCGGGGAAGCTGACAAGACTGTATCTGGCGCTCCTTCACGCAACGAACGCAGACTTCGGTACTTGCCCTCAGCTTGTTTTTCAAGCAAGCCTTCCGCTACCAGCACTTCCAGCCAATGCACGAGCAAGGTCTGGTAACGGGGATGGATCTGAAAACGATGCATGAGCTCCGTAATCGAACTGCTCTCTCCTACTTGAGAGAACATCCCCATATGCGCAAGCGTACTGCACATGTAGGCGGTGCTTACACGATCAGCCTCAGCAAGGAATTGTGTGACGGGCTCCACTTCGACAGCTGCGGGAATCGTATCTGCCTGCGATTGACCCATGCTGTTGATCGCCTGCCAGCGAGCTGAGCAGTGTGCAGGATCAGCCTGCTCCGTTTCGAATAACGCGGATTCCTTATGGCGATCAAGCACCACATACCCGACCAAGCGCTTCTCATCTGCACCGTCATCCGGCACTGCTACGACAGCGTCCTTTACCCCGTCCTGACGCTTCAGCGCCATCTCGATCTCGCCCAGCTCAATCCGATGGCCACGAATTTTCACCTGGAAATCTTCCCGGCCGAGAAACTCCAGCGTGCCATCTGGCAAGTAACGGCCCAAATCTCCTGTGCGGTACAGTCGTTCCCCTGTCCGCGGATGCGTGATGAACTTCTCATTCGTCTTGCTCTCGTCGTTCCAATAGCCTTTGGCAAGACCAGTGCCACTAATGTATAGCTGTCCCGGCACCCAAACAGGGCAATCCCCCATCCATTCACTCAGCACATGGTAGCGCTGATTGACCATCGGGCGGCCGTACGGAATGCTTTTCCAGCTCGGGTCAATATCTTGGATTACGAAAAAGTTTGACCAAATCGAAGCCTCAGTCGCTCCGCCTAAACCAATGACCTGAACATGAGGGAAATATGCCTTGATCTTGTCTGGCAAATCCAGTGGAATCCAATCACCGCTCAGCAAGACGAGACGCAACGAATGTGGCAGCTGAAGGTTTCTGCCCGCGGCGTATTCGATCAGCATCTGCATCAGCGCCGGAACTGTGTTCCACACCGTCACCTGCTCGGCTTCCAGCCATTCCAGCCAGTGTGCAGGGTCTTTGGCCTTATCCGCATCCGGCATGACGATCGTTCCACCGGCGGCAAGCATGCCGAAAATGTCATACACCGACAAATCAAAATTCAGATTGGACAAGGCGAGTACCCGGTCGCTTGGCCCCACTGCAAATCGTTGGTTCACATCTTCAATCGTGTTGACCACGCCTCGATGATCGATCATGACCCCTTTTGGCAAGCCCGTTGACCCGGATGTGTAAATGACATAGGCCAAATCCTCTGGCTGTCCGGCCAGCGCGGGTACACTGCGCGAAGCGATTTGCTCATTCCTTGCAGTCATTTGGTCCACAATCAGCCGTTCCACAGACGCAGGCCAGCCCAATCGTTCATCTGTCCAAGACTGGGTCAGCACGATTTGTACTTGCCCGTCATGCAAAAGCTGAGAACGCCGCTCCTCTGGATGCGCCGGATCGATCGGCAGATAGGCTGCCCCGGATTTCATAATCCCGAGCGTGGCTGCGACCTGCTCCCAGCCTTTTTCCATCACGACAGCGACCAACGTATTCGGCTGGACTCCCTTAGAACGCAGCCACTCTGCTATTTCATCAGCAGCGTCAGACAGCTCGCCATAGGTCAACGTCCGCTTGGCGGAGATAACGGCAGGGTGATCTTTATTGCTTGCAGCTTGTTTGGCAAACAGTCCGACCAGTGTTTCTGAGGAAGCAGGTGCAGCTGTATTGTTCGCCGCAACTCTTGCTTCCAGACGAGGAACAGCGATCAGGCTCGGTGCTGACTTCTGCCATACCGTTTCATCGTCAGTCAGTCGATGCAGCAGATCGCAATAGGCAGAAAACATGTCGGCAAGGAGTCCCTCTGGAAACAGTCCTTCTACGGCGTCCCAGATCAACAGCAGCTCTCCGTCTTGCTCGACCACTTGATGGTCCAGCCATACCTGCGGCGTCTGTGTGATGTTGTAGACGAGCTTGCCCAGCCATTTTCCATCGGCGTCGGAGCCGCTCCACTGCTCCACCCCTAGTGCGCTCGTAAAGACAACCGGCATGGCTACACCGTTGTGCTCTCCTGTTTGCTTCGCCAATTCACGCTGAACTTGAACCCCGCCCACATAAGGATGGTCCAAATCGCGCCATAGCTGCTGCTGCAAATTCCTGCCTCGCTCCAAAATAGTCTCGCCAGCTGACAGCTCGACGGCCAGCAAGGTCAACGTGGTGAAGTCTCCTACAATTTCGTTAACTTGCGCATGCAATGGCAGTCGATTGAATTGGGTCAGGTTGATTGTAAAGCGCGAGCTCTTGCTCCATGCACCGAGTGTTTCCGCATACGCTGTCAGCAAAATCCCGGATGGGGTCAGACCGACCTCTGCCGTCCGTTTTTTGAGCTGCTGCCATGCTTGGCGATTGAGTCTGGCTTCCAAACGACTGAAGCGCTGCTCGGTAATCGTGTCTGGATTTTTCGCCAAAGGCAGCTGTGGGGCTGGCGGCAAATCTGGCAATCGGGACATCCAATAGTCCAGATCGCGTTGGTACAGCTCCGTTGATTTGAGCTCTTCTTGCGCCAGTACATAATCGCGAAAGCTCAGGTCCAGCGGAGCCAAAGACGCATCCGGCTCATGATACAGCCTCGTCCATTCGCTCAAGAGGTGGAACATGCTCCACCCGTCAAAAATCAGGTTGTCAAAGCTGATATGCAGGCGAACCCGTTCCTCTCCAAAGCAGGAAGCCCGCACATCAAACAACGGCCACACATCCGTAGACAATACCTGATGCGACATTTCCTCCCGTATCGCTTGCAGCTCGGCCCGAGCCTCTTCCGCTGTGCTGTTCCGCAAATCAGTGACCTCGATCCGGTAAGCAGGAACCTGCTCCAAAATCTGCTGGCGCCAGCCATCCGGCAAAATCACCGCACGCATCATTTCATGCTGGTCAATTAATCGTTGCCAAGCCCTGTTGACCCTCTCTAGGTCCAGATGCTGCCCTTCGATTTCGAAATAGCAGTGCGTGGAGACATGCCCCAAGGCGTAAACACCACTGCGCCCGACCCAGTACGCTTGCTGAATATCTGTAAGCGGGAAAGGCTGATGCCTGTCTTGTGGAGCAAGTACGATGGCAGGCAAGCCTGACGCTGCTTCCGTTTGTTCCATGAGCATCTGCACATGCTGCGCCAGTCCGGCAATCGTCGGCTTTTCAAAAATACGTCCTAACGACAGCTCTACCCCCAGCTTGCTGCGAACCAATGCACTGAGTCTGGTTGCCAAAAGCGAATCTCCGCCGAGCTCGAAATAATTGTCTGTAACGCCTACTCGTTCCACATCAAAGAGCTGGCACCAAATAGCAGCAAGTGCTGTTTCGATCGGTGTCGCAGGAGCTGTATACGCTTTTTCTGCTTTTGCCCTCATCAGGCTGTCAGGAGTCGGCAGCGCTTGCCGATCTACCTTGCCGTTTGCTGATAGCGGCAATTCGTTCAACAAAAGGAAAGCAGTCGGAACCATGTAATCTGGCAGCTTTTGACTCAAGAAACCAGATAGCTGAAGAGAGTTGAAGCGCTTGACTTGAAGCGATGCCTGCGCAACAATGACATGCTGACCAAATGCATTGGCCGAATCGTTCGGCTCGGGGAAAGCGACCATTTGTTCGAAGGCTTGCTCCTGCAAGGCTTGCTGCCAAGCTTCCGCCGATAGCAAGGGTCGCTGTTTGGTAAGCCGCTCGTCTTCGAAATGGGTAAAGCCGTCTTCGAGAAACCCTGTGCTTATTTGCTGCAATCGGCTGTTGCGGGTCATCTCCAGCAAAATCAGCATACCGCCGGGTGCCAACAGGCTTTGTACATGCGAGAGAGCCACACCGATGTTTTTCGCGCGATGCAAGGAATCGGAGGCAATGATGACATCATACTGGTGTGCCTCAAAGCCTTGCGTCTGTGGATTTTGATTGATATCCAGCAGCTGATACTCCACAAACGGATACGCATGGAACCTCGTTTTTGCTGCATTCGTAAAGAAGGTCGAGGTGTCCGTGCATGTATAATGAGTCGCGGCTGCAGGGAGCACGGCCAGCAACGACTCCGTCAACGCCCCGCTCCTCGCCCCGATTTCAAGCACACGTATCGGTTCTAATTCAGACCTGTCTCGCAGACTATGTACATGCCGCTCGACCATAGACAGTGCCACGCTGTCTCGCTGCTTCGCGCCAGGGAGTGTCTGCATCAGATCATTCGGAGTCAAGGCTAGCTCCTCCGAAAAGAAATGAGCCAACGGGTCGAGCTCTCCACGCAGGAGCGCAACACTCGCATCATCGACTTGCTCCATGTAACGCAATAGCTCTTGCGCCTGTTGTTCTTGTGCAGGCAGCGCCTGGGAGAGCTGCGGCTTTTCGAGCCATTGTGCCGGGATCGCCCGCATCACGCTGTAAGAATCCGATTCATCCATATGGACAAAACCCTCGTCCGCCAGCGTATGAAGCCACTGTCTGATCAACGCGCGATAACGCCTTTGAATCCCGCAATGCTCCATCAACTCATCGAGGGAGTAGCTTGCGCTTTGCTCAAAACTTACGCCTGCCTTTTTCAGCGCACGGCAAATGTACCTGGCTGCAAGCCCCTCCATATACGCCCAAAAGAAAGGGAACTCTTCCGGACTGATGTTTGCTGAATGCACCGCCAGTGCATGCTCACGACCCTTATCGATTACAGCTGCCCATAGCGCTTCACTCTTCTTTTGATCAGCCCCTATGCTGTCGAACAGCGCTGATTCGCTTTCCCAGTTGGGAACCACATAACCAACCAGCTGCCTGTTCTCTCGCGGATTGCCAACGGCTGTCACGACGGCATCGCGAATCCCCGGATGCTGCTTCATGGCCGATTCTATCTCGCCCAGCTCAATGCGATGCCCTCTAATTTTCACCTGGAAGTCCTTGCGCCCAAGAAACTCGATCGTGCCATCCGGCCAATAACGACCGAGATCCCCCGTCCGATACCAGCGCGAACCGTTCCAATAGCCAAAGCGCTCAGCAGTCAGCGCTGGATCACCCCGATAGCCTACTGCGACACCTGCTCCGCCGATCCATAGCTCTCCGGCTACCCAGTCAGGGCAGTCTCGTCCATGCGCATCCACAACCCGATAAGCCTGGTTCGCGAGCGGCCGCCCGTACGGAATCGATGTCCAGTGAGCGGGCAAGGGCAGTGTGACATCAAAAAAGTTGGACCAGATTGACGCTTCTGTCGCTCCCCCCATCGCCACCAGCTGACTGTTCGGTGCGAGCTGGTTCAGTCGTTGCGGCAAATCAAGACCAATCCAGTCACCGGAAAGCATCGTCACGCGAAGCGGTAAGCTCTCATACTGTCCGCTCTCTGCAGCAATGAAGAGCATATCGAGCAGCACGGGTACGGAGTTCCACAATGTGATCTGATGCTGGTCCACCAGCTTCGCCCAATGTGCCGCATCCCGTCGCAGCTCTTCGCTGATGAGCACGATCGAACCACCTACGCTGAGCAATCCGAACAGATCATAAACAGACAGGTCAAAATCAAGAGAGGATACCGCCAAAATCCGATCAGCTGGCCCAATTCCGTAGCGCCTGTTTATTTCTGAAATAGTGTTCCATGCCCCGGAATGGCTGATCTCTACTCCTTTTGGTTCACCTGTGGAACCGGAAGTAAAGATGATGTAGGCGAGACTGTCCGTTGGAATCGCGACGGGTTCAGCCAGAGGAGGGACGTTCAGCGCATCCGCAACGGCCAGAACAACAGCATCTTCGGGCCACTCCAGCGTTTGCGCCAGCTCCGTATCCGTCAGCACATAGCGAATCCCTGCTTTGCTATGAATACGCTCACGCCTTGTAGCAGGCTGCCCGATTCCGACAGGTACGTAGCATGCGCCTCGTGCCACGATACCAAGCACCGCAGCGACTTGATCGATTCCGCGCGGCAGGCTCACCGCTACAGGGTCTCCTGCTTCAACCCCTTGCTTCTGGAGAAGGGCAGCTATCTGCAACGCATACCTCGCTAACTCGCCATACGAAAAAGTAGCGGAAGCACGACTATCGATCAATGCCGTCTCATGCGGATTCTCTTGTGCATATGCAAAAAATGCACGGTGCAAGAGTTGTGGATCGTCTTTCACCTGATCATTTCTCTGCTTCGCCATATCAGGAAGCAGCGCTGGTTCGACTTGCCAATCACTGTCCTCCGTCACCAAGGAGTCCATCAGCTGGCAAAAAGCAGCGAACATTTGGTCAATCATCCCGTCAGGAAAAAGCTGATCAACAGCATCCCACGCCAGCAGCAGTCCGCCGTCCATTTCATACGACTGGAAATCGAGCCATACTTGTGGCGTTTGCGAGATCATGTAGGTGAGCTTGCCCAATGTTTCGCGGCATTCGTCATTAATGAGTGGCGTACCCAAATTGCACGCAAAGACGACAGGGGCAAAGTCCCGCTCTCCCTGACGCACACGCGCCAAATCGCGCTGCAGCTGTACCCCGGAATAGGCCGCATGTGCCACATCCTGATGAAACTGCGACTGTATAGAACGCACACGCGCCAGGAAGGATGGTTCATCCCGCATGTCAACCGCAAGCAATAGCAGGTTGGTAAAATCGGCAACGACGTCTTCGATTCCAGCGTCTCCGGTCTGACGATCGAACAGCGGGATGTTGATGAGAAACTGCAAATGGGTGCTCCAACGCGCCAGTACTTCTGCATAAGCCGTTAACAAAACCATCGCTGGCGTGACACGCTGCGCCGCAGATCGTTTTTGCAAAAGCGTCCAGTCCACTGCCTTCATGAAATGCGTTCTTCGTGCAAAAACGGGCGACTTGATCATTTCCGGCTTTTCCTTCAGCGGCAAGCCTGGAGCTTGCGGCAGGGTTGAAAGGCGTTCCTGCCAATAGCGAGCGGCTTCCTGCCTATCCTGTGCCCGGCGTTGTGCCTCTTGTCTGAGATAATGGGCAAAGCTCCAGTTTGCCGGGGCCACAGGCTGGATGCCTCGCGCGTAAGCTGCCGTCAAATCTCGCAATACGATGTGCAGACTCTGTACGTCCGCGACGAGCAAATCCAGATCAAAATGGATGCGGGTACGGCCCTCGGGCAATAAGCTCAGCTCCAGACCAGCTACTTCTCCCGCTTCCACCGCCAGACGTCGATGAGACATCCGATCCCGTATTCGGTCTAGCTCCCGAGCCAGTTCGATCTCTGAAAAAGCCCGCAGATCATGAATCGGTACGGCAGTAACAGTCGGGGTACTCATTACCTCTTGCTGTCCATCCGTCAAAAATCTTGCCCGCAGCATCGGATGGTGCATCAGCAGCTTGCCCCATGCTGCTTCCAAACGATCCGGCTCAACGCCCACACCATCAATCTCCAAATACGCATGGCATCCGACCCCACCGAGAGGCTGATCATCCTGACGTCCAATCCAGTAGGCGTATTGCACATCTGTCAGCGGAAAAGGCACATCCACTTCCACATCCGCTGTCTTTGCTTCCACAGTCGGAAGCGACGGGCTTTTCTTTTGCAGCAACGCCTGCCAGTCACGTAAGGTAGGAGCACCGATCAGCTCGGCAAACGTAACCTTCGCCCCTTCCTTACGCCATTTGTTGACCATTCTCATCATTTGCAAGGAATCCAAGCCCAGCTCGATCAAGTTCTGATCATCAGAAAACGCGACAGGCGCGGGCAGCATCTCCTGAATTTGCCTTTTCATCTCCTCGTAGCTCAAGGAAGTGGCGGGACTTGCGGTTTGACTGTCATTGAGCATTTTGGACATCATCTCTCTCCTCTCGCGCAAGACCCCTATTCTTTTCCAACCAACTGCCTGGAGAAGCTACTGAGCTTTTCACGCGTTTCTTCCAGTTCTCTAGACGGCAAAGACATTTCGACAACACCAGCTCCGGCATGCAGCCAAGCCTGGTTGTCCTTTTGATAAATCGTCCGCAGCACGAGAGCCGCATCCATGGCACCGTCACTATCAAAAGTCATGACGCAACCGCTGTATAGATTTCGCGGCACGGTCTCCAATCTGCCGATGGCTTCGATCGATTCTTTTTTCGGGATACCCGAGGCAGTAACCGCTGGGAACAATGCACGGAAGGCATCCCATGAGTTGCATCCGTGCTTCAGCTTCCCTTTCAAGCGAGAGGCGATATGCTGAACCGTTCCTCGGCTCGCTACTGACATAAAATCGCTCAAGACGATCGTCGTCGAATCGCAGACGCTTTTCAGCTCTTCGAACGCCAGCTTGACGGAAACTGCGTGCTCGGCAATTTCCTTCGGGTCATTCAGAAGCTCCTCCTTGAGCTTGTTCGCCTCGTCTTCACTACTGCCTTTTGCCCGTGTTCCTGCGAGCGGGAAGGTACTCACCCATCCATCGCTATCGACCTCTACTACCGTCTCCGGGCTAAAGCCAGCCGCGCCGAGACCATCGAGGCTGACAAGGAAAGAGCGAGACGGTGTATTGACTCGTCTGCCTGCGATATAGCTCGCAATCAGATCAAGCTTTTGATCAAGCGGAATTTTTCTGGACAAGATGACCTTGTGGTATTTGCGTTCTTGAATCTCGCGCACTGCATCAGCCACGCTTTGCATATAGGCTTCAGCGGCGTATGTATCTGCCTGTGGGACGGAAAGCTTCTGTTTGTCCACTCTTTGGCTAAGATTTTGCGCTTCCGGACCATTCATCGACAGTGAGTGCAGTAGTTGGCTAAATTCGCTCCGCATCTCTTCACTCAAGGCTCTCAATAGGAAAGTTCCTTTGTTGAAGCGCACCTCGACTTCAGGTATAAACAGCTTGAGCAAGCCATCCTCCTCGGACAGCAGAGGCAAGCCGTGATAATAACGAGCCATGCCAAAGTTGACCGTTCCATAAGCGCGCCAGTTTTGGAGCGGGACATGCGCCATTGCTTTATCGAGCGTTTCACTAAGCTCGTTGTTGTCGAAACGGAAGGTCTCGTTGCGATAGGTCAGAGTCGTCTGCTTCGCATCTACGTAAAGAAGCGCATGAATCCCCAATCCTAGCGACAGCTCATCCCCATTTTCATAGAGCAGGTAGTTATCATAAAGGCCACGCTCTACGATTTGGGCGGCTGCCATATGAGCGTCCCCTACAAAAGCAAATGTCTCTTCCTGATAGGCAATGTCCGCCGTCATATCCTCCCGCTTTGGCTTTAATGCGAGCTCTTTCAGCTTGGCTTTATTTACCTTGCCAACGCTGGTCAGCGGCCAGTAATCAATGAATTCGATTTGGTCCGGCATTTTGTACCGCGCCACACCTTTTTCCTGGAAGAATGTATGGATATCTGCCAGGCTGATCTCCTCGTCTTCGGTGATCAAAAACGCGCAGCTTTTCTCGCCAAGTATTGGATCGGGAAGCGTGATCAGCGCCGCGTCTTTAATAGCTGGGTGCATGCGCAAATACGACTCTACTTCAGCCGGCATGATTTTTTCGCCAGCTCGGTTGATTTGTTCCTTGATCCTTCCACCGATCTGAATATTTCCTTCCGGCGTAATCCGCGCCTTGTCCCCAGAACGGTAAAAGCCATCAGGCGTAAAGCTCTCGCGGTTTTGCTCCTCTGCTCTGTAGTAGCCGCGAATCGTATACGGTCCACGCACAATCAGCTCGCCGTATTCACCTTGCGCGACATCGTTTCCATGCTCGTCCACGATTCGCACCTCATCCGCTTCAGATATCGGGCGGCCCTGGCAGCTGGTAATGATCGACTCGTGATCATCCAGTGAGGTGCAGCAAATGAGCCCCTCCGCCATCCCGAATACTTGCTGGAGCTTGCATTTCCAATCGCGTGAGATGCGGCTTGCGAGATTATCATCCAGCATGGAGCCTCCGACCTGAAGGACCTCCAAGCTCGAAAGGTCGCTTGACGAATCCCATTCCAGTACCTCCTGCCATACTTGCACGATAGAAGGCACGAGGCCGGTTATGGTCACCCGCTCTTTTTCAATCAGCGGAAAAGCTTCGTCGCAGCTGGTTGTTTTGCTTAGCACGATCTTGCCGCCAACCGACATCGTCCCCAAGATTCCTGGGCAGCAAAGCGGGAAGTTGTGCGCAATCGGCAGAACTGCGAGATAGACGCTTTGCTCCGTCAGCTGGCAACGTGCTGCGGCTGCTTTTGCATTGTAGGCGTAATCCGCGTGGGTTCTTGGAATCAGCTTGGGTGTTCCTGTCGTACCACCAGACAAGAGCAATAACGCAGTGTCTTTGTACGAAGGGGCTTCCAGCTCAATCGGCGGCCCACTAATTCCCGCCAGATTCATCCCGATCGAACTCTCTCCATCTGTCATGACGAATTTGACTGACGCATGTCTTTTGACTAAATGTTCTGCCATATTCGTGTAATCAAAGCCGAGAAACGTCGTAGGAATGATGTAGGCAACTGGCTTGGCGAGTGTAAAAATCCCGTCCAATTCAGCCTCTCTGTGCGCAGGCAATACGAGAATCGGCACAGCCCCGATGCGAAACAGGGCAAAGCAAGTCAGTACGAAAGAAATCCGATTGGGGAGCTGGACGGCTACATTGTCACCTTTTTTGATGCCCATATGATAAAAACCGGAGGCAAGTGCATCTACCTTACTGTCGAGCTCATGGTATGTTAGTCTCTCCTCGTCCTCCACCAACACTTCCTTGTTCTGGTACTGTTCCGCCCATTTGCGCAATTGCTGCCCAAGTGTCAGCGGCTCCCAAAGCCCGCGCTGTTCATAAGCCACTGCTGCTTGCTCATACCACTCCGTACTTACTTTCATTCCGTCTTCTCCTCCTGTATAACTGCGGGTCACTCATTCGCGCCCGCAGCCAGATCATGCAGGCTCGTTGCACACATCATGTTGGTTTGTCTAACAACAAGATATTGATAGTGATTCTCATTGTCAATTCTATCCGTAAGCTGTTTTTTCTACATTTTGGAAATATAGGATGAGTTATCTTCCGTTTTCTCACGATTTCTTCGTTTCTCTCCGCTCGAATTCCATATTCTTACATCCTTATATCACAATATCAAACCCAAGAAAGTTTATATGTATAATAGAAGATTCTCGTCACAGCTGCTTGGATTTACGCTCTGATCCTGCCGATCGCAACAGCTCCAGCATAGCCTTTAGCAGGCGTAAACCGGAAAATTATCCAATCCTCACTCCTGATCCCCTCCCCGCTTACTGTGAGGCTGTGATCCCGTTCCTCCATGCAAAAAGAATCAAGAGGGTGCTTACTCAGGCCCTTCCCAGTCGCTTTGACAAAAGCCTCCTTGCGTGTCCAGCAATCAAAAAAGCCCTGTTGCCTCTCACCACGAGGTAAACGTAATAGTCGATCTCGTTCCACTGGGTGAAAGTAATTCAAGAGTTGTTCCATTTCCGGGATGTGTCGCAAATGTTCCACGTCCACGCCAAGGAAGCGATCGCGTGAAAATGCGACCGCTACCAGCTCATGCGAATGCGATAGATTGAAAAAAAGTGGTTCCGAATCATTGTTTTGTCCATACAAAAACGGCTTTCCGTTCGAATCGCACGCAACTTGTACCTGTTTAGGTGCGATCGCTGTATACCGCCCAATCAGCCTTCTCAGTAGTCCATGTGCGACAGCATAACGTGTCCTGTCCGCTTGGAAATGGAGCCGTTCCCGTTTGTCGAGTTCTTCAGCGGATAGTACAGCTTCCAGCTCCTGCAGGCTTTGTTCGAACCACGGCACAAACGCCAGCCAAATATGTACTTCCCCATCAGCCAGCTTCACAGGGGATGATTCCTCCAGAAATGCTTTCGTGTTTTCAGACAAGGTGGTTATCCGTACCTGCGGCATATGCTGCATCCCGTTAACGCTCCCCTTTGCCTATTGCAGCAACACGGTACTGTCCGATGATTTTGGCAACAGATTGCAGCAGATATTCCTTGTTTGTCGTCAGGAAAAAATGCCCGCCATCTACCATCTCGAACGTAAATTGTGCGCTTGTGTGACTGGCCCAAGCCTCCATTTCTTCCTGCGTGGCTTCCTGATCCTCTGTCCCGCAATACGCTGCAATGGGGCAATCCAGCGGCTTTTCCTCGGTATACACATACGTTTCGTCGAGGGTGAAGTCTGCGCGGAGTAACGGCATGAACAGCTCCATGAGCTCCTTGCTTTGCAGGATCGCCTCTGGCGTCCCGGAAAAGCGTCGCAGCTCAGAGACAAACTCATCATCAGACAAATGGTATATAGGCTTTGGCTCCGGGAAGTGAGGAGCACGACCTCCTGAAACGATGAGGCAAAGTGGATTACGCTCCCATTTGCTCCGCACCATGCGCGCCAGTTCAAAAGCAATTCGCGTTCCCATACTATGACCGAAAAAAATAAACGGCCGATCCAAATACGGATAAATCGCTTGGGCTATCTCTTGCACCAGCACGCTCATTTCTGCGTGCGCTCGTTCAGCAATCCTATTTTCCCTACCTGGCAGCTGAACAGGGTAAACACCCATATCGCTTGGAAAAGCCTGTGCCCATCCCCTGTAGATCGAAGCCCCTCCCCCTGCAAAAGGGAAGCAAAATAATCGAATGCTGTCTGTGGCTTGCGGCTGAGAAAGCAGCCATGATTTCGCTGTTGTATCCATGCTCATCGTTACTCCTCCATTTCGTTTATCGTTGAGCGATTCAATTACAGAGTACATGATAATGATTCTCAAGACTGTTTGCCAGATCCTTTTTCCTGTATGCTCATCGTCATCGTTGGAGAAAAACGGAAAAGGATGGAGATAATAGGTGAAAAACCTCGAAAAATATGCCAAAATATTGAAATTTGGACTTTTCTTGTTTTGACAACGATTCTCATTATCAATATTGTGTTCTTATACTGACATCCGTGCGTATCACGCCTGCTTGACTAGCAAACTATTATCCAGCATTCATGCCAAAGGGGGATCGCAAATAGAGAGAGTAAGAGCTGCCGATCGGCTATTTAAGTCAGAGGGAGGATGTTACATGCAAGCCCAATCGTCATTAGCTGCCCAAAGCGGCAGATGGACCATGCGAGATATTATTACGCTCGCGATTTTCAATGTCGTCATGCTAATACTTATGACCATTGCTCCGATCATTACGGTTGTTTCTCATTTACTGGTTGGCGGCCTGACTGCGCTGCTCAATGGTCCAATCTATATGGTTATGTCTAATAAAATCGCCAAGCCAGGGACTCTATTTTTTACGTCCGTCCTGACAGGCTTGTATTTTGTTGGTTTTGGCTATGCAAATTACTTACTTACCTTAGCGGTTATTGGACTCATCTGCGAGCTGATCCTGTGGGGAAAAGGCTCCTATCTCAATCCTGTTCGCAATGCAATCAGCTACTCCGTTTTTTATGTCGGCTATTCGCTTTGCGGGGTTGTACCGCTCATTTTCTTCCGCGAATCGTATCTCGCCACTTTGGAAAAAAGCTATACGCCCGAGCAGCTATCTGCGATGCTCTATTACTTTGAAACACCCAGCATGATTCTGCTCATGTGCTCAATTTCGTTTATCGGCGGATTGCTCGGCTGCTATTTCGGCAATCTGTTGATGAAAAAGCACGTAAAAAAAGCAAAGCTGGTATAATGATTCGGGTAAAAAAACAAGGCATATTCCTCCTCGGTGCTCGAGTTGGAATATGCCTTGTAGACATGTTAGTATAGTCTCTCTATTGTCCTTCCATGGCAAGTAAAATAAACGTTATAAATGCTATTACCGTACCAAAGACGAAGTATAAACCCGTAAGAATAGCCATTAACAACAAGGTCGCTTTGGCCCAGTTTCTACGATTCAAATTCCCATCAGAACCAAAAGCCCAGACAAATAACAAAACAAGATTCGCGATCGGAATCAGCATGAACAACGAGACCATCACCCAGTCTTTCATCGTCATGACCTTTTCGTTTTCCGCTACGCTTCGTTCCACATACGTTTGGTGATCCATCATACACCCTCCACGTTTTATACCTGTACACCGTTTTTGCTATTGTTCAACCGCTGCTCCAATGAATGCCAAGATCATAATAAAAATGAAGACGCTCAAATACAACCCGATGCCAATACCCATGATCAGCAAGCTCGCTTTTGCCCAGTTCTTTCTGTTCAGATTGCCTTCGCCACCAAATGCCCAAACAAAATACATGACGAGATTGACTATTGGTACCATCAAAATTAAAAAAGTAATCAACCATTCCTTGACCGACATGACCCGCTCATTTTCGGGCACACTCACTTGCAAATGCTGTTGATGTTGTTGTTGAAGCTGCTGTTCCAATGCGAAACCTCCTTGTTATGTCATGATCATTTTTATTATATTGTTTCCTTTTGAAATAATCCTTACGGCAACAACATATTGCTATGTCCTCCGTTCATCTCTTAATTTTTTCCAGTATATCATTTTACAAGAGTAATAACACATTTAATGGTATTATTCCGGATATAAAAAGGCCTTAAGGGTCCCTCAGGTAGTTGTCTGTTGACGGTTAGAAAGATAGAAACGTTGTCTACGACCAATTTATTCAAATACGATAGTTACACCTTTCTCTTCTAGTAGTTCAACTCTTGCTTCCTCCAGGCATGTTTATCTAAATGCTTTTTCGCAACGTCGTAATTTTTCCATGTAAGAGTAAAAGACGGTCCAGGACTGCCAAATCCCCCAAATAAGCAATCATCCAACGAGTTTATATCAAAACCATAATAGCCTCCACTTATGCTACCATTTATAGGATGACAGGGGAATTAATAGAGATCGAATAAAGGAGAGAAGCCGAATGAACATAAAGAAAAATCAAGTATTTGTGGAATTGGAGGTAGCGAATTGGGACAACACAGACCTTGCATCAACGCTATTTGAAATGTGCTACGCCCAGAAAGAATATGAAAATGATGTAGTCGAGGTTCATCAAGTTGTCGATCTGGGAAAGCAAAAAGGCAAATCGAGGTACTTAATTATTATCAATATTACGCAAGACTTGGACAATCTCGGTGAAGCGATTGATAGTCCTTATCGATAGAGAAAAGCCCTTGAACTTTCGTTTTCAAGGGCTTTGCCTATTCGTCAGTGAACAACTCGGCACCGCTACAAATCTGATAAAATTGTTTCACATCATTTGGGAGAATATCATTAGCATCCTCGATTCCCATTATTTTGCCTCTGTTTGTGTCCATACGTTATCTACGTACTCCCCCACTCCCATGAATCTATGAACAGCCCCATTTCCCTTATTTCATGGATGGCTTCCTCACAAATCATCGCGCTACCAATATCCATGTAATATGCCTCATTTGACAGACAATATCTTCTCTCAAATCCAATCTCACCATATATTCGATCTGTTTCCCGATTAGCGTATCGCCGTCTTGAATCGAGTAAAAAAACTGGATCATCTCCTGCGGACAGCACTCTTGATAGGATTGACTCCGCGGGTGTTAACGGACCGTCATCATTAACTTTGCCGATGTCTATGATGAAGGTCCATGTCTTTATCTTCCATTTTAGTATAATTACTTCAAGAAATTTTGACTAATTCTAGGAACACAAAAAGCCCGCTGGCGTGCAACGGGCTTTCACTATTACGAAGACGTTACTTATTGAATAATCTCGGAAATCGCTTGCTTTTGCTCCAAAAACTCGTTTTGTACCTCGATCAGTTCTTTCAACAGATTAGCAGCCTCCTGCAAAGATGCAGCTGCCTGCTCCTTGTCGCCAGCCTTGAAAACTTCTTTCGCTTCTTTTATTGTGTCTTTCTTATTAGCTTTGATCTCTAAAGCCTGCTCTTTGTTCGCTTTCTTTTCTGTGCGAATTGGCTTCAATTCTTGACTGATCTCTTTGAAAGAAGCTTTTTGCTCTTTTACTTGAGCCAACTCTGTTTGGACATGTACCAGTTTTTCTTCAATGGCAGTATGGTTCGCGGCGATTTCAGCCTTGATGCTCGCTACCTTTTCTTTGTCCTTGGCTTTTTTCGCTTCCTTCAATTCAACAGACAGCGCTTTATTCGCTTCACGCAGTGGCTTCGTCTCTGCCAGCGCGCTCTTCACCTTTTCACGTACTTCCTTCGTTACATCGCCCCAAAGTACGTCCCATGCTTGTTGGTTGATCTGAGATTGTGCTTTTAGTTTATCTTGCAAAGCTTTTTGCTCCACTTGCAATGCTTGTAGTGCTTGAAATTCAGGCAGGCTCTTCCACCCCGCTTCTTTCCCTTCTTTCTCAGCCGCAAAAGCTCCTACGGCACTCGTTACCAGCAAGCTCGCTGCAATGACAGATACGGAAAGCATTTTTTTCATGTGTGAACACTCCCTGTCTTCTTTTGTTTCCTACAAACAAATCGTACCGTACGAGCGTCGGGAATGTTCGGGATAACCTCGTGAAAAGTAAGGGGAAAGTGTGGGATGCCCATGTTTAAATGACAACATCCTGATAGCCTACTTCCGTTACTTCCTCATTTAATAGACGAAGTCCCAGACCGTTTTCTTCGTCCCATGTGCAACCGAAGAGTAATCCGATGTCACGGCCTTCAAATATATCTCCATATGGCACCACAATTTCATGTAAAACGATTCTTTCCAGTAGTTGCTCTTGTGTTTCAATGAAGGGATAATCTTCATTGAATTCAATATCATACCCAAGCTCATGCCGCTTTTGCTTGTAGTAGTCGAAAATCGCTTGCAAAACACTCGGTTGTAAATGCTCCCAATTTTGCATGAGAGATTGATAGGCCATATATTGTTCTTCATCAAATTTACCGTCTTCCTCACCTTCAACAGTGAGTGTTATCTTGGCTTCTTTCCCGCAAAAATGAATGGTCGTGTCCCTTGACCAAACAAGAAAGTATGCGAGTTCACCAAAAACTGGATCGTTTATGATCATGCGAAAATCTCCTTAGCTACCGTTTTTCCTACTCATTAGTCATAAAACTGAATAAATCTTCCTTCTGCAGGAATTCTTTCGTCATCAAATACCTCTACTTGCAGCAATTTTTCTTTCTTCTCCAGCTTGGCAATGAACAGTGCGTAAAAGTCACCACCAGTTGGATAACTGAATAACCCGTACCCTTTTGGTGAGAGCAATTTATTGGCTTCTCTTATCTTCTCAGGTACATATTCATATTCAAACTCCCCTAATTCCTCAAGCTCTTCCTGTGTACCCAATTCAATGTGATTCGTGAATTCATAATCCAATAGGTAGTTAACAATCTCCCAATGCTGCTCGCCTCTATGATCAAGGTAGAGGAATTTCTTCGTAGACATTCCATATCTCCATACACTTTCGTAAACGTCTAGCGCATTATCCTTTTCCAAAAATGCTTCAAAATCTTCGCTATCTTGGAAAATGAGCTGTGCGATTTCTTGACCTGTCATGCTACCTTCCTCCATTTAACGTGATTGAAACAACGCTCCATGCTGATTCGGGATATATTCTGGATAGCTTTTGCGATAGAAGTTATCGATTAGAAGCAACAATGGGTCCCATTCAGGATATGGTTCAGGGTCTGCAAACATCATTTTTGCTTCTGGCGTATTCATCAATAGATCGTCGTTAAAGTGTGTGGGTACTGGCAATCCCAGTTTATTCCGCACATGGATCAGGAACATAATTTCAAATGGATAGAAGCCATATCCAAAGTCACCGAACTCATCGAACTTCCCTATTTCCGATGCCAATAGAGAATGATACAACGACATCTTCCCAATCAAATTTTCGATTTCTTCCAGATTCGGTGTGGACCATCGTTCCAGCACCTCTCCGTAAACACCAAGGTCTTCAGGTATGTAATCGTAGTCCAGATCATCTGCCTCAATTTTTTCTATCACAGCCAGATGCAACTTTTGATTGGTTCCCGCTATAGTTTTATCTCTGTATTGCAAATATAGCTCTAGTAAAAACCAAATGTGTTTGTTGTCATCATCCGCATCGATTAAATGCCCACCGAAATTTTCAACGATAAAGTCAAATAAGAGCTTTTCCTCTTTCTCCCACCCAAACATCGTAAAATGAATCAAGGCTGTAATAACTCCCTTGAAGGTGTATCTCAAAAACATTTTCGGATAGCGAATTTTATAAAGGTCCTGTCCCATACACTGATAAAACACAACCATTTGCATCGCTTTTAATCCATCTGGATGATTTCCACCTTGAATCAATACGTCGTTTTTCCACTGTGACAGGTAATAAGAATAAATTTGCTTAAGGTTTACTAATAAAATATGATCCTTCTCAATGGTATTCCTCTCGACTATTTCGGCAATTTTACTTTTGCTATCATCATAATCTTCTTTGACATCTTCAAATTTGATCCCATCCACAAAGTTTTTGCGGTATCTTTTAAACGACATTGCAAACTTTTTGGGGTTTAGCATGATATTCTCCTCTTCTTCAAAATCCATTTTTTTCTTTTTATCAGATTATAGCAAATAAAAAAAGCGATAACTGGGGTTACCAATTATCGCTGACGTATTCAGTGATTACAATATTTCGATATACCCTTCTGTTCCATGCACGCGAATTCGTTGCCCATCTTTTATCAGTTTGGTAGCATTCTCCACGCCGACAACTGCTGGTAAGCCATATTCACGTGCGATAACTGCTCCATGAGTCATCAGTCCACCAACTTCGGTGACTAGACCCTTTATGGATACAAACAATGGTGTCCAGCTAGGGTCAGTAAAGGAGGTGACTAATATATCTCCATCTTCTAGATTGGCCTCTTCCATGTTTAAGATGACACGTGCTCGCCCCTCTATAACTCCGGATGAAACGGGTAGACCTACAATAGCTTCGGCTGGGAGATTTTCTCGTTTGTACTCACCTGCAATGATTTCACCATCAGATGTGATAACACGTGGTGGCGTCAGTTTTTCATAGTATTTGTACTCGTCTTTTCGTTTGTTGATGATCTGGTAATCTAGTATATTTGTGCGTACGACTTCGTGAAGTTCTTCAAAAGTGAGGTAGTATATATCTTCTTTTTCATGAATAACGCCCTCTAGTACGAGTTGTTCGGCTTCTTTCAGTAAAGCCTGCTTATACACGAAGTAGCGATTAACCATGCCGTATTTTGGATATTCCCTAAACCCGCTGAAATTCCGGATTAGGTCGATCATTCGTTTTGTTTCTTTGGCTTTTTGTTCACCATCCGGTAATTGCTTCAATCGATCTAATAACTCTTGTTCTTTTTTCAAAGCTTCCTGTCGCCCTTGCTCAAATTTCCGGTTGCTGGCATTAGGCTCAAAGTTTTTGATATTACCAAGAATCATGGGGACAAGTGAAGTTGGTTTTTCGCTCCAACGCGTTTTCGTCATATCGATTTCACCGGCACATCGCATTCCGTATTTGCTGAGATAATCATAGATAGCGTCTTGGGTTTCCTGTCCACCCTCAAGCGTAACCAGTTCATCCAAAAAGTCATCATCTTTTACTTGTTGTAAATACTCAATGACTTCTGGATAAGGACGAATCACATCGGCGACATCCAATAGCGCCAGACCCATTTCCGAAGTAATATTGTTTGGTACAGATTGAGAAAGTGTATCTGCTACGTTTTTTTCACCTAGCCACTTGTTCATTTTTTCATTGATCCATGATGAAGCATCCATAGCAGCGATAATGACACCCAAGCTTTTTGGGTCAAATAAAATCTTCTTTAATTGCTGGATATCTTCCAGAATAAAATCAAATAAATCTGATCCTGATTTCGTTTGAATGTTTTGCTTTAACTCTTCTATCGATGTTTGACTACTCTTAATCAACTCAGAAACGATTGTCGGATCGTCTTCGTTTTGTGGTTGAAACCTCACAGGCGACATACCTTTATTGCTTTTGCTAGGACTCTCTTCTTTTTTATCAGCTGGTAACGATTTAATAAAATCTCCACGATCTATAATGGTCATAAGGGCGTCTTTTATGAGCGGATCGGATTGTCCCAGGGTATTTAATAATATTTCTCTGCTATCAGGTGAAGCCAGATTAGGTGTGATATCAACAAACAACCTTCCACCAGCTTTACGCATGGGGGCAGGAGTCGTTAACAGGAAAAAAGACAATCCCAATGGTTTCATGGCATCAGTCATCATTTGTTGATGGCCGACAGATACATAAACGTGATTTTCTTGATCATTCGCTTCAGGGATCGGGTATAAAGTCGTGATGGGCCGACTCTGGACAATATAAAACGTATCATCAACCAAACACCATTCAATATCTTGTGGGTAACCAAAATAAGCTTCGATCTGTCTTCCAATGCGTGCCAGTTGTAAAATTTGTTGTTCCGTAAGTGTTTGCGTCTTTTGCTGATCAGGATCGATCTGCTGTGTCTCTGTTCCGCCTTCTTTTCGTCCATAGATAGCCACTTTTTTGGTTGCTATTCTCTTATCGACGATTTCCCCTTCCAGTACTTTATAACAATCGGCAGATACCAAGCCAGAAACCAGTGCTTCTCCAAGTCCAAAACTGGCATCGATTGACAGCAGCTTCCGGTTGGATGTAATGGGGTCAGCGGTAAATAAAATCCCTGAAGCTTGTGGGAAAACCATCCTTTGAACGATTACGGATATAGAAACCTGACTGTGGTCGAATCCATTTTGCATACGGTAGATGACCGCGCGATCCGTAAATAAGGAAGCCCAACATTTGCTGATATGCTGCAAGATGGAATCGACGCCGATGATATTTAAAAAGGTGTCTTGTTGGCCAGCAAAAGAGGCATGTGGTAAATCTTCAGCAGTCGCACTAGAACGCACTGCATAAGCATGCTCCTCTCCAAACTGGGACAGATAGTGAGTAACTGCGCACGCAACATCGGACGGAATTTCTACTTCCATAATGATTTGTCGTAGCTGCCTGCTGATTTCACCAATTTGCTCTCGATCTTCTGCTTTTAGCATGGTTAGTCGATCCAACAAAGCATGATACGCTTTGTTTTGTTCAATGGCTTTCTGATAGCCCACTGTTGTAACACAAAATCCTTCTGGTACTTGTATTCCTTGAATTTTTGATAATTCCCCTATATTTAACCCTTTTCCGCCAACGAGCAAAAGCTGCGTTTTTTCCATTTCCTGAAAACCGAGAACCAATGAACTCATTCAACATCTCTCCTAACCATTGAATTGAGAAAAAACATTTGACAAGAGTTCGCGGGCATGGTACATTTAAAGTGTAGGATGCGATAACTTTGACCAAACCGATTTAGACGGTCGTTATTAGATTATATCATCGTGGCTGTTTATGTGCAATATTAAGGAACCTGGCTAATCTGCTCAGGTTCTTTTTTGATTTTTCACTACCATTATTGGACAATCAGGTTTTAAAACAATACTTATCTATCCATTTTTCAAACCGTGTGGTAGCAGTTTTTCTTTTATCCTCTTCTCGCCTGTTATGATAAAAATACTGGACTGTTCGTTCCTGAAACATTATACTATTCCTACAGTGAGGAGGAATTAACCATCGGACGTATTAAAGAGTTTGACAAGGAGCGCGTACTTCATAAGGCAATGTTAGTTTTTTGGGAAAAAGGTTACGAAGCGACAAGCATACCGGATTTATTAAAAGCAATGGGATTAAGCAGATCAAGCTTGTACGAAACATTTGTGGACAAACAGACGCTTTATGTTGAGGCCATACACCATTACAAAAAAATAGGGCAAAATAAAAGAAATCTCTTGGTAAATGCGCCGTCTGCGAAAGTTGGAATCCGGCAGTATTTTGATCAGCACATTACTTCCGCATTTGATGAGGATTTGCCAAAAGGATGCTTGATAACAAATGCAACCATTGGTATGGATTCACCAGATGAACAACTACGTAAATTGATACGTGACCGATTTGAGGAATTGGAACAGACTTTTTATGAACTTTTACATAAAGGACAGCAGACAGGAGAAATCGATCCCAAAAAAGATATAAAAGTGCTATCGCATTTATTGCTTAACCTCAATCATAGTATCAATGTAATAGCCAAAGTAAAAAGTGACAAGAAAGTCGTTTATGACATGGTTAATACTGTGATTGAGATGCTGTAACATATTTTTTTAACCTTATTGGAACGAACGTTCCAGAAAAGCATATTTTCATAACGATTGTAAAGGAGCTTGCTATGAGTTTAAGCGCAAACCAAAAAGTTGAGAAAACTGTTTCGTCTTGGATTACCCTCCTTCTGGCAATTTCGTGCGGTGTAATCGCCGCTAACCTCTATTATGCGCAGCCCTTGGTGGGACCAATCAGTTCAGCAATCGGGCTATCTGCAGAAACTGCAGGGCTTGTCGTCACACTTACCCAGATTGGTTATGGTATCGGCTTATTATTTATCGTACCCTTGGGAGACATTCTTGAAAACCGACGGCTGGTAGTAGCATCATTGCTCTTCACTGCAGTCGCTTTGACGATTGCGGCAGTAGTGAAAAATGCAGCGCTATTCCTCATAGCTTCACTGTTTATCGGGATAGGATCAGTCGCAGCTCAGGTTCTGGTACCATATGCAGCTCATCTATCGCCTGATGCCTCGCGCGGACGTGCAGTTGGTAATGTCATGAGTGGTCTGTTACTCGGTATCATGCTTGCACGGCCTGTATCGAGTTTGGTGGCAGATCTCCTGAGCTGGCACGCTGTATTCTTCTTGTCTGCCGCGACGATCTTTGTTCTGGCACTCTTATTAGCAAAGGCGCTGCCTGCAAGGAACCCGTTGGTAAATGTACAATACCCAACCCTTATGGGCTCCATGTGGTATTTACTCCGAACGACTCCGATCCTGCGCCGTCGAGCGATCTATCACGCTTGTGTGTTTGGGACATTTAGCTTGTTCTGGACAACTGTTCCTTTGTTATTGAGTAGCCCCACTTTTCATTTTTCTCAAAAAGAGATTGCATTGTTCGCTCTGGTCGGGGTATCTGGGGTGGTTGCTGCGCCCGTGGCAGGACGTTTTGCGGATAAAGGTTGGATTCGACCTGCCACAGGATTAGCGCTAGCTATTGTTATCATTTCTATATTGCTTCCCCTGATGATTCAAAGCGGTTCGACAGCTGCAGTTGCAACCCTAGTCGTTGCAGCGATCCTTTTAGACATGGGAGTTTCTGCTAATCTGGTCCTTGGACAGCGTGCCATCTTCTCATTAGGGGCAGAGTTTCGAAGCCGATTAAATGGATTATACATGGCCATTTTTTTCCTTGGCGGTGCTATAGGGTCAGCCTTAGGTGGGTGGGCATATGCCTTAGGTGGCTGGAATGCAGCGTTGTGGATTGGAATAGCTTTTCCGATCATCGCGATGATTTATTATACGACAGAGAAAAATTAATTATATCTAAAAATTATTGAAGTAACGGGAAACGATAGTTAAACAATCGCTCAAAACAAAAGCTGCCTTGTAGGGGCAGCTTATTTTGTTAAGCTAACTTATAAAACAATGGCAATAGGAAGGAAAAAACCGCAAACGATAATGCAATGACAATTTGAATAGGGCGTTTATGCCTAGTTTTTTCATGATATGTTAGGTCAAAATCATGATGAAGAATCTTTAATAATATATGATTATTGGTATATAAGCCAACAGCACCTAACAAACACCAAATACCAAGAATAATGGCTGAAATATATGATTCAAAAAAAGTCGCGGATATACATATAGTTATGATAACCATTCGATAGACAAATTTTTTTAGCGTATTCATCATTTTTCACCTAAATCTAAAAGTTTAAAGCCCACAAAGGAAATATGTGGTGATATAAAGTTAAGTCTTAGTTGTTGCTAAACTAAAACATTTGCTAATAGGTGTGAAAATGATGATGTGTGTTCAGTCTTCAAGTGGTGGTAACTTTATGTTGAGCGAAGTGGTCAATATTTTGATTGACATTGTACGTCATCTAAGAGAGTTGGGCTGCAATGCTATGCCTTGGATTGCTGTACCTTGCGTTCCCAGTATCTGCGCTCGTACTCCTTCGCTTTCAGACGATTCTCCGGCTTCTGTCTCCATTTGCGCCGATACTCACGTTCATATTGTCTTTTGTATTCTCGGCGTACTTCCAATGCTTCGGGGCTTAGTTGCGCCCTCTAGTGGTTCAAATCCTTTTATCAACTTCCTACTCAATTCTGTTCCCCTTCAATTCTTCCAGTTTTGTTCGTTGGGATTCCAATAGCTGTTCCGTTTCCTGTATTTGTTCTTTTGCTCGTTGTACCATTAACACAGCTTCTTGTTCCGTTTTTTCCAGTTCTATCTGTTGACGGGCTAATACGTTTTCGTTGTGCTGTACAGTATCTCCTTAATCCAGATGCTTCTCGTTCCAATCCATCTAAGCGGCGAAGTATTTCCAGTCTAGGATGTCCGTCCTTCTGGTCTGCTAGAAGGTTATAATAGTCAGCCTGTTCCAGTAGCTTGCGTATCTCTGTTGCTACTTGCGGGTCGGTACTGCCAGAGCATCTCATCTCGTCAGCCTGTTGCCGTAACTCTCGTGCTTTCTGACAGTAGCCTCTCACTTCCTCTACGATTGCCTCATACTCTGCTTGTGCCTGAGCAATTAGACCTACCTTTTCCTGTACCTGCTTTGTCATTTTCTTTTCCTCCTTTGATTTTGGACATGCAAAAAAGCTCATTCCTCCTCATCGTTCAAGTTGAAATAAGCCTTTGAAAGTTGGTCTAAGTGTGTTTGTCAAGTTTTTAAGTGTTTGGTTTGTTGGTTGTATTGTATGATCCTGCTATTACGATGTACACCCTATATTGTATTTCTCGCACACAAATCAAAATTCTTAACGCCCTTCAAAATTATAACCGCCTTTTCTTGGAAGCTCGTCTTCAAAGTCACATGAGGCTATCGCTTTGAATCCAGAGTCCCATAGCTCTGTCAGCAGTTTTGAAATCTCCCCAATATAAACCTTTTCATCGACATCTTCCATTGGTTCTATATCGAGATAGTATTTGTAGTATAAAAATTCATCACTTCCTTGATTTCTTTTCTCTTCAGAAAAATCTCCGTTGTTGAAAATATATATTTCAGCTTGCTCCGTTACAATGGTCGAACCTGTAACCGAACCCTCAACAAACTTTGAAACCGTCTCTACAACTGATGTTTTCTCATTATCGGTATCCAAAAATATTTTTGTAAACAAATCATAATGAGATTCCACTAAAAGCACCTCGCATTATTTAATTGGGGTAAATGGAGGATTGTCAAACGCTCCCCCTATTTTAATTATAGAAATGTCCACATCCATACCTAGCTCCTGTTGCAGTTGTTCCCTAAACTTACTCAGTTTAGCTTCACCAGACTGAATTTTTCCTGTTTCAATGGCATGTAGCATTGTTTTTTCTTTAGCAGAACCTGGATTCGGAGGTTTGACTTTACTAAAAGAATCCTTTATGAGCTCGTTAAATTTTTCTGGTGAAACACGTATCGCAAAATCAATATCTGAGGTAGGCTTGGCTGTTCCTTTTGCTCTACTACCTTGAACAACGATATCGTCACTCAAGTGTCCAACTTTTTCCCGAATCATTGCTGAAACCTATTCAAATTGTTCTTTAGTTAGCCCTTGTGGTATTTTAAGAGCTTTAGGCATCCCCTCAGGCGGCTTCTCCGGCGGCTTTTGATTCGGCTTCTGCCCATTCGGTCCCCCATATGTTTCGCGCCACTTCAGTTGGTTCTCCGTAGGGGCAAGCTCCTTTTTATTCGAGAATTTTACTGGAAACCCTTCCGCCAATTGTAGCTGAGGACCTAAACAGTCCGCTAAATTCTGCAACCCTTCTTGCATATCATCGCGCAGCTTCCTAGCTTTTTGCTTGAGCTGTTCTTTCATCTGTGTTGCCTTGGCTATGACAGCCTCTTTTGCAGCCATGATGCTGGCATACAACTGCTCCTTGATTCGCTGGACGGCTTGCATCACATCGACGGCATTTGCTACGTTCTTCACAACATCCGCCGCTGAGTCTGCTACCTCAAGCACTTTCTGTCCAACTTTCGTTCCCTTTAGTGCTTTATGCGCTTTGACACCCAGCTTGGATCCGGTTGCCGCCCATCCTGCAAAGGGGATACACGCTGCCAAAGATAACGCTGCTCCTTCATAATCGCCACGCGCTGCGGAGATACCCGCATTCGCCAAATCGGCTATTTCTCTCAGACCCGGAATGAGTCCCACAACATCCAGTGCTAACTGTATACCATCCAGAAATCCCCCCCATCCAGACTCTTCCTCTTCATGCAGCTTGATAAAAATAATGCCTTCCTGGCTCGCCTTGGCTGTAAGAACGAGCTCCTTGCCCGAATTAGCTAATGATTATTGACATGCAAAAAGGCTCATTCCTCCTTATCGTTCAAGTGGAATAAGCCTTTGAAGGTTATTTTGAAAACTTCTCTACCAAAAATGCAAAGAAATTTTCAAATTCATATAGTCCTTCTTCATTATCTTGCTCCCAGTCTATGACTGGACATTCAGTATTTTTTAACCTTGAAGTATCGAGACAAAAAACCCCCGCTCCATAATTCTGTATGACTACATACTCCTTTGGCAAACCATATTTTCTCCATTCATCAGTCTCTCTTACACAAGTCGGAACTTCTCGGAGTCCGCCTCCACAAATCTCAACCCCGCCCCCCCCCCTCCTGTTCCATATTCTTTCAAAAACCATTTATAGCTATCTGGTAATTTAACTTTTAATCTTTCCTCAATACCATTTATTCTACTTTCATCTAATGCACCAACAAAAAACTTTTGCGGGGCATTTGCTATTAATTCCATGATCGTCTCTTTATTCAATTCCATCACCCTTTCTCATTGGCTAATGTTTTAAGATAATCATCTGATCGCCATTTCCAATAATCTTCCCTAAAATCATTATTTTTTTGGTCTAGTACAGGATCACTGCTAAAACTACGTTTTTTCAATCTTTTTCTTTGTTTTCTAATTTCCTCTATGTCTTCTATAGGTCGTGACCATCATGCCAGGGCGGCTCTCGGTATCGTAATGAATATAGCCAGGGATGCCTGCCGCGTCTGTCTGGCAGATGATACGCCCTTCTTCGTCAAACATATTCGTGTAGACGATGACGCCATCGGATGCCAGAGATTCCGCTGGTCATTTCCTGTATAGAACAAGTCAGTGACAACCCCATTAGGATTGGTGTAGCGAGTCATCCTGCGGTCTGCATCATACGAAAAGCGAAGGGAACGAGTCCCATCGGACAATGCTGACACCAAGCCATCCGCCCCATACTCCAGAGAAAACGCTCGACGACTCCGCTCTTCTGTCAATCGATTCAGCTTGCCATGTTAGTCATAGCTGAAGAGCAGCGACATAGCGGCAGCCACCGTATGGCGAAGTGCTTGTCCATTTCTGGCAAAATCGTACGTCTCTCTCGTTTCCTTGACCCACAGCGTATAGCCGTCTTGTCTTTCCCGCAGTTCGTCAAAAAAGACGTCCGCATCACTGGATCGGTATAAGCCGTCCTGAACCCGAGTAAAGGTATTGGCGCGGCCAGCATTCCACCAAACCGTGATTTCTTCGCGTGTCTCATCCAGAAATTCCAGGCGCATTTTGTAATTGTGCGTCCACGCTTTGCCAAGTGCGCCCTCTTGCAAAAGCAAGGAGTTATAATGCAGCTCAAACGTCCATGTTTCGGCACCATACAGCTTGAGGGCTGGATGAACGATAAACTGGGCTCCGGTACCTCCGTGGATAGGGTCTCGAAGACAACTTTTCAGCTTCGCTTGTTTGATGTTCCGTTTTCTCAACCTATTGATATTCTTGTACGTCACTCGAACTCTGTTACGACGCCCGGCCATTCCTGTTACGGCCGAGAATACGCCATCCGTCGCATAATCTAATGCCTAAGATCCTGCTTCCTTGACCACTTCCTTCACAACAGGCTTCTGCATGAACTTGCCGAGCATGCTCTCCTGAATGTTCCGCGCAGCAGTGACGACCTTACCTTTCACAGCGCTTGCTGCATTGGCCGTCGCCTAGACCGCTTTCGTTGCCTTGGACATCGCTTTTGTTGCCTTCACTGCTTTCGTTGTCAGCTTTGCCGCAGTCACTGCCGTTTCCGCACCTTCGCTCATTTGATTTTGAACATGCAAAAAAGGCTGACTCCATCTTATTGTTGAAAGATGGAATCAACCTTTGAAAGTTTATCATGTGATAGTTATGTTACTTATTGTACGTGCTTTTTATTGTACTGTATGGTTCTTTTTTGTATATTGTCCTTATATTTTTCCACCCATTTCTTCGAACCAATCATTGAAAATATGACTAGGTAATTTTTCAGGATCATTAGTATACTTTATCTCGTAACTGTATTGAGCTTTTAATTTGTTCTCAGATACGTTATAAATCAATTTCATCTCTGCGGGCATTTCCCTGTTATTTTTCTTACATAAATCATTAATTTCACGTAAGTTTTTATTAAGAATGTTGAGTAAAGTTACTTGTCTCTCTTTTGATATATCGTAGATAGGTCTTGAATTACTATTAGTGTCTAATACTGCATCATTTACCTTGTGTTTCTTAACAATAGCCTTGTTAATTTGATAAAATACATCTGTACTAAATTGTCCATATTCATTCGAAGCATATATATATATCATATCAGCTTTATTATTTACATACTCAAGACAAATGGACACCATATCTGCCTGTAGTTCTGAAAAATAATCTTCAAATACTTTTGTCATAGTCCAATCTCCTTTAATTTACTAAATCAAAAACTTTTAGCTCACCATCTATTATGTAACTTACATTAAAACTAGACGGTCGAAGCGAATCCCCCTCATAATTTACTTTTACATCAACAGACACATGTTTAGGCGGATTCTCTTTTAAAGCTCTTGCCCATTCATTTTCAATTTTCTTATAAGTACTGAGATTAACCTTACTTGACTGGGATACAAGGTTATCGATATCTGGTGAAACACAAAACCTATCACCTGCCAAATGCCCTGCATGGTCACCAGGTTCCTTACCTGGCGTATTTGACTCATGTGGTAATCGTTCATCTCTTGCAGTTAATTTTAGATCATCTGTTTTAAAGCTTTCAATTCTGCCTAGATGATCAGTTTCATAGTCATATTTGTGTTCACCTGCTTTATACTGCACATTCGGTTTAAGTTTTCCTCTTTCATCAAATGGATTATCAACAAATGTTTTATTAGGACCATTTCCCGATCCATCAATTTCAGGCGGCTTCTCCGGTGGCTTTCGATTCGGCTTCTGGCCATTCGGTCCCCCATATGTTTCGCGCCACTTCAGTTGGTTCTCCGTAGGGGCAAGCTCCACCACATCATTTTTATTCGAGAATTTTACTGGAAACCCTTCCGCCAATTGTAGCTGAGGGCCTAAACTGTCCGCTAAATTCTGCAAGCTTTCTTGCATATCATCGCGCAACTTCCTAGCTTTTTGCTTGAGCTGTTCCTTCATCTGTGTTGCCTTGGCTATGACAGCCTCTTTTGCAGCCATGATGCTGGCGTACAACTGCTCCTTGATTCGCTGGACGGCTTGCATCACATCCATCTCGTCTAGTGTTTTGCGGGCAGCCGTCCAGACCTTCCCTACTGTTGTTTCCACTGTATTCGCTACGTTCTTCACAACATCCGCTGCTGAATCCGCCACCTCAAGCACTTTCTGTCCAGCTTTTGTTCCCTTGAGGGCTTTATGTGCTTTGACACCCAGCTTGGCTCCGGTTGCCGCCCATCCTGCAAAGGGGATACACGCTGCCAAAGATAACGCTGCTCCTGCATAGTCCCCACGCGCTGCGGAGATACCCGCATTCGCCAAATCGGCTATTTCTCCCAGACCCGGAATGAGTCCCACCAGATCCAGTCCAAGCTGCAAGCCATCCAGAAATCCACCCCAACCAGACTTCTCTTCTTCCTTTTGTTCCTCTTGCTGTTGCTCCTCCTCTTCCTCCTCCTGCGGCAAATCCTCCACAACCACAGGTGCCTTCGTCAGCCCGACCATCTCAATCTTCGGTGCTTGAAGATCCACTTCCCCATCCAAAATCATGCTGCTGGTGCTGCACATGAGGTAGATCGCTTCCTTGGCCTTGATCTCGATCTTCGTATCTGACGTAATCTCCATATCCTTTTCCGAGGAAAAAGCAATAGGATGCATGCTGTGAATCTCGATGCCGTCTTCTTCATGCAGCTTGATAAAAATATTGCCTTCTTCGCTCTCTTTGGCTGTAAGAACAAGCTCCTTGCCGCCCATCATCAGCTCTTTGCCAAAGTTGGTTCCCCAGTACTTGATACCGGGATTGCCTGTCTTTGCGGTGCTGCCTCCGCCTTTCGCACGGAGCTGACCGCCATTGCGCCTTCTTCATCTGGTGTGGAGAAGTACAGCTTGACGGAGTCTCCCATTTGCGACATGCAGTGAAAGCCGCTGTTTCAGGAGAGGCCTTTCGCTTTCTTTCCTCCTGTTATTTTGAGCATGCAAAAAGGCTCATTTCTCCTCATCATTCAAGTGGAATAAGCCTTCAAACGTTATTAAATTTATTTGTAAAGTTTTTTTGTGGTTAGTTTTTTTTACACATGTTGAATGGGAATTTGAAATTCACCAATTTCTGATTCTTGCACCCATGCATTATCTTACACTTCCCCAGTATATATAGATCGAAATAACTCCAGTTGGTTTAAAACTGCCACACTCTTTAAGAGATTACACATTTATTTTACAAACCCTATGGCTTAAGCAGTGAACTCTCATGTACCACTCTTAATCATCACCGTACATCAGATCATCCAGTTCCTGATTCTGTTCTTGAATCTCTTTGAATCTGTTAATTGTGAATGTCAATCAAATAGTTGACCACCGTGCTCATCAAAAAATTGACCACCATGGCAAAAATTATTCCACCCGACGGGTGGGTAACTTTTTCATGATCACGATTGCTTCAGGCTTTGCTTAAATCGGTAACTATCGCCGTTCATTGCAAAAATGTGAGCTCGGTGTGTAAGTCGATCCACTAAAGCGGCCGTCATTTGTTCATCTTTGAACACTTGAGTCCAGTTAGCGAAGTCCAAATTGCTAGTAAGGATCATGCTTCCTTTTTCATAGCGAGCAGCACAGAATTGAAATAGTAGCTCAGCACCTGTTTTACTTAAAGGAACAAACCCTACCTCATCAAGAATGGCTAGATCGACTTTTAACCATTGTTTCTCCAATTGAAGCAAACGCCTCTCTGATTGCGCCTCCATCAGCTCATTACACAGTTTGGCTGCTGTCCAGAATTGAACGGTGTAACCGTGGCGGCAAGCCTCCATCCCAAGGGAAATCGATAGATGTGTTTTCCCGGTACCTGAATTCCCAATAAAGATTACATTCTCAGCCTTCTCGATGTACTCGCAACGAGAAAGCTGGAGAACCTCGGTTTATTTAGGGCCGGCATGACTGAAAAATCATATTGGTCTATGGTTTTAATTGTAGGGAACTTTGCCTGTTTAGTGCGGGATGCAATTTGATTCGCATCTCGTTGCAAAACCTCTTGTTCCAAAAGAGCCAATAGAAAATCTTCATAAGGGATTTGACGCTCCATGGCATCATGAGCCATTTCCTTATAGGATTTCTTGATTGCGGGCAACCGTAAGCGCTTTGCATAGGCTTCAAGTAGAAATGATGTACTCAATGCACGACACTCCTTTTCTGCAACAAGTCATTGTACTGAGTAAGATCGGGGGACTTTACTCGAATAACGGGGACATGGCTGTCAGTCCCAAAAGCAAGAGAAGAAACCCGATGCTCTGGTATTGTTCGTTGGAGAAGAAGTTGCCTTACGGCATCATATTGGAAAATTCGATTTTGGGCTGATTCTCGTAACGTATCTTCGACCAATGAAGGCTCGAACTCCCGATGCAATAAGAGAACTCGGATGAAGTCTTTAATTCCCGCAGAGCGATGTTTGCACTTATCTAGAAACTGATGATAGATATCTGGCAATTTAGCCTTCTGCAAAGGCCGAGCATAAAGAACTGATCCTGGTCGAATTAATAGGAGATCGAGGTAGTGATCATAGTTGAATATCTCTTTCCCTTTTTCGAAACATCGTTGATGGTAGCGATCAGTTCCCCATTGTGATAGATCGCAAGATCATCAGCATAGACTCGGCATACTAGCTCTTTCGAGGCATAAGAAACAGGTACGGAGTACGCGTTCTGCTCAAAGGTAACCAAGGAGAGGGAATTGCTCTTCACTGGTATCATTCGATAACACTCTAAGGGGTGAGAAGGAAGTGGCAACATACACTCCTTATCTTGAATAAAAGCTTCACCCACCGTAATGGTAGACCGTGGAACTCTTGTGTCTTCATAAGATAAGCATTTTTGCAACAACCAATCATTTAACTCATTTAAAGAGGCTACAGAAGGCATCGGCGTAAAAAACTGCTGTTTGACCATTTTAACAAGGTTCCCGACTTGCCCTTTTTGATTCCCTTTTGCAGGTTCACAGAAGTAGCTTTCGAACAGATAGTGTGCTCGTAATTGAGTAAACCGTTCCTGCTCTTCTCTGTTTTTGCCCTCCAAAATCTTTTTCACTGCGGTTTTTAAATTGTCATAAACAATGGTGTGAGGTACGGCTCCAAGAAACTCGAAGGCATTTACATGACCTTGCAAAAGGGCTTCCTGCTTCTGATGAAAGAATGTTTGGACAAAGATTTTTCGACTATAGGTACAGCGTAAACAGAATACTTGAACGGTCACTTGCTTTCCAAACAACAAGATATCAACCTCGCCCCAGTCAAACTGAGCAAACTTCCCTGGCGGGAATTCAAGTGGAACGTACGCTTTGGGGGGAGAGACTCGTAGTTGTCTGACATAGCGGCGAACAGTCGATTCACCGCCTGTAAAACCATATTCCTCAACAAGTCTTTGAAAGATGCGTTTGGCAGTGTGTCGCTGCTTTGGTGGGGCTTGTTCATCTTGACGCAGCCATTCTAAGATGATTGATTGAACGGACTCAATAACTGGTTTCGGCTTTAGTTTGGAAAGCTTGTACACAGGTATTTCTGTTGTTGTTAAAGCTTTACGTATGACTTGGCGAGAATATCCCGTCTCTCTGGATACTTGACGAATCGACTTACCTAGCACGAAGTGCTGTTTCCTGATAAACTCATAATTAGCCATCTGAAGCATTTCCTTTCCTCCCATATCTTGTTGTCTAGTCAACATCCAAGATATAGGAAAGAGGTGCTCAGGTGGTCAACTTTTTTATGAGCGATATACCGATAGGTGGTCAATAATTAGATTAGCATTCACAGTTAATTCTATTCATTAAGTGTTCAACAGTCATCTCATTATCTATCGATACCTTCCCATCATAGAGTTGAACCTTCGCACCTATATTAACCAAGTCAATAACTAGTTGTTTCAGTTTCCTATCATCATCTTCATCATTGAATAACTCACATTCCATAATAGTATTACCACTCTCAACTCTATTTTTAATTTCACCAAAACCTAAATTTGTGAACTTTTTAATTGTCGTTAAATACTTAGTTATACTATTATCATTTTTTATTATCACAAGTATTTTACCCAACGTTATACCCTCCTCTCAGAATCAATAATTAAAAATCATTTGGAATTGAGGTGTTAATTGGTTTACCCGGAGGATTTTTCCGATAACTACCACCGTGCCAACGATACAAATGTTTTTTAAATGATACTCATCTGACCGCCATGGTGCCTTCCTTGGACAGGTAAGTCACACGCTGCAGGATCATCACCCAATTCAACTCCTGCTTGATCTCTTCCATGTCCTCCAGCACGACGGATTTGACAAACAACTCGGACGCGAACTTGTTTATGATTGTCGAAATAAAGCGGAATAAGTCTGTAAAGCAATTATAGTAGTCGTTTTATCACTTTGCTTTATGTCGAATTGAATGATACTTCATCCAGCTCTTCCTGATATTCCGAAGTGAGCCACTATTCATTGAGTTTTGGAAATGCAAAAAAGGCTCATTCCATCTCAGAGTTTAAGTCGGAATGAGCATTTACAGTTGTTTCACACGTTCTTGTGCAGATGAGATAAAAACGAATTACAATCCATTCTATTTTTTCTACATTAGCTGTTATCAGGAATAAACAACTTACTTGTAAAATCTGTAAAGCTATCAGCAATTACGACAATAAATTCTTCTTTTAACTCCTTATCTTCCTCAAAATAATCCATGTCACAAAAATAAACTTTTCCTACATCATTCCCTCCTACCGATAAACAGATTAAACTATCGGCTGGATCAATCCCTATAGGAAGAAAGTTAGAGGGTACAATTTTACCAATAGTATACATTCTATATTTGTCTTCTAAATTCATCTCTGCCTGTTCTGATAAAGGAAAATACATCATTATTGATGAAGTTATTTTACCATCTTGAGTTTCAAATCTCCTCACACTAGGTTTTCCACCATTATGTTTCAAAAGAAATTCTTTGTAGTCGCTAGGGAGTATTATGTTATTTCTTTTCTCAAATCCTTCGATGTCCTGTCTATTTAACTCTTGAAATGTATAATCAAATTCAATTCCCATTTTTACCCTCCATTATCTTTATTTTCTTCTAAAGAATACATTCTCTCCAATAACTCCGTAAATGAACTGCATATTGGAGTTATTGCGTCCTCTATTTTTTCTTCATGATCATAAAAAACTATCTGAGGTTTGTCTAAAGAATTGCGAAAATCAAAGCAAAGTAAATTTCCAAACGGGTCTCTGCCAAATGGTACTATTCCCATGGTACACGGATCATCTTTAAAGTCAAAAAACATTTGAATATTTAATACTTCATCAGTAAAACTAATTAAATCATTAAAAACTCCCTGTGTCCCATTGTCAAAATCGAATTTATTGGGTTTGGGGTATCCACCATTATATTTCTGAACGCATTCCCTATAGTCTGACGGAAACCTCACACCAAACGTATTCTCAACAGAAGATATTGTCTTTTCATCAACAGTTTTTTCTACAAACATCCAACTAATCAATCCCATGATAACATCTCCAGAATTTTCTTTTTGATTTGACCCTTTCTACCTGCCTCTCCTCCACCCCAAATCGCTCTTCCTCCTGTATGACCAGCTACTTGATGTTCAAAATAGTCAACAATTTGCATCCTCCCACTATCTTGATGATGATGCCATGTCAACGTTTTTGGGACGGAACCATTTTTAAATAGTTCAATTTCCTCTTTAGTAAATTTTTTCGCTAGGTCTGGGTTCTTTATAATTTCCTCATAGAGTTTTTTTGACAAATAATCAAATTGTACTCCATCCGGCTCCAAGTACAGTTTTTCAGGCAGTGAAATTTCGTGTTTAGAATTAAATATTGGGAACCCAGCTTTATCATAAGTTACTTTGTATTCTTTTCCATTTTTCTTTGAGACAAATGTATAAGTTGTCGTGCCATCTTCATTCCTAACTTTGTTTTTATATGTTCTTGGTTTATTCGGAACTCTTGTATAAGCTGGTTGATTTCGAGCAGCATCTTCCATTGCTTTGTCTATTGCTTTTTGTTGCTCTTCTTTTGAAGGTTTAGATTTAGTCTCAGGCGGCTTCTCCGGTGGCTTTTGATTCGGCTTCTGGCCATTCGGTCCCCCGTATGTTTCGCGCCACTTCAGTTGGTTCTCCGTAGGGGCAAGCTCCACCACATCATTTTTATTCGAGAATTTTACTGGAAACCCTTCCGCCAATTGTAGCTGAGGGCCTAAACTGTCCGCTAAATTCTGCAAGCTTTCTTGCATATCATCGCGCAGCTTCCTAGCTTTTTGCTTGAGCTGTTCCTTCATCTGTGTTGCCTTGGCTATGACAGCCTCTTTTGCAGCCATGATGCTGGCGTACAACTGCTCCTTGATTCGCTGGACGGCTTGCATCACATCCATCTCGTCTAGTGTTTTGCGGGCAGCCGTCCAGACCTTCCCTACTGTTGTTTCCACTGTATTCGCTACGTTCTTTACAACATCCGCTGCTGAATCCGCCACCTCAAGCACTTTCTGTCCAGCTTTTGTTCCCTTGAGGGCTTTATGTGCTTTGACACCCAGCTTGGCTCCGGTTGCCGCCCATCCTGCAAAGGGGATACACGCTGCCAAAGATAACGCTGCTCCTGCATAGTCCCCACGCGCTGCGGAGATACCCGCATTCGCCAAATCGGCTATTTCTCCCAGACCCGGAATGAGTCCCACCAGATCCAGTCCAAGCTGCAAGCCATCCAGAAATCCACCCCAACCAGACTTCTCTTCTTCCTTTTGTTCCTCTTGCTGTTGCTCCTCCTCTTCTTCCTCCTGCGGCAAATCCTCCACAACCACAGGCGCCTTCGTCAGCCCGACCATCTCAATCTTCGGTGCTTGAAGATCCACTTCCCCGTCCAAAATCATGCTGCTGGTGCTGCACATGAGGTAGATCGCTTCCTTGGCCTTAATCTCGACCTTCGTATCTGACGTAAACTCCATATCCTTTTCCGAGGAAAAGATGATCGGATGCATGCTGTGAATCTCGATACCATCTTCTTCGTGCAGCTTGATAAAAATATTGCCTTCTTCGCTCTCTTTGGCTGTAAGAACAAGCTCCTTGCCGCCCATCATCAGCTCTTTGCCAAAGTTGGTTCCCCAGTATTTAATGCCGGGATTTCCCGTTTTCGCCGTGCTGCCTCCGCCTTTTCGCACGGAGCTGACCGCCATGGCGCCTTCTTCATCTGGTGTGGAGAAGTAGAGCTTCACGGAGTCTCCCATTTGCGGCATGCAGTGAAAGCCACTGTTGCCCTCTGCCGAGTAGACCGTAGCATACGGGAACCAGCTCGCCTCTGCCTTGGGCTGCTTCGGATCGATGTCGAGGTGGATTTTGACGGTGTCCTTCTGGATGTCGATGATCTTGCCTTCCAAAGCCGCGCCACAGATGTCGTGGTTGCGGATGGGATTTTGCCGGATGCCTGCTTCGGGCATGAGCTGATACGTGTGAATCAGCAGGGCATGGTCGATTCTCGTGGTGGACCCGGCGACGACCAGTTCTTTTCCTTGGTAGTTCACACGGTCTCCGAGTTGCAGAACCTGCCCGCTTTCTACTTCATAGGTGAGAAAATCGTTTTCCGACATTCCTTCCGCGTAGCCGTTTTCGGTTGTTTCCATATAGGGCGACAGCCTTTTGCTGACGGTGTAGCTGGCGTCTGTCAGTTGGGCAGTGCGTCCCTCGGGCAAGCCAAACCAAAACTTGGGCGTATCCGCGACGGCTTCGGCGACGAGAATAGAGCCGAAGCGGGATGCCAGTCGCTTTAAAAATTGCCAGTCTGTTTCCTGATACTGAATGGCGATGGTCCCAAGCTGCGCGCCGTTCGAAGCATGGTCCAAATAATCCGAGCCAGGATAGTCCTTCGTGATTTCGTCGAGCAAGCTCGCATAGCTCATTTTTTTATTTTGAAAAGAGCGCATTTTGCGCTGACCATCCATTCGCTGCGTATGCGAGACTGCTTCCAGCTCCAACTGGTACACGCCTCGAACGAAGTTCACACTGACGGTATCCACGAGTCCTTTGAACAATGTCTTCGTCAGCGAACCGTTTTCAACCAAATTCAACGCAACGGTATCCTCACTCGTCGCCATCTCGATGTACCGGTCGCTTTTCTCCTCTGGGATGATTCCGGTGACGAACAATCTCGCGTGCTCATTGACTTTCTTTACGATTCTGACATCTTGCAGGCTTTGGATTTCAAAGGGTGAGACCAACTGGATATTCTCATATCCAGCCAGCTTCTCTGTCGTATTCATACAATCCCCCTCACGATTGCTCCTGTCCGTCGTCTTCGATGCGAATGCAGCCTCCATATATGCACATGTTCGTGCTGGTGTTTAACAGGGCGGGATGATTTTCTACGAGTACATCTGCCTTGCCCTCTATCCAGGGCATGGTGACCATGGGAACGCATGGCATTGGCTTGAGTACGCCGTTGTTGGCCGCAGTAGCAGCAGCGACGGTTGGATTTTTCTCGCATTTGCATTTGCCAAACGGCATGATGTTTACTTGCGGCATGTAATCGTTGACGTTCATTTGTGCCTGGTTGCGAATGTACACGCCATGACTAAACGGCGTTTTCAGCTTGTTCAGCTGGCTCCCGTAGCTGCACGAGAGAATCGCTCCTGCCACGACGTAGCTTTTCTTCGGTGCGGACGAAGGCACTACATCGACATCTTCAATCATGGGCATGACTCATTCTCCTCCCTGCTTGCTCTGCTTTTTTCAAGCGGATACCGAAAAAGTCCCTGCGCAGCAACGCCTCCGCCAGCCGCAAATCGATGATGATATACGGTTCACGAATCCCTTCTATCTGAAAAATCGTATGGCGGCCAAGCTTTTCCGGATCGAGCACCAGCCTTTTGAGCGAGCCGTCCTTATGAAACTCGCTCTGTTCGGACAAGCAGTTCACACGCGGCAGGATCATCAGCCAGTACAAATCCTGCTTGATCCGCTCCCTGTCTACCAGCACGACGGATTTGACAAACAACCTCGGCGCGAACTTGTGGATGATTGTCTTTAAGCGGTTGGAATAAAGCGGGATGGGTCTGTCGAGGAAATCCAGGTAGTCGTTTACTTTCTTTTTCTTGATATCGAACTGGATGATTGCTTCGTCCAGCTCTTCCTGATAATCCGGAGAGAGCCACTCCTGCCGGATGACGTCAAAAACGCCTGTTGGCTCTACCGCACTCGCAATGCGCTCGTCCTGTGACAAGATGAAATAATTCATACCTGACTCCCCTCTCGCCAAATGACATGCCGCTCCTGAAGCTCATCCAACAGAATGGACTCCCTTGCGTCCTCCGAGAACACGGCTCTCTCCAGAAATGCTCCGCTAAAGTTCGCCCCGGTCAAAATCGCCTCTGTAAAATCCGCGCCACGCAAGTCGGCTCCGGTAAAATCAGTCCCGGTCAAGTTCGCCCCGACGAACAAGACGCCATCGAAGCCGGGCGTCTCCCACCCATCTGGTTCCAAAAGACCCCTTGGCCCGGATGCTTCACGAAAACTCGCCCCTAGCAGATTCGCTCCGGTAAAATCCGCTCCGTGAATGAGACTGTCTTGGAAATCTACTGCTTGCAGCTGGGCACGATGCCATCTCGTTCCGACCAAAACACTTTCGCGAAGGGTCGCATTCTTTAACTGGCTGTCTGAGAGGTCCGAATAGCGAAGATCCAGACGGTCGAATTGTCCTAGTGCCAAATCGAGACCTGCCAAAACCTTGTAGCCGTATTCCAGCTCCTGCTTCTCTTCCAGCCAAGCACGGATCATCTCGGAATCTTTATGTCTTGTATCCAGACAGTACACGATCTCGCTCTGATCCAGATATTCTCCGACACGTACCTCCAGCTCCGGCTCCTTGTCCACCTGTTGGAAGACCTCCAGCTGGACAGCCTGCACCATGGCATAACGGATCAGGTGAACGACATACTGATGAAACTTCTCTGCCTCCACGAGCTTGATCCTCTCGATATCGGGAAGCCTTATGAGTCCGGCATACGCTCTGGCAGCCTCGCTCCATTCCTCTCCAAGCCGATCCAAAAAGCGAAAAGCCCAGCTCGCATCGTAGGTGGTTTGACATTCGACCGGATCGAAAAACCAGCTGCTGTCCGTGGCTTCCAGCAAATAATGACTGCTTCCCTCAAGAAGCTCCGTCCGCAGCATGGAATAGGTCAAGTGCGCCAGCTTGCCCTTTTCCCCTAGCTCCTGCATGTGAACGACTCGTCGGCAAATCTCTTCAAATGAACGTAAAAATTCTTTTGCCAGTCTCTCTTTATTGGCCTGATAGTAAGCATCCAAGGCGTGCAGGCTGGCAATGGTCCTCTTCGGCACCTCGTGCTCCTTGAAATACTGCAAGGCTTCCTCTCTTTCCATGCCAATCCCCCCTTCTTCTCACCGTTTTTGCATACACCAAACACACGGTTACCGCGTGGCACCATGTGTGTCAATTGGTTTTGAGCTCCTGCCCGACGATGCTTGTATTTCCGTCCATCTTGATGTTGCTCTCCTTGCAGGTGAGACTGATCTCCTCTTTCGCCGAGATAATCACCTTCGTGGCAGAGTCCATCAAAATGTCCTTTTCGGAGACAACCTTGATATTTTTCTTGCTGAAAATCTGGATGCCGTCCGCATCGTTCATGCGTATGAGGATTTCCCCGTCCTTTGCGCTGAGCAATACCTCTGATGGACTGAACATTAGTTCTTTGCCATTAGCCGTGCGGAAGTATTTGATATCGGGATTCCCGAGCTTGTTCGTTTCGCCTTCGTCTGAATTTTTCCGAACAGAGCTGATCGCAATTCCGTCACTTTCCTTGTTGCTCGGAAAATAGACACGGACGTAGTCATCGAGCTCAGGCATGCAATACCAACCGCTGTTTCCTTCGGCCGTATAAACCGAGGAATAAGGGAACCAATGCGCCTCGCTCTTGCTCTGCTTCTCGTCGATATCGAGATGGATTTTGACGTTGTCTTTTGAGACCTCAATGACTTTCCCTTGCACAGATGCCCCGACAATCACCGAATTGTGGAGCGGCTTTTGGCTCATTCCTTTTTTGGACGCGAGCAAATACTTGTGCTTGAGCAAGCCTTTCTTCATCTCGGTATGGGCTTCATACACATACAGGCTCTTCCCTTTGAAATCCACACCATTGCCCAAATCGAGCACGCGATCCGTCTCTACCTCGTAAAAAATGTAGTCATTTTCATCCACGCCCTTGACCCCGTTTTCCGAGGAATGGCGGTATTCATTCAGATTTTTGCGCACCCGGTAGTGAAAATCGTCCAGCTTGCCTTTCGATGCACCCTCTGGCACACCAAAGCTGAACTTCGGCTTTTCAAAAACAGATGCCGGCATCAATCCAGTCTGAAAACGCGAAGCAAGCCGCTTGAGGAATTGCCAATCCGTCTCCTGATATTGCATGGTAAAGGAGCCAAGCGCTCCGCCATTGGAGGCCATATCCATGATGTCCATCCCCGGGTATTCCCCAGCAATCGTTTTCAAAAGGGCACCATAGGTCAACGCTTTGTTTTGAAAGGATCGGCTCTTGCGCTTCACATCGAGATTGTACGTAGGAGAAACGGCCTCAACGTACAGATAATAAACATCCCGTACGGCTTTGACGCCTATCTCCAGCACGATTCCGGCAAAAAGTGGCGTGGCGTTGCCTTCGTTATCCACCTGACTGATTTCGATAGGGGTCTGTGCTTCCGTCATTTCTACATAGCTGTCCTTCATTTCTTCTGGTACGATCCCCGTAAATGTCAGGCGAGCATGCTCATTGATCTTTTTCGTAATCGTCAGCTCTACCAGATGCGTCAATTGATAAGGAGAGATTTGCAAATTGTTGTAGGCAATGACAGGAAGACTCATATTTTCCCTTCTCCCTTCCCATTTTCATCCGACCCTGTAGACACGATCGACAAGGAATCCATGATTCCCCAGCCGATTGGCTTCCAGTCTGACAGCTCTTGCTCCGTGCAATTGAACGTACAGAGAAGCGCTCGTCCCTGCAGCGAGACAAAGCTGATCAGGTTGTAAATGTCCGTATCCAGTGCTGGCGCGACAAACTCGAAAAATCCGACGCTGTTCCCCGCGATCTCGCGTATGCCTTCCTCCTGCCAACGGGCGAGGGGCTGTGTCTTGCGCAAAACCTGCTTCATCACATCCATGAAGGCTCTCAGCTGTTCAGGAGAATCGGTCAGCCTACTCTCGGTATAGGTAAAAGCCAGATTGATCGACGCGGTTTCATTCGTAAAAATCAGCGAAGGTCTGCGTTCCGATGGATACTTCAGGGCAGCGACCTCTGGGCTCATGATGGTAAAGTTCTTGGGGAGTCGAATCTGTACGAGGTCGTCGAGGACACGCTTGTCCTCCATGGGAATTTTCTCTTCCCCGACCGTAATAAAGGATTTGCTCACCACATCCAGTCGGTTCTTTCCCTTTGGACCAAAACGTATGGCTGCTGGCTGTGCATCCTCGCCGGAAAGCTCATTCAACATGCCGATAATGCTTTCATCCATGCGCTCCATTTCCATTCACCATCCTCTCGTTAATCAACAATAACTCGCTGACGCCCGCCTGTTTTCCACTCGGGTTTTGAGGACCTTCCACCGTTCTTGGCGTCATCCAGTATGCGTGCGAGGTATTTGAGAATCTGCAGGTTCGTGTACTCTCGGTAACCAGTCCCCAATCTGTTGCCTATATAATGAAGAATCAGCTGTCGCTCTACTCTTTCTGCATTGAGGCCCTGCATGGCAAAGGCGAGATCATACGGGTGATTGGTACCAGTATTTAGCATTTCACTCGCAAAATACTGCAGGATGTAGGGAGCAAGCGTTGGCTCGTTTTGCCCAGAATATTCGACATGTACGATATTCCACGTATTGAATTCGGTTGCCATATCGGATAAATGCTGATAATCGGCGCGGAGTCGAGCACCCTCCTTGAGCTTGAAGCGCCCCAGCTCCCGTTCATCCCCGCGGGACTCTATCTCTGTATCGAGAACATAGGATGTCTCGTAGGCGTAATAGTCGGTTAATGAAGTCTCCTCGTGAAAACGAATCTTGAGCACCGTCTCCCTGCCTGCGGCCTCATACGGGACGCGCTCTTCACGTTCGAACAAGTAAATCCGCCCTTGGTGCTTGACGATGCCCCTGCCGATAGTGAGGTGACCTTCACCTATCGTGACATCCATCCCAGAAATGATGCCGTCTGTATAATCATGAAAGTATAAATCTACAAAATGCCGCGGGTAATCACGCAAGCTTTCAAGCATCTCTCGCTTGAGGATTCGCCCTTTATGAAAATTGGGATAGAGATGGGAAAACACCGCTGTTCCCCCTTCCTGTTCAATTAAGCTGCCTGGTTTTCGATTATTTCAGCCCGTCAAAGAAATCCAGCTCTGACAAGTCACTCTCAAATGCGAAGAAAACCTTTTTTCCCAAAGAGAGCTGTTCATTCAGCCGAGCTACTGGCACGACATGGAAGCCCCACTCACTGCCACTCGCAAAAACGAAGTATTTCGCCTCGCCATTTTGGATCGAGTCCGTCTCATCCTGCGGGATATGCGTACCGTACTTACTCGCGATGTCCTCATACAGCACTGTTTTGTAATGAGCAGGTTCATCCATGTACAAGTACCTCTGCCGCAGCTGTCCATCGCTTTCCTTGAGAAAGAATTCAACCTCGCTCACCCCGTAGGGACGCGAGATGGAGCCATGCACTTGACTCAACTTTTCCTGACTGTGAATGAGCACTCTCTCTTGCTTGTTATGGGTGAAGGCCGTCACGGAATACGGGACGATCGGCGCATGATTCGTAATGTTCGCTTCGATAAATCCTGCTTTTTGCGCGCTTTGATAGCGTAGTGCTCCGCGCAAGCAAGACAGCTTCAGGTCTGGCACCTTACCCGCATCCTCCGACTTTTGCCGGAATTCGATGCTGCGCCCAGGGACGAACTCTTTCAGTGCTTCACGGAAAACATCAATGCGGCACGACTGTCCAGTCAGCTTGATAATCGAGAATTCTGCCAGTCTTCCTTGCTGATAAAAATCATCGAGGAAAACACGCAAAATCTCGTAAATATCCGCCTTGATCAGATGATTGATCTCTTTGGCATTGAAGACGACATCAGGAAAGTCAAACACATCCCGGAAGCGACCGTCCTCTCGAATCGACAACACCCATCGTTCAACTGCTGTCAGCTTTAAATCAGGCTCTTGACGATTTTCGGTTTCAGCAGTAAATCGATTGCGTAAAATGCCCGTCTGACGGAAGAATTCCTTTTTCATATGGTCAGCGAGGTCCCACAAAAAGTGAAAATTGTTGCGGACGCGTTGATAATCGTCCCGGCTCTTGTTTTCGTACTCCTTGTAGCGGGTCGGTAATATCGCCTCCGCTTCCCGATATCTCGCCTCGAAGCGTTCATAGATGGAGTCTACGCCGTATTCATCCACGTACCGGAAAATTTCCGATCCGGGGATGTCAATAATCTGGTCGATGTCGGTCACTTGCCGCCCTTTGCCATAATAGTCAGCAAAGACGATTTTCATAAATTGCATGATCCGATACGTAATGTTGTTGCCGCCAAAATTGGTGTCGCCGTTTTCATAGGTGGTATCGATATCGATGCGATAGGAGATGTGTCCGTCCTCGATCCGGAAATGGCATGATGACAGATCGGTCGTTCCCCCACCACAGTCAATGACGAGCGCTTGATACGTCTCTCCGTCCAGAAAGCTGTTTTTGTCAATCTGATCAGCAATCGTATTAAACAGAACGGCCATCCCTTCATCGAGGGCGTGCTCTGATTCGATGCGATACTCAGGCAAAATCTCCGTGAACATCTCAAGGAACTGTGTCTTCAGTTTGACCGGACTCGTGATATGGAGGTGACGAAAACGGCATTTGAATTGATGCTCGGCCATCTGGATGACGTGGAGGAGATACTGACGCAGGATGTCACTTCGTTTCACAGTCGCAGTATTTCCTTGGCTATCCATGACCTCTTCCATCTTGTGATAGCTGTTCACCCAGCGCTTGATGCCTTGAAACACCGTCGCGTTCGTGCTGTACCCGTTCTTTTTCATGTGCCGCAGTGCATCATAGCCGATATGAAAGCGAACCTCATGTTGAGAGGAGCAATCCGCCACGCTAACGGCCGTCGGTAGTACCTCAATCCATTCTTCAACCTTTTGCGTCGTATCGGGGAAGGAAACGTAATTGATCGCATTCAAGCGGATGCGTCCATTCAACAAGTCGTTGCTGGAAGGAGAGCTGACATACTGATGGTCCAAAAAAACACCTGCTGTCGTCGAAGAGGTGCCAAAATCAATAGCCAGAACGGCATCCGTTTCTTCCAATTCCCTGATCTCGAGGTCAGTCACGGGTACTTTGTAGTAGTGGAGATTGACAGGCGGCAACGGATGGTCCTGATGATACGCCTTGTATAAATACTCCGAATCCTGCTTGCGGAAAAAGAGCAGACTGTAGTTTTGATTGACCGTTTTTCTCAGTTGGGCCTCTTTATGAGCGAATAGCGTAAAATGGCCCGCCCTGGTATCATCTTTGTCCTTGCGCAGATGCAGAATGCCGCATAGCTCCATATGGTCGTTCACCAAAAGCACATTGGATTCGGACAAGCCTTGGGCGGATTCGACGCGATAATTGTCCAGCTTGTCGATGGCGAGACCCATGTACAAGCACATTTTCGCAGGAATTTTGATCGTATCTACACCTGACATCGGGGTATTCAAATATTTGTGGAGGACGGCTTCGAGGCGTTCAAAACCACCCGGAACAACGCGCTCAATCAGGAGGCTTTCCTCCGCGCCCCTAAAACGCAAAATCGTATGCAGCAGCCCTTCCCGATCGAGATTGTTCACGACAGAGCCGACCAGCTTTTCCTTGTAGCAAATATTGCGGAGCTGAAAAGTCGTCATCTCCATCAGTTCATCCCGCGTGTAGGTCGCTTCGCCTGCATGATTGCGCTGATCGCCATCCCCGCTGCCCTTTTGGAGATGAAGCTTATAAGAATACGTAGACATGCCAACTCTCCTTTCTCTCGACGTTCGTTGGGGTCAATCTGTCAGAGCTTCTAATACAGTGCGACGCTGTCAATCAGCATCGTTTCCTCGACATCCAAGATACCGAAGTGGTTTCGCCAATATATCTCTGTATGGAACCGAACCGGCAGAAAAATATCCTTGATTAATGAGAGCTTGGCATGTGCGGTTTTACTTTCCGACTGCCCGACGTAAATCAGCAGCTCATCCTTTTCTTCACAATTGGCGTAAATCGTAGAGTGAGAGAATATTTTACGCATCGTATCCTTAAGTAGGTACACCGCTTCGCCGGTCTCATACAAGCGCAAAATATTGCCCGCGATAATCTCTCGCTCCTCTTTGGTAAAAAGCCGGATATTTTCCTGTACCCGACTGCCGAAGAGCCCCTCTTCCAAATCACGCAATACAAAGCGAATGTGGTATTCGCGCTTGTTCATGCCTTGCGTCAGATCGATTTCCGCGAGCAAGTGGATGATGATGTCGAACAAGGTATGCCGGAGCTCTGCATCATCCGTGTAGTTGGCATCAAAAAGATCTCGGAAAATATCATCGAAGCGGTAATACGGATTCACCTCTACCGTTTTGTCCACCGTTTTGGCGTTGATCGCCTCATGACTCAGCTCCATATAGGGCGAGTACACTTTTGCCGCTTTGAACTGGATGTCTTTTTTGGCGATCCCGGCGCGTTGTGCACGAATAACCAAATCCCAGATGTAATTCAAGCCCATTCTCCTTCACACTTGTATTCAGGAAAATACATCTGAACCTCGGAGACGAGAAAGCTCATCATGTCCTGGAGAATAAAGCTGTTCTCGCCACGTCTCCTAAACCCGAGAGACATGATCTTTTTGTCATTTTCTACGCGGACGTTATCGCTAATGAAAGGATTCAAGCCGTAGGTGGCGGGAGGACGATTATTTTTTTCCCGAATTTCTGCATACACCAGCTCCAAATGCTCGGCTGCTTCAAAGGAATGAACGATCCGAATAATTTCCCCTTTTGCCCGTACCGTTATCGCTTGTTTCCGGGCATAGCTCCCGACGAAGCTGTTTTTACGACGATTGGACACCAATTCGTAATCGAGCCTCCCGATTCGGGTCGTGACAGGCTTCGTAATTTTGCATACATTCCAAATCCCCGATTTCTCCTGCGGCGAGACGACTGTCAGCTCCTCCGGCGATCGCTTGATGTAGCGAATCAGCTCCTCATCTCCATCCACCAAATACCCGTGCTCACTCCCCGTCTTACGTAACGACAGGACATGCTCGAAATTCACTCGGTCGATGGCGGGTACTGGAAAGCCAATGTTTTTCAAAGCTAAACGCTCGATGTTCCAAAGCGGGATGACGTCCAGCTTTTTATAAGGCTCCCACTCATCGAGAGTAATCGACATTTCCAGAATCTCTTCGTCTTCTGTAAACGTGCCCTCACACGCAACCAGAATGACATCAAAAAATTTGCTGGCGTATGGATGATTCACCGTTTTCCATGGCATCCCGTTCTTTTGAAACATGTTGTACAGCTTTTCCAGCTCATCCATATACAGACGACTTTGTTGCAGTCTCACCTCGATTGGAAAGTGGTTGCCAGCGGTTTTCAGGCGTCCCTTGAACGTTCGCTTGCTCATCATCAGCGCCTGTATCCGTTCGTAATCACACTCTAGAAAAATCGTCATCAGTACCGCTTCTTCCTGGTTGCTGAGCTTGACCGCCAGCTCTTTGCGGTCGCATAGCTTCTTTTCCTCATCGCCAGGGATCATCGGGTACAAGTACTCGTGGATCGGGTCGAAGTCATCGCGGTGACAGAGCGTCACGTAGATATCATGCTTCTCTTCTTTGTCCTCGATCTCGGAAAAGACACGCTCCTCCAGCTTCTTCTGCATCTCTTCCTGATACTCGACCAGATTGAGAAAAACACCGTTCATCAGCTGCTTCAGCAACCTCCGCTGCTCCAGCTCCTCCATTTTGTTTAAACGATCCAGTACGATCTCTTTCATGGCGTTGTCGCTGCCTCCTCCTGTGTCGGGTTGGCCGTGGCTGGTGGCGGAAGTTGCTGAGTCGCCGGAGCTGTCCCGGCTGGCGGGACTGCTTGGGGTGCCGGAGCTGTCTGGTAAGGTGGAGCTACCGGATTAGCCGGAACAGCCTGATTAACCGGAGCAGTCTGATTGGCCGGGGCTGTTTGATTGACCGGAGCCGTCTGATTAGCAGGAGCTGTCTGATTGGCCGGGGCCGTTTGATTAGCCGGAGACATCGGGTTGACTGGAGCCGTCTGATTGACCGGAACTGCCGGAGGTTGACTCGCAGCACTCGTCCCCTGCACAGGTGGCTGGCCTGCTGGCGCACCTGCTGATGGCGGAGCAGCAGGCGGATTCAGCTTCTCCTCCGCTTTCGTCACCTTGCGCTCCATCGCCAAAACTTTTTCCAGCACACCAATTTCCTGATAAATTTCCTGCGCCATCGTATACGATTGGATCGCTCCCTCGAAGTCTTGCGCCGCATAGCTCTCGTCGCCCTGCTTCTCCAGCTTGTCTCCGTCTAGCGTCTTCTTCTCCTTATCTATGCCAGTCTTTTTGGAAGCTACCTCGTCCAGCTTGGTGCGCAGCTCCTTTTCTCCCGTCACAAAAGACGTTTCCAACGCCAGCTTGCGCGCCTTTTGGTAATAGGCTTCTGCACCAGCGTAATCCTGCGCCTCAAACAAGAGATCGCCTTCTTTTTTCCACTGCATGACGAGTACATACGATTGCGTCTTTTCTTTTTTCTCCAAAATCTCCGGTTCGTTAAAATCTTCGCGCCCTTTCATTTCCTTGAGCGCCTTGTCGTATTTATCCAGTGCTTTGGCGTACTGCTCATCTTTAACAGCCGTATCTCCATCCACGATCAGCTGTGTTATGCGGATCTTTTTGGCCAAGAGGGCGGCCTGCACTTTGTTTTTGACGATATTCGCTGCATTCCGGGCATCGCTGTATGCTTTGAGTGCCTTCGGATAATCGCTCTCCGCAATGAAAGCGTCCCCGGCTGTTTCATGCTCGAACATCCCTGTCGCTGCATCTGCCATGCGTTCGGCTTCCTTCATCTTGAACAGCAGAGCCCCGCCTCCAGCCAGTGCAAGGACGAGAAGGATGAGCGCCACCCGTTTGATGATCCGCCATTTTTTTTGCGGGTCAGTCTTGAATATTTTGTTCGCAAAAATAGCGGCTGCCGTGTAATTATGGACGACATGCTCCTGCTTGCTCAAAAGCACGTCTTCCAGCGTATCGATCCAGGCTTCCGGATCTGTCGCCTCTTGGAGCCCGTCCTGCATTTCGGCCGGATTGACTTTCTCCCACAGACCAGGGGTAGCAAGCAGAAAAACATCACCGTCATAGAGCGGAAGCTTCTTGGAGACAAACGGGCGAAACTCATTGGGCGTCCCCAAATAGCTCAAGAGATTATGGCGCTCCTCATGCTGATCAAGCGCGTCCTCTGCGATTTCCTCCCCATCCACCATCTGTTGGGCAAGGCTCTGATCCTTGCTCTGCCATTGCAGACGACCATTGCGAAACTGATACAGCCTGGTGTTGCCTGCGACACCGTACCTCACTCTGGCATAGTCCGTTACGATTACGGTCAAGCTCGCCTTGAGCCTGACTCGATGGCTCTCGGCTTGCAGAACACGGTGCGCTTCCTGCAAATAGCGGCGAATGCGATAGCGCGAGATCGACGGCTTTTGCAAAAAGTAGCCCAGAACGCTTTTGGCCGCCAGCTCTGCACTCTCTACTTCCTGATCGTTGTCCAATCCGCGGGCGATTACCCAGCAAGCGATATCATCCAGCTCGGCGTAGGCAAAGTAATCCTTGTTGCGAACGAAGCTGCCTGATTCGGATAGAAACCCGGTAATGAATTCACTGTTGTCCTTTCTCATTCGTACTACCCGCTCCCCCGTTACCAGCCTTTTTCCAGGATGAGAATGGTTGCGTTGTCCTGATTGGCTTTTTGCTTGCTTTCCACTGCTTCAATGATTTGGTCAGCCGCGTCATGGGCAGCGATATTTTGAAACAAAATCTGCTCGAGCTCCATCTCGGTTAACGTATCGTAGACGCCGTCACTACACAGAATGACCTTGTCTCCCTTCTCAAGCGGAAACGGCTCACGTCCAATTTCAATATTTTGAAAGTTGTCGTAGCCCAAGTAGTTGATCAGCTGTTTTTTCTGCGGGTGCTCCAGCGCCTCGTCCTTCGTAATCTCTCCAGACAGAAAACGCGCCTCCAGCACCGATTCATAGATGTCTTTTTGATTGATCGGGATGAATTCTCCATTCCGGAAAACGGTAATGATACTGTCTCCAACCGCTCCCCAATGCAGCTTGTCCTGTACAATCACGGCTGCGACCAGCGTCGTTCCACCCCGACTCCCACGCAGCGCTTGCAAAATCTCCGAATTGGCAAGGGAAGCTGCACGGGAAAAAAAGAGGGACATGTGCTTCGGATTGTCCAGCTTGGTAAACTCGCGGATAAACGTAGTCACGGCAAGCGTAGAGGCAAGTCTACCGTTAGCCAGCCCGCTGATCCCATCCGCCAAAACCGCAATCGTCCCATGAGAGGATGTTGACGTTGAAAAATAATCATCCTGTTCTTCTCGCCTGCCGATCGTCTGTCCATTTCCGATCTGGATGACAGGATTCATTTCTTGCCGAACCCAAGCTGCACGCAGACGAAACAAGAGAGTAATGGCGACGATCACGCCAAGGACGACCAGATACGGGATTACGCCATGTTGAAACATGCTCATCATTCCTTGCCTTTGTTGGAGTTGTCCCACTCAAAGTGAACGCCGCACAGCGGTATGAAAATAAATGTACTATTTCCGAGCTGAAGTACATCGTACGCAGTAAGCTCGACAGGCGTGTACACCGCTTCATTGTTATGGTAGGCAAGCCCCGACGCATCACCCGGGAGCAAGTAAAAGTTGCGTTTTTTCGGATCGTAGACAATCACCGCATGATTGCGGCGAGAGATCGTGTTGTCCCCGACGATTCGGATGTGCATATCCTCTGCGCGACCGATGAAGTTTTTCTCGGCCATAATGCGGTAATCTTGACCTTGCTGCGGCCCCTCAATACATACCAGCCACCCGGTGACAGGCTCGATGCCTTCTGTTTCCCCTAAATACGGCATCGTCTTATCATCGTCTGCCACTCTCGCTGGTGCTTTGTTTTCCGGTTTTGCCCCAGGCTCAACGACCATGCTGCAATAAGGGCAGGTGCTTCCGTGTTTTCTGGTGCTAAACATGTGACCATTCGCGCATCTTGTCAAACTCATTCTTCTGCTCCCCCGTTTCGTTCCGTGCAATGACTTTTCATAATTGTTCAAAAAGTCGTCTTTTCAGCATCGAGAAAATGGCGAGAACCTGAAGAAGGAGGAGCGCAGTGTAGGGGACCTACATGAGCACCGGACTTCAAAGGTGAACGTCAGTTTCGATGTCGAATAAGCTTTGAGGACGACTTCATGATCAAAAGATGACTTTTTGAACTACCTCTTTCTTTATTTCAGCAATAAGCGGGTGTTGGCTATGTATATGACGTCGCCAGCCTTTACTTTATGCGGCTGTTCGATCTCCAGCTTGCTCTTGTCGCGTTGATTCGGCTGCTTGATGCCTGTGCCGTTTTTGGAATGTATATCCTCGATGAACCAGTTCCCGGACGCTTGATTCAGTACGGCATGCTGCTTGCTGATCAAGGCGGCGTATTCGGCGTCTGCCAAGTCGATGTCCACTTCGTTTTGCGAGGAGCTTTTGCCAATTACGAGGGACGTCTCCCCCTGGATGAACCATTCCTTCACGCTTTCTCCCTCTTCATCCAGCAGCACTAGCTTGCTGATGCCATCCTCTTTCTGTGGCTCCGGTTCTTCGGGGCTTCCGAATTTGACGATAATGACCCCGAACAAAAAGAGCCCGCAAGCAATTCCTGTAAAAATTTTCAGGGCGTTGCTGTCCGTATAACCAAAAACATAAATAAGTGCACTAATCACAAGAATGGCAATTAACAGCTCAATGAGCTTCACCCTGATGGACTTTTGGTACCCTTTTTTCTTCGCCACATCTATCCCCCTAATCGAACGACCACTACAAACTCATGTTCAAAAATTTGTCTTTTCAGCACCGAGAAATTTACGAGAACCTGAAGAAGGAGGAGCGCAGTGTAGCGGAGCTACATGAGCACCGGACTTCGAAGGTGAACGTAAATTTCGATGTCGAGTCAGCTTCAAGAACTACCTCGTGATCAAAAGACGAATTTTTGAACTTCCTTTTAAGAAAAATGCTCCGAGCTTTGGGTGAATGGTGTAAGTCTGGACATCCATCCCAAGACAGGAGCAGGTTGCTACTACCTCTATGTCAAGAAAGAGCTGTCATCCAAGCCCGATTTTTCCATCTTATTTTTTCTTCATGCGAAAAAACTGTTCAAACACATCCGTCGTGTCCAGTGGATTTTTCTTGCCGGATTTCATGCTGTTCGGATTAATCTCGCCTGTCTTCGGATGAAAACCAAAAAAACGTTCAAAGGTGCTCCCCAAATCCTCCAGATTCACACCTGGTGCAGACTGTGCTTGCTGTTTGGCTTGTCCTGGTCTCGTGCTGCTTGTATGGCCGGTCTGTTGTTTCTTCTGCTGAAAAGCTTCATATCGCGTATCGTACGCTTCGCGCAAGGCCGGGTCCTGCAACGTCTGATAGGCCTCGGTAATTTCTTTAAAGATTCGCTCTGACTCACTGCTCCCGGCATTCACATCCGGATGATGCTGCTTTGCCAGCTGACGGTATGCTTTTTTGATGTCATTCGTGGAAGCCTGTTTGGTTAGCCCCAGAATTTCGTAATAATTTTTCATGCTCGCACCCTCTGTCTGGCATTGATTTTGGTTATTTTGTAGAGCCGTACCTCGAACACGGCTTTCAAGGTACGGCTCTTCCTACCTGACTTCGTTCAAAACCTAAACGGAGTAGCCGCCTTCGATTTTGGTGAGCTCGGTTTTGTCTTTCTTTTGCTTGATGAAGAGGCTGAATGTACCTACACCCTCGGTATCACCGAAGCTCTCGTTATAGTCCACAACGAATGCGTTCGGGAAGTAGATTTTGCGGATCACTTGATCAGCAGCGATTACTTCCAGTGTCACTTTGCGGTAGCAATCCGCTTTTTCTGCTGGTACCAAAGACCAGAGAGCCAGCTTCATGGTGTCATCGGCACTGTCGCCGTCTGTTGCCGTGATGATTTTGCCAGTCAGCTTCAGTGTTGCACCCACATCTGTGGAGCGCGCGTTGGAATCGTCTGGCGTGTCAGTGTCGTACTTCACTGTCTGGATGTTGTCCATGCCCAGCTCAATTGTTTCAGAACCTTCTACTTTGAGTCGGAAACCCATAAATAAAACCTCCTTGGAATGATAACTTGCTCTCGAGTTGCCGGTTTGGCTTCGAGGCTTATGTGTAAGGGTGCGTTTGGGAAAACACACCTCTAACCACCTGCGTAATGTGTAATAAAACCTATATCGATGCCATTCGTGGAGGAGCGACCGCGTTTTAGCGGAAAGTTTTAATGCGCTCCGGAATTTATTTATATAAATTCCTATACGTTCAAATAGCTTCATAAACAGCTCTCCAGGGGACGGGCGCTATGCTTTGACCGGAGTCGTTCCTTTGGTGATGGTGACCTCCAGGTTTTTCACATTGCCGTTAAACACCAGATCGATATGGCACAGGTTGCTCTTGTCATCGATGATGTAGCTCATGTCATCCCCATCGTGAATGATGGAGTTCACGAAGCCGCGTGTGCCCAGCCACTTGCTCTTTTGGCTGCTCGGATTGTTGCTGAAGAACTTCACGATGTTGTCGTGTTTGAAATCACCGGTCTGGAAGCGGAGAATCCGCTCGATATAGGTGCTGACCAGTGTTTTGTAGATAGAATCAAAGCCGTCCTCTGCCATAGCGAGGCTGCGTGCCTTGTACACCGTGATTCGCTTGATGTCTTTGCCTTGGATTTGTGCATTTTCCGAAGAGAAGACGAATCCAAAGTTTTTGCGATTGATCGAATCCTTGATGTTGTTGGTGAAGCCGGAGATTTCCTTGGCCATCGTGGTGACAGCACGCAGTCCATTTTCACCTGCTTCGATGTCAAAACGCACACCCGGATATTCGCGGCTAACGACTTTGAATGCTTCGCGCAAGTATTCTGGGCACTGGTACGCTGCCACGACACCTGCCGCTACATAGCTGGCACCGACATAAACACCCTCGATCCACAGCTTCAGGATGTCTTCTTTTTCCTGGGACAGCTTCACGCCGTCTTCGGTTTGCAGCATTCTGCTGTCGATGACAACCCCTGATTTGTCTTTCGGAATAATGGTAAAGTTCGGAATGCAAGGGATCGCGAACTCACTGAACTCTTTGCGCACCAGGATTCCGCATTTGTCGATGTACTTATCAATACCCGCTGTCGCCATGCTGTTGAAGGTCGTTTCTTCACCGGTACTGAAGCTGAAGAACACTTGTACCTTGAAGTCCTTGACAACCTGGAGCAGCATCGTCAGAGATTCCATCGTATTGCCATCCTGCTTGACGACCTTTTCGTTCCCACGGAAACGCTCGCGAGTCACTTTTGCTTTTCCGGCGGAATCCATATCAACAGATGGCACGATTCCGAACCAAATCGTATCCGTGAAGTCATTTTTCGCGTTGACCGTGTTCAAATAAGTCTCCAAACGTGGAATGTTGCTGGACTTCACGAGCATGTCGAGCTTCGTATTCGTGATCAGCATGGCAGGCTGCATGCCTTTGTTTTTGGTCACGTACTGATCGAAGAACATCTTCACGCCCAAAATTTTCTCGACCAAAGGCTTCACGGTTTTCACGAAGTCATCCTTGGCGTTTTTGTAAAACTCCAGATAAGTATTGTAGTTTTGTACTTCTGTCTCGATGTTGACTTCGGTATGTACCGTCGGCAGTGGGCAGAAGGTGCGCACTACAAGATCTTTTACATAGGAGGATGGCGTCTCTGTGATCGACTCGTAATCCTCTTCGAACACGTTCATGAGTCCGTTTCCGCTGTTCTCATCGAGAACCATCAGCTCGCGGCTGTCGTTCTTCGGTGCTTCGATGATTTTGAGCTCCCCGTCCTCTCCAATCGTCAGCATCCCGATCTGGATGGCTTCGGATTGGTTCTCTTCTTGCGCACCGCCCAAGAGCAATCGTGTTTTGATATCTTCAATCGCCAGCGGCAGCATCGCCATGACGTTGTTGTAGTTTTTGCTCGCATCCTCGAACATCGTGTTCAGCTTGTCGCCTAGATCGAGCTTCTTCGGATCGCCTTCGTCGAGCTTCTCGTAATGGCCGTACAAGTAGTGAATCTCTTTGCGCACCTGGCGGATGTCATCCATCACTTTTTTCGGGGAAATCATATCGAGCAAATTCTCGAATTTGAAATCCACGTTTGTGATCCCTTGGCTACGCTTCGTATCGATCAACGTAAACAGCATTTTCAAAAAGTCGTTGCTCTGATCGATCTTGATCTCGGAAATAGCGTCCTCTGCAATTCCCTCAGGCTTTTTCAAGGTGTACATCACTTTTTGGTTCGCTGCATTGTAGAACGAATACACACTCGGGGAGAACTTGTCCAAAAACTCATCGAAGCTGCGTACGAGAAGATGCTCGTTGATCTCTTTGATCTTGTCGTCGCTGAGACTGTCGATGCCTTTTACATCTCCAACAATGGTGATCAGGTCCAATTTTTCCGGGTTAATCTCTTCGAACAGCATGGTTCGGTTGGTCTGGTTAATAATGTCCATAAATGGCCCCTTTCTGTTGTCTGCATAACCACTTAGTCCTACTTGATAGAAGATGAGTCCTACTTCTCGTAATAAATTACATTTCGTGACATTTATACCAAAAACAAACAAAAAATCTTGCCTCTAAATTAAACTTTGCCCGCATATTTTGTCAACATTCCGCGGATTGCGACAAATTTCCTATATTTTGAAGACCATTCTCAGTATTTAGACCCATTTTATTCCACAAATCTTCCTTTTCTTGGATTCGCGTTTTATGCTGAAGACACCGAGTCTCCTTTCCTAGTTCTTCGAAAAAATGGCGAGATGCCTTGATTATCTTCTTTCGTACTAGGAAAGAAGCACAAGAACTGATAGATACTTCTCCCTAGTTGCCGCTGGGGAGCCGTCAACATTCACCATATCATTACATAAATGGGTTTAATTAACTTTTATATACATCGGCAATATTTATCCGATCTTTTATACGATCAACCATTTATAGGTAAATCGTCCCATTTTAGTAAGTTGTGAACTTTTTTAAATTTTTTTCGGAAAAAGGTGAATGTATGTACAAAAATCGTCAGTCTACCATCTCTCTGCCGCCACTTTTTCGAATGGTGGTCATCGGACTGCTCCTCCCTATGCTCTTCTTGTCCGCTCCCCTTTCTGCAGGGGCAAATGGAACAGCGGATGCGGGAGTAGATGCGGTCTTTGTCATTGATACGAGTAATTCCATGAACAAAACGGACTCTGGCAAAACAGCCGCAGAGGTCATGAGTATGTTCATTGATATGAGCGAGGCCACCCGTACTCGAATTGGCTTTGTCGCTTATAATGATCGGATTGTACAAGCTCAGTCGCCCGCAAGCATGGCCGAAGCAAGAGATCGGGAGCAACTGAAACGAACCATTCAAGGGTTGCGTTACTCCGGGTATTCCGATTTGGGACTTGGTTTGCGCAGAGGGGCAGAGATGATTGAAAAAGCAAAGGACCCGGCACGCAAGCCATTTTTGATCCTTCTGTCAGACGGGGGCACAGATTTGCGGCAAAATGCGAATGGCAGGAGTGTAGCAGCCTCCAACAAGGACGTGGAATCTGCTATCGCGAAGGCAAAGGCGCAGGACTATCCGATCTATACGATTGGCCTTAATAATGATGGCTCCGTACAAAAGGAACAGCTAAAAAAAATTGCGGAGGCAACAGGCGGAACGTCTTTTGTCACACAGAGTACGGATGATCTGCCAGAAATCTTCAACCAGATTTTTGCCAAGCACATTCAATCGCAGCTCGTATCCGTGGCGGCAATGACAGCTACCGGCGGCTTGCAGGAAGTGACCGTTACAATTCCCAACGCTAGCATGCAGGAAGCAAATATTATCCTGTTGTCCAACTTCCCGCTGCTGGAATCGCAAGTGTACTATCAATCGCAAAATGTGCATTTTATTCAATCCAAAAAATACTCGCTGATGAAAATAGAAAAGCCAAAGAAGGGCAAATATCTCGTCAAATTCAGAGGCAAACCCGGAGATTTGGTGAAGGTCAATTTACTGGGGAATTACAGCTTGAAGGCAGGTGTAGAGGTCAATCCTGAGCCTGTGATCAAGGGGAATCCTGCCACGTTTACTACCTACCTCCACCATTTGGAGGATGGCAAGCGACTGGCTGACAAAGATGTGTACGCATCCATGCAGGCAGAATTGATCGTGAACGATTTGGTGGGGAAAAAAGAAGAGAAGGTCCCGATGAAGAACCTTGGAGATAGTTTTACAGTCGACTATGTCTTCCCTCACACTGGCAAGTACGAGTGGAAAATCTTTATGAACGGCCCTGACTTTTATCGAGAGACCGCTGTAAATGTGTATGATATCACGAATATGGCGCCAGTCGCCACATCCGTCAATACGCTGACGATCGAGAAGGAAAACGGTGAGCAGGCCATCGATTTGGGTTCGTTCTTTACCGACGCCAATAACGACAAGCTGACCTATACAATCGTTACCGCTGATCCGGACGAGCGTTTTGCCGCCACGATTGAAGATACGTCTCTGAAGCTGTCACCAGAGAAAAGCGGCACGTCCGAAATCACCATCACCGCCACAGATGCTGAAGGAGCTGCCGTCACAGGTTCGCTTGTCATTACCGTGCATTCGGTATGGGATCGCTACATCACCATCGGCATCATCGTTTTGCTCGTAGCTGCAATCGGATATGGTGTTTACCTGCTCACACGTCCAAAGCCTGCCTTTGTCGGGCGGCTGGAGGGATACTTCCTGCACACGGCAAGCGGCAACGACATCCCTGTCAAGTTTTGGCCCCTCGCCTCTTTTGGCAAGAAACAGCGAATCACGTTGCAGGAGCTGTTCACTAGTCTGGATGTGAATGAGCATTTGCCTGAAGCACAGAAGATTTACTTCCAGCCAGGCAAAAATCAGACCTTGCTGTTGGTCAATCATAGTCACTGCACGGTAGAACGGGGCAAGGAAACCATGCCCCGGAATAAAAAGCTCGTCCTCCAATACAATGACAAGGTGTATGTGACCTTCGAGGATCGGATGACTGAGATCGAAATTCGCTTTAAGAAGTAGTTCAAAAAGTTGTCTTTTACACAGATTTTAAGAAATCTTCTATTGAGGAAGCTTCTTAAGAGATAAGCGAGCCTTCCCCTTCCAAATCAGATGCTCCGCACGAATGGCTGTCGCAAACAGCTTGAGTGTGGGGCATCTTTTTTTCGAGTCGACGGCCAATCCCCACATAATGACATTCGCTAGCAGCAGTGGAACCTCGGGGTTACGAGTTCGAATTGACGGCAAGCCATCCTCAATGACTCTAGACGCCACATCAACTGGGCGCTCTTTGGTCAAACAGTAGTACAACGTGGCAGCCAAGCTGTATAGATCCGAAACCACCCCTTGCTTGGACTGACCCGAGTAAAACTCAAGCGGTGAATATCCTTCTGTCGTCATGATCGGCTTGGGCTCATCCTTTTCGAAATAGATCGCGGAGCCAAAATCGATTAGTACAGGCTTGCCAGCTTCGGTGACCAAGATATTTTTGGGCTTGATATCGCGGTGAATGATGCCTTTTTTGTGCAAATAGTCCAATCCGTCAACCAAGGGAAGAACCGTCTGATGCAGAAATGCTCCCAAATCCAGCTCGTGCTGGGCCAATACATACTCATCCAGCGTCTTCCCCTTGCAATACTCCACGACGAGATAGCCTGTGCCATTGTCGGCAAAATGATCGACATATCCGATGATATTTGGATGACTCTGCTCTTTGTGCAAGGTAGCTTCCTGCCAAAAGCTGTCTAGTAGCCTCTCGAATTTGCCTTTTAACGAAGGTGTACGACAGATAACCTTCACATGATCCAAATCTCGCATCGCCAATGACTGTGGGAAAAACTCTTTGAGAATGAGCGTCCTCTTGCTTTTCAAATGGTAGACCACATACACATTCGACAGCTCACTTGTGGAAATGGTCTTTTTGATCCGATAGGCTTTTTGCAGGATCGTTCCTTTTTTCAGACCTCTTTCTCGTTCTACCTGTCTCACGGCATGGCCCCCTATCTTTCCTCTCAAAAAATGATAACGAAAGATGGGGGATTCTGGCAAGACTTGCTGTTCACTCCAATTAGCAATGTGAGGTTAATGGGAACATAAAGTTACCCTTCAGCAATGACTTTTTCGTTAAAACGAACAAAGCATCATCATCATTTGGCATAATGGTTGCTGTCATGCCCTCGATTGTAAAATCAGGTGTGAAAGAAAATACCACTTTTTTCGTTGCTTCCTTCACTATGCTCGCTAATACAGCTTCCATATTGGGTGCATATAGCGAAATGATATCGATAATACGCAGAGTATCCTCTTCCTCCTCCATTAGCACAATCGTTTCTAAATCTTCCACATAGAAAATAGCTTCACGAAATACTAATGTGAAATAAAATAGTAATAAACTTTCATTATGTTGAACATCTAGAGTCATTGAGTTTACATGGCGATTTTTCGCATATTTTTCAAGCAATGCAAGATCATTTTCAATAGTAAGCTGCTTTACTTTCGCATCCATATTCATTTGAATGGAGCTTTTTGCCAGGTCTACGCTAAACTCACTTTCATTTAAACGTGTAAAGCCAAACTTCGGGTAAAAATCCAAAACAGTATCATTCGCAAAAAGATACATGAAATCACACGTATTTTCGTGTTCTATCATGATATGCTGCATTAATTGCTTAGCCAAACCTTGATTGCGATAATTTTCATCGGTCATTACTGTACCAATCTGAATCCCTTTATACCTTTTCCCATTCATAATGATTGACATTTTATTAATCGAAGCATTTGAGATAACCTTACCTTCATCTACAAATGAATACGGTATATATTTGTCAGTCCAATACCCTTTGTTGTACCAGTCACGAAAATCTAATCCGAAAGTTTTCATAGCTAAGGCATTAAAACTCTCCTTCAAGCTTTCATTATTACGATAATCACTTACTAATTCATATTTTTCCATTTCTATTCCCTCCCATTTTTGTTTCACTCCTCCTAAAAACAGAAAAAGACCTTATGAGAATAAACTCATAAAGTCTTCTATACGCAAAAAATAAAGGTAACCAGCCTAAAGCTAGTGCTTGTTTATTTGCTTATATGGATTAGACATTATATCGCTTCTCTTCATTATCGCAAAAGGGCATCACTAATAAATCTATCATTAGATGATAGAATAGCCCTCCTATTAAATTCCTTGGAATTTATTTTGCGATAATAAGTTTAAGCATAAAAGTCTAATCTCCCTTCTGTTTTTAAGATTGAAGCTATATTATCACCTTTTTAGATCTTTGTCCCCCATTTATTTCATGAATTTTTTGAAACCAAGAGATGCCGCTGCCCCCATAAATACTGGCCGCGCTGATAGAACGGAAGGGCGATAAAGGTCAACAGCATAAGGATTGCGAAGATGAGAGGCCCTTGCCCAAAGCCGAGCACCTGAAGCAAAACCCCGCCAATCCACGCGCAGACACTCTGTCCAAGGAAAGCAAAGCCACTTGCTCCGTAATACGCTCCGCGCAAATGCTGTGGCGCAATCTCTCCGATCAGAACATCCCCGACGACGAAGCATAAGATTTCCCCAATCGTAAACACCACCATCGACACGGAGAGCCAGAACAAATTCGTGAACAACCCAAATCCGAACAGGCCCAGCCCAAACAATAGACAGCCCAGCTTCAACGCGGTCATCGATGAGTACCGCTTCATGAATTTGGCGAGCGGATATTGAAGCGCCAAAACCGAGATGGTATTTACTACGAATAAAAATGAATACGCCTCTATCCGATCATGCCCAATATACTGGGAGAGTGTTGTGTCCAGATGGGAGTAAGCACCGGCGACGAACAAATTCCCGAGTAGCAAGTACAGAAATACTTTGTCCGTAAAAACTATTCGCGCCATCTGATTCATTGTGATCGGCTCAGCAGCTGCATTCTTCTTCAACTGTTCCTTGAACATGACCATAAACACGACTAACATTGCTGCATACACGGCAAAAATGACAGCAGTGACGAGAAACGGCAGCAAGGATGTGCTTCCTGCCCCCAACTGCAAACCGATTAACGGGCCGATTGCTCCCCCCAGGTTGATCGCAAAATACCTGGCGTTAAAAACAGCTGAACGCTGATCATCCGGCGTAACATCCGCCAGCAGGGCGCGGGCAGTCGGTTCAAATACGTTGCGGAAAAGACCATTCAATGCACTTAAAGCAAAGAACATCCACGTATCAGTCGCAAAGACGAAGCCGATCAACACAACACTCCATGCTCCCATTGCGGTGATCATGACTGGATATCTACCCAATCGGTCTGATAATGCTCCCCCTGCAAAGCTGCTAATCGTTCCCACCAGTAAGCTGAGTGCCAGGATCGAACCGACTACTGCCGGATCAATTCCTTTTACCTTTCCTAAATAAATGCCCAAAAACGGAAGCGTCATAAAAAAGCCTGTGCGCGACAAAAATGTTCCGATGATGACACCCCATGCCACCGGATGAAATCGATTTTTCCCCATCTCTCTTCCCCATTCCCGTTTGTTCTCTCTCGTGTTATCTTCAGTATATGGATCTGGAAAAAGGGTAAAAAGGGTTCGATTTGATTCAATCCTGTCACCTTTTAGAGAACGCATTTACTGAGAAATGGGGGCCAGTATGGTTACCGTTCTGCATTTTTTAGAGCTTCGTTCGATTTTTCATCAAGAAGAAATCGGGAAACCATTCCCCGTTACGATTGAAAAGCTGTCCGGAATCTGGCATTGTACGCCTCGCTACGCCAAGCTGATTGTCCGCAAGCTGTCCGAGCAGAATTGGATCGAGTGGAAGGCTGGGCGCGGGCGGGGGAATGTCTCTGTCATGACGCTTCATGCTGATTCGGATGAAATCCTCCTCGCCGAGGTCAAGCTGCAAATCGATAAGGGTGACGTCAGAGAAGCGATGGAGCTCATGAATCGCTACGGAAAAGCAGCCGTCAAAGACCAAATCATGGATTGGCTCTCGGAAGGAATGGGCTTCTCCAGCCAAACGGTATCGAATCGTTCCCAAGATATCATGCGCTTTCCCGTGTACCGCACAATTGTGACACTGGACCCTGGCCTGGTTTACTACCACTTCGATGCACATCTGGCGGGACAAATTTTCAATACGCTCGTCCATTATGATCAGAACAGTCGGTCTATTTTGCCCTCCATCGCCCACTCGTGGGAAAGCAGTCCTGATGCTACAGAATGGACCTTTTATTTGAAAAAGAACGTGCTTTTTCATCACGGACGGGAACTGACGGCTCACGATGTCATTTTTTCCTTGAATCGGCTTCGCTTGCATCCAGACACCTATGAAGCAAGCTGGATGTTTCGTGACATCGAACAGCTCATAGCTATCGATCACAGAACCGTTCGCATTGTGCTAAAAGAACCGAATTACTTGTTATTGCGATTGTTGGCGACGATCCCCGCAAGTATTGTTCCTGAGGACATCGTGGGACATGATGCAGGTGGCTTCGGGGATAAGCCGATTGGAACGGGGCCATTTCAACTGGCGCGTCTTGACGAGGGGATTTGTATCTTGGAGGCATTTCCAGGCCATTTCCTCGGGAGACCACAGTTAGATCGGGTGGAAATCTTAATCTTCCCCGAGCTGGACATGGGACGCTTAAAAGAACCAAATTGGGCGTCAGTGATGGTATCACATGGGGTCCAGACGAAAGCACAAGCACTGAAGGAAGCTGTTATCCGTAACGCCGAAGATTGGTGTGATACTGAAGCGTTTTTTTCCTGCTGTAATTTGCTCGTTTTTAACCAATGGAAGAGCGGTCCGCACAATCACCTCAAATTCCGTCAGGCGCTCGATCAGCTGATAGATCGGGAGCAAATGATCGCCGACTTGGGTGGAGACCGAATTTACCCGGCAAAAGGATTCCGTACGTATCATCCGGCGTTAAGAGAAGTGAGAGAGACATCGAATGAGCGTCTCAGTCATGCCGAGATTATGTCTCTGCTACAGGAAAGCAACTATCAGGGAGAGACGCTACTCCTCGTGACGACACCCTACCACGAAGAAGACGCGCTTTGGATTCAAGAACGATGCAGCTCTTATGGTATTCGCGTGGAAGTCGATGTGAGAGAGCCTTCCGAATTCGCCAATCGAGAGTGTTTACCCGAGCATGACTGTCAGTTGTATGGCAACGTGTTTAGTAGTGATCAAATAAGCGAACTGGAGATGTATTTGCAAAAAAATTACTTTCTCCCGGCATTCGATGAATCATTGGCTCGGGAGATTAACCAAGAGATTTTCTTGACTTTTCAGGAGCCAGACAGACTTATGCGGGAGCACCATCTCGCCAAGATCGAGGCGATGATCAAGGAAAACTGTGCAGTCTTATACCTGGTTCAGAAAAAGACTTTTACATCCTTCCACAAATCACTGCGGGGCGTGTCAGTCAATTCGTCAGGGTGGTTGGACTTTCATAAGATCTGGTTTCAGCCGGAGGCATTGCAGGAAGCGGAGCGATAAGGGATTTAGATGGAGCAGATCAACGAAAACAGCGGCGGATTAGGAAGAGAAGCGTTGCATTCCTAGACTGCCGCTAAGTTAAAACAAAAAGAATGGTAGATTAGACAGTTTGACCACGTAGTTGTTCGAAGATGTGCTATTTAATCAGCACTAAGATTTGATTGTTTCCTGTCCGTTTCATTACTCGATAACCCGAGCCCGAAGCCGTTGCGATCCCATCATCGTTCGGCTTGCAATACCCACCCGCCCGGCACGTTCCATCGTCGTGAAGAAGCAGTTTCCCGATAAGACCGACAGCTACCCAGTTGGGCATGTCTCTGCGCGTCTTACATTTTTGGTTCGGGTCCCAGTATGGATTAATTTTGGGCCTCACCTCTGTTCGTTCAGGTATGATTATGTTCCCTTCCCCATCAGTTACTGATGGAATCACAACCTCGTGATATTGTTTCCGACTCCACTCATCGAATACGAACTTGCTGCATCCCGGATCTTCCAAATCGGCCAAAATTGCAGGGTTGGAGCTTGTCACCCCCAGAATGTAGTCGTCGTTTGAAGTTGCTTTGCGAATGGTTTCACTATCTCCGTCAAAGGTAACAAAAAAACCTGCATCAATCGGCTGGCCATCCGCTGTTTCAAACATTTCGGCAAAATCGCAAGCGCCGGCGGCTATGTTAAACGCTGAAGCTGTCACGGACGAGTCGAAACACGCACTGCCATTACTCAAAATTTTGGCAACGACTCCCGTTATGTCACACGGAACTACCCCATTGACGAGATACCAGGAAAACGGCAAATCTACCGCAGGATTAGGAGAGCCGTTAGTCCCCATTACATGCGCTCCCACAAGTAAACCGGCACATGTATTACTTCCTTCCGTATGAGAAAGGTTTCCGTTCGCAATCGTTCTAAATCCCTCCGCATGAGATGCATCTCCAAAGGCACTTGTCAGATTCCCTTCGGCATGGGACGCAATTCCACTAGTAGATGTACCAAAACCCTCGGCATGGGACGAATCTCCATGAGCAGATGTACTACGACCCTCGGCATGGGAGTCATTACCGATTGCCAGTGTCAAACTTCCTTCTGCATGGGAAGCAAATCCTCTGGCCTCTGTCGAATTACCTTCTGAATGGGAGGCAATACCTATTGCCTCTGTACCTCGACCCTCGGCATGAGAGTCATTTCCACTGGCCACTGTCGAACTACCTTCTGCATGGGAAGCAAATCCTCTGGCCTCTGTACCTCGACCCTCCGCATGGGAAGCAAATCTACTGGCCACTGTCGAACTACCTTCTGCATGGGAAGCAATTTCTCTTGCCTCTGTATTTGAACCCTCCGCATGGGAAGCAGTTCCACTTGCTGTTGTGTTTTCCCCCTCTGCATGTGCAGCATTTCCACTTGCCGTTGTGCTTTCCCCTTCCGCATGGGAAGCACGTCCCCCTGCCGTTGTGGAGATCCCCTCCGCATGAGCTGCCAGTTGAGTTGCGGTTGTCAAAAGACCCTCGGTATGGGAAATCAGTCCGCTTGCGATCGTGCCCTTCCCTTCTGCATGCGATTCGTCCCCGCTTGCCGTCGTGTTGAATCCTTCCGCATGAGCGGCAATACCGCTTGCTGTTCCTCCGATTCCTTCTGCATGAGCTCCAAAATTACTTGCTATCGAGTTGGATCCTTCCGCGTGCGAGCATTTACCGCTGGCTCTAGTATTGCACCCTTCGGCGTGGGAACCATCTCCACTTGCAACCGTGCCGATCCCTTCCGCTTCAGAGCACTTTCCGCTTGCATTCTCATTGCAACCGTGTGGCATTCGATACCCCCCTTAAATTAAGAGTTCTTATATCATATGCCATGATAGAAATCGCAGATTAGACAGTTTGACCACGTAAAAGGTGGAAGTTGTTTTTGCTTCTGTCATTCGTAATCACTGTACTAGCAGGAAGCCTTGGCGAGAAATACACCTACACAAAAAAGCAATCCAAGAGCGACCTTGGACTGCTTTTTTCTAACAAAAACTATTTCGACTGGTGATAAACCTCTTTACCTCCAACGAAAGTCATCGTCACGTCAAATTGTTCATTCAATACAGTGATATCCGCATCGTAGCCTGCTGCCAGACGTCCTTTTCGCTCACCCATACCGAGGATGCATGCTGGTGTCGAGGAAGCCATTTCCACTGCATCTGGCAAGGCAACACCGCTCAGTGTCACCATGTTGCCGACGGCCCGATTGAGTGTCAGGATACTTCCGGCAAGTGTTCCATCTGCGAGCTTCGCCTGATTGTCGTGAACGTGAACCTCTTGTCCGCCGAGGTCGTAGGTCCCTTCTCCCATGGCTGCTGCCCGCATGGAATCGCTGACGAGCGCGAGCCGTTCTGCCGTTTTGACCCGGTACAAAATCTTCATGACCGCCGGATGAACATGGATGCCATCTGCGATCAGCTCCGTGCTCAAATGCTCGTGATACATGGCGGCGCCAACAACTCCCGGCTCCCGATGATGCAGCCCTGTCATGGCATTGAAGCAGTGCGTAAAATGGCGCACACCCGCATCTATCGCTTCCGTTGCTTGGGCAAACGTAGCTCCGGTATGTCCAGCAGATACGATGACATCACGTTCTTTTAACCAAGCAATCGCTTCAAGTGCTTCGGGCTGCTCAGGGGCAATCGTTACGACCTTGATCAACCCTTCTGCCAGCCCGTATAGCTTTTGCACCGCGTCGAGCTTTGGTATCGCGATATTCTCTTCTTTTTGCGCTCCCTTGTAACGAGGATTGATCCACGGGCCTTCCAGATGGATGCCGATCGTTTGTGCACCCGGCAACCCTTCCTTGCTGTTTTGTGCGATGTTTACCAGCACCTGCTCCAGGTGATCATAGGGAGCCGTCATCGTCGTCGCCAAAAAAGACGTCACCCCATGTCGCGCAAGTGCAGACGAGATGGCCTGAAGTGATTCCGGCGTCCCGTCCATCGTGTCGTATCCATTAATCCCATGCATGTGCATATCCACGAATCCAGGGCAAATCCAGCCATTCTCTACTGTGACAACATGCTCTGGCAAAGCTTTGGCATAAGCTGCAGCCTCACCTGCATATGTGATTGTTCCATTCATCACGACTACAAGACCGTCATTGATTTCCTGTCCATCTGCGACAATGTTTCCCTTGAGGGCGTATTCCTGATTCAAGTTGATTCCTCCGTCTTTGGCGTGGCTTTCGTTGCGCGCTTATTCTACTGGGGCTGCCCCAGATTGCTGCAAATTCTCGTCGTCTCCGCTCCCAGCTTTTCAACCAGCTCACTCGCACTGATTTCCTGGCTGAGTGACGCTGCCTGACCTGCCCACATCGACATGAACGCACTTAACTGCTGCTTGCTCGCTGCGGCTCGAATATCTTTGGTCAGGGCATTTTGTACCGGATAAGTCGGGAGCTCGTGATCGAATGGAGCGAGTGTTGTCATGAACTCATTTTGAATACCTCTTGCCCATTTTCCAGAGAAGGCACGCGTCATCACGATAGACTCTTCGCTCGCTTCCAGAATGGCTTTCTTGTGCAGGACATGTGCTCCGCTCTCCTTGCACGTCAGAAATGCCGTTCCGAGCTGTGCGGCCTGTGCACCTAGCGCAAGAGCAGCTGCGATCCCTCGCCCGTCCATAATTCCACCAGCTGCGATCACGGGAATCTTCACTCGATCCACAATTTGCGGGACGAGTGCCATAGTGCCGATCATATTGCTTGGTGAATCCGGCAAAAAGGAACCGCGGTGTCCGCCTGCCTCGCTGCCTTGGGCGGCAATCATATCGACTCCACTCACTTCCAAGGCAATGGCTTCGCGAACGGTCGTCGCTGTACCGATGACAGTAATTCCCCGCTGCTTCAACTCTGCCATCAGGCGATGATCCAACACGCCAAAGGTAAAGCTGAAAACAGCAGGCTGCTCCTCCAATACAACTGCCATCTGCTCGGCAAACGGCTCTGTAAAATGAGTCACCTGTGGGTCGTGCGGAATGCCCAATCGATCTCGCACATCATTCATTGCCTGGGCAATTCCCTCTGCAATCGGCTGCTCGGCGTCGAAGTCTTCCGGGATAAACAGATTCACGCCGAATGGTTTGTCCGTCAATTCCCGGATGGACTTGATCGCCTCACGAATCTGCTCAGGAGTCATATACGCCGCGCCGAGCGTCCCGAGTCCGCCTGCTTCGGAGACGGCTGCTACCAATGCAGGTGTCGTCGCTCCCCCTGCCATCGGCGCCTGAATAATCGGCCATTTCAAATGTAAACGCGAAGTGATAGGATTGTTTGTCCACATATATTTCCACTCCTTTTTATTCGTTTACTTGCTGATTGATTGGTCGTCGTTGCGAAGCACCTCAAGAAACTGAGCCAGTACGCGAGCGGTTAACCCCCAGATGACACGCCCGTCCATCTCGTAAAACAAATGCTCGACTGTCCCTTTTCGCCACGGATACCGCTTGCCACCAGGGATCAGATGGAAAGGAAAATCCTCTTCAGGCTCGGTCATGACAGAGGAAAGATACTTCGCTGGCTGCATTGCCAACAAACGATCGAGTGGAAGGATAAAGACCTCTCCGACCTCATCTGGATTCGGCTTCATGTCCGTGATTCCTTCCACGAATCCAATGTAAGGGGTAATGATGGAGGAGCCTGGCCCAATCACCTGATCCAGCTCGCCTATATAATGAATCCGCTCAAGTGGAATCCCCAGCTCCTCGCTTGTTTCACGAGCAGCCGTCGCCCATCGGGATTCGTCACTCTTCTCGGCTCGTCCTCCCGGAAAACAAACCTCGTTCGCCTGTCGCCGCATGGTGCTGGCTCTTTTTTCAAACAAAATGCCCAACTGATTGTCTGCCATTTTGAAGAGCGGAAGCAAAACACTGTATGCGCTGCTCGTTCCTTGTTCACGTTCTTGCAATCTCTTGGATATATCCATGATGGCAGGATCAAGAGAAGCCTTACATGGTTCTTGCGATATGTACTGGGAGACCTCGATCAAATTATCGTCCGGATCACGCAAATACACCGAGCGTATCGGTCCCGTAGCCCCTGTTTTTTGAACGGGTCCCTCCACCAAATGGCCGCCGCATGCGTTGATATGCTGAATGACTTGCTCGAGTGGTAACGATGTGACCAGACACAGATCAGCCGAACCTGCCATCGGCTGCTTTGCTTTTGGCTCGAATTCTTCTCCGATTTGATGCAGATTGATTTTTTGCTGGCCGAAGTGCAAGGCCCTCCTGTCGTCGCCAAAGGTAACAGCCTTCATACCCAAGACTTTTTCGTAAAAGTGACAGGTTGCTTCGATGTCTTTTACCGTCAAAACCAAATGGTCTAATCGATCGATCATATGCCTTCTCCTTCTCGTCCCGATACATGCTCATGCTGTTATTATAGCAAACACAAGGCCGTTGCTTCTTCTCCCCATTGTCCTCCAACATTTCCCTCATTTCAATTCCCAAATTGCCGCGTACATAATAAGAAAGACCTATGAAGGTCCTTCTGAAATGAGTCAACATAGTGGAGGAGAAGAAAAAGCACAGTTCTCTCCGACTCTGACACGCCAGCAGGGGGGATTCTCACTTGCTTTATTGGTTCATCGATACCTTTTAAAACGTAGAATGATCATTGTGATTGTTCTTTCAAAATGACACAACTGCTGTCTCAGAACTAATAACCGCCTATCTAAAGTATACGGGCTTGCGCACACACAAAAATTATACTTTGCTGATATTACAAAAAACGAGCGTTTCCCTCGTAACTAGAAGGGAAAACGCTCGTTTTTTACCACACTTCCACCTATGCTTTTGAACGTGCGAGCAGGTACAAGAAATACGGAGCACCGATCACGGCTACAACAATACCGGTCGGAATCTCCGACGGCTGCATGATCCAGCGGCCAATCGTGTCTGCCACGATGACCAATAGTGCACCAGTCAGCGCTGATGTAGGCAGGAGCATCTCGTGCTTCGGCCCCACCAATCTGCGAGCCAGATGCGGACCGATCAAGCCGACAAAACCGATACCTCCACTCACTGCCACGCAGGAAGCGGCAAGCCCGACTGCGGCAGCCAGCAGCTTCAGTTGCTCTTTGGCAACAGGTGCGCCCAAGCCCTTCGCCAGCTCTTCACCCAGATTGAGTACGTTCATGACACGTGCTTTGTAGAAAACGAACGGGAGTAAAATCACGATCCACGGAAGCAACGACAGAACGAACTTCCAGTTGGTTCCCCAGATGCTTCCAGCCAGCCAGGTCGCCACGAACTGATACTTGTCCGGACTCAGCTTCAGCGTCAAGACGATCATCGCCGCACTCATCCCAGCTGCTACGGCAATCCCCGTCAACACGATCCGAGTCGGAGATAATCCCTTGTGCCTTTTATAAGACAGGACGAAGATCAGCGCTGCAGTTACGCTGGCTCCAAGCAATGCCAGAACAGGCAGCAGAAAAACAGGTGCCGCAGACGTTGATGGGTAAAACGAAATGAATAGCATCACCATCAAGCCAGCACCAGCGTTGATCCCTAAAATACCAGGTTCAGCCAATGCATTGCGGGAGATCCCTTGTATGATACAACCTGATACGGCAAGCCCTGCCCCAATCAGGAGAGAGATAACAATCCTCGGCAGTCGGAACTCAAACAAGATCAGGTTTTGTTTGTCTGTTCCAGAACCGATCAACGTCATGAGCAAATCATTTGGCGACAATCGTATGTAGCCCGTGTTCATACTGATAATAAAAGCGATGAAAATGAGGATCGCCAGTATCGTCATTACCACAAAAGCTCTGTTTCTCTTGCGGGTTTGGTATTGGGAAACAATATGCTGCATGATTACAACTCCCTTCTTTCTTTACGCGCCAAGTAAAGGAAGAACGGCACGCCGATTAGTGCAATAAGTGCCCCTAGCGGCGTCTCATACGGTGGATTGACCATTCTCGCTGCCAAATCGGCGAATACGACGAGCAAGCTACCCAAAATGGCTGAGCACGGAATGATCCATCGGTAATCTACCCCAACTAAAAAGCGAGTTAAATGCGGCACGATCAAGCCCACGAAGCCTACAGCCCCGACAACAGCTACTGCCGATCCAGCCAAAATCAAGACGATGACCATACCAGCCAGTTTGACCAATGCCGTCCGCTGGCCCAATCCTTTGGCGACGTCTTCACCAAGACTGAGCATCGTAATGGAACGCGACAACATCATAGCCCCAATCAACGCTGCGAGAATCCATGGAAACATGACTTCAAGCTGAAACCATTTCGTTCCCGCCACACCGCCTGCATACCAGAAAGCCAGATCCTGTCCGATTTTAAAGTAAAGGGCAATTCCTTCGCTTAACGCAGACAAAAGAGCAGTCAATGCGGCACCCGCCAAAACGAGACGTACCGGAGTCAATCCACCTTTTGCCAATGACCCAATGCCGTATACCATGCCCGCCCCAATTCCAGCTCCCAAAAAGCTGTACATAATCAGGTACATGAACGGAAGACCTGGGAAAAAAGCAAAGCATAAGGCCAAAACAAACCCGGCACCTGCGTTCAATCCCAGCAATCCGGAATCTGCCAGCGGGTTGCGGGTCATCCCTTGCATGATGGCGCCTGCTACAGCGAGGCTGGCCCCGACCATCGCGCCCCCAAGTAATCGCGGCAAACGAATCTCCTGAATAATTTGGTGTTGCGTAATATCAGGATTAAAGTGAAAAATAGCTTCCCATACGACAGCAAAGTGGATGTCGGCTGCTCCAAATGACACAGACAAAAACATCCCCAGAATTAATGCGAAAACCCCGCCCGTCAAAATCAGCGTAGCTGCCCAAGGACGAGAGCGAAACGAAACCGGCTTCCCGTTATTCCCCTCTTGCAGGGAATGTGCGTGTTGACTCATACTTGCCACCTTTTTTCGTTAGTATGGAGCTGAGTTGTTTTTGTTGATATTGATTCTTATTATCACATTTGAATTTTAGGCGATGTATGAAAATAGTGTCAATGGACAAATGCGAGCTTTTCTTTGTACTATCACGCTAATACTTTCAAGACATCGTCGACCTTTTTTCCATTGGCGATCACGCCGTGATTCATCCACGTCATGAAATCCACCTGGTACGCCCGCTTGTTGCGTACAGCTGGGAGGGCCTGCCACACCGGGTGGTTGAGCTGTAGCTCCTCTGCGCCTTGCTTCCCCTGATGCCATTTGTCAAAGGAGAAAAAAATATGATCGGCATCGAGCGTAGACAGCTCCTCCCACGATACCCCTTCTCTCACCTGCTTGGCAAATTGTTTTTTTACCAGCAGATGCGGCTCCATTTCCAAATCTTGAAACAACACCTGCGATGTGTAGTTTTGTTCCACAAGGATTTGATCTGCCGATATACGCAAGAAGGCGAGCTTTTGCCCTTTGATACTGCGGCTTAGCGTAGTTTTGGCAGCTCTCACTTTTTGCTCATACTGCTCGATTGACTGCTCTGCCAATTTACTTCTGCCCAATCGATCACCGAGTGTACGCAACGTTTTCCGCCACTCAGGACCGAACTGCTGAATCACGCATGTCAGAGCGATCCGTGCACATTGTTCATACACGTCCTCCTTCCAGCCTGTACATGGCCGAAGCATAATGACATCTGGGGCTCCACTGGACAAAAGCTGCACGTTATCTGTCAGCACATCGTATGTCGGTACGTCGTGCAAGCCCAAATAGTCCTGCTGCCCCCAATATGTATGCGCCCATTGAATTACGGGTCGAATGCCAAGTGCCAGCAAATAATCCTCCATATAAAGAGAGACGACCCGCAAATCATCCCGATGGATGTTGCGGTATTTGCCTGGCGCGAGCCCTACGCTCTGCTTAAAACGGCGATTGAAATAATACTCGCTGTTGAACCCGACGTTTTGCGCAATCTCGTTGATCCGATCACCTGTCATGAGCAGCAGCTGCTTCGCCCGATTGATTCGCAGGTGATTGATGTAATCGAGCGGGATTTGTCCTGTCATTTCTTTGAAGAGCTGCGTATAGCGCCAGCGTGCCACATGTGCTTCTTCCGCCAGCTGCTCTACGGTCAGCGCGTCCTGGTAATGCTCATCTACATACTCAATCGATCGTTCAACCGCTCTACGCGGGTCCAGACTCGTTTTGCCTGGCACATTTTGCCGGGCCAAATTGCATAGCAATTCCTCAAAGCGGACGTGATTATAAAATCGTTGCAACGACTCTGTGGCTTCACGATGCTTGTATATCTCCGCAATTGCTTCGACTACACGTGAAAAAGGCGTGCAAGTCAACTCTCCTATGCAGAAAAAATCTTCTGGAGCTGATTCAGCAGTAGTAGGTATCGGTACGCCCATGTGGACGATACGAAAAGTCAGATGATAAAAGTCGAGAACATGACTGGCACAGCTGATCTGAATACGCTGACGGGGGGCAGTAATCCAGCAACGCTCCCGAATAAATCGATTGATCGATGACTCGATTTCAATGAACCCTTCTCCGCCTGTCGCTACTATCAATGTGTAGTCTTCCGTCTCGTGATAGTGCTGCCCTGTGTTATTTTCCAACGTTACTTTTTGGATGTCCGTCATCACATAAAATGATGGTGGAGATAGCTTGACCCCGGATGCTTCGTTATTCATCTCCCTCACCCTTGCCGTGAGAATGATTATCATTAAACATTATAAAGTTAAAACAGCGCGCCGACAAGCTCCACACAACAAAAAGAAAGCGCATCAGCTGATCTGACACACTTTCTCTACTGAGCTCGATTACTTTACAAACGCTTTAACCAAGTCGTCTGCCTTCTTCATATTGGCCAGAATGGCACCGGATTGCCAATGTGTCCGCTCCATTGGGTAGACATGACCTTTTTTCACAGCGGGAACAGATTGCCAGATTGGGCTCTCCAAAATCTTGAGCGCATCCTTGTTTTCTTCGGAAGTCCACGTACCGTTCGACGGGAACACAATGATATGGTCTGCATCGATAGCCGGAATGGCTTCTTCTGATAATACCACGTGCGTTTCTTGATTTTTGGCAGCGGAATACGGCGTAAGGCCCAGCTCCTTATAGAGCATGCCTGTATAAACATTGCCATCTCCGAAGAGGGCCAAATTCGGCTTATTTCCCACGTTCAAACGTATGACGGCGACCGTTTCCTTGCCAATCGCCTTTTCCAGCTTTGCCTTGGTATCCGCTATTTTCGCATTGTACTTTTGGATCGCTTCGTCTGCTTTTTCTGGAACACCTAGCACCTCGGCGATTTTCTTGAGTCTTCCAATCGTGTCGTTACGGAGTTCATCCGGCAGCTTGTACGTAGGCGCTACCTTGCTGAATTCCTCGTATTTCTTGGGATCAGCGTAGCCATCCACAATGATGAAATCCGGATTGGCTGCAAGCAACGCTTCAATACTTCCTGTAATATCAAAAAGCGGCACATCCAGCCCGAGGTAATCCTGTTTGCCCCACGCCGGGTGATACCACTGGACAACCGGGGTCACACCCAGTGCTGTCAAGAAGTCCTCCTGATAAATCGCCGCTATCCGCTCTGGCTTTACCGGAATCTCTACATCGCCATACGCGTCTTTCACCACTTTGGTTTTCGCAGCGGTGTTCTCTGTCGAGGCTGTCTGCTCAGTGGATGCTGGCTCCGCTGCTTTTTCTGCACACGCAGTTAACACGAGAAACATGATCAATAATAATGCCATCCATGCCAATCCCGCATTCCGAACCGTTCTTGCCATCTTTCTACCCTCTCTCGCATCTGTTGTTGATTATTGTATTGATATTCATTCTCACTATTTGTATCCTGATCATATGTGTTTCCTTGCCAACTGACAATGCATTTTCTCCATTATTTTTTGTACAAACTCCACAACTGTCCGTGTGAAATCCTTTCCTTTTTGTAGAAGCGCAAAAATGGAATGGGGGCGCTGCTCTTGCCAGAGAGAGATTGCTGCAAATGCTCCCGCTTTTGCTGCGCCATTCTTCCTGAAGCAAACAGGCCAGCTTCCCTGTCGTGGGGAATCGCTGGCCTGCTTACTATTACTCCTCTGCTACCATCCATGCTACGTTTTTTGCTTGGAGTCCTTTATTCCATTCTGCTGGTGCTGCCGTATCGCTGATGATGATGTCGACCTCTCCCAAGTCTGCAATCTTGCACAATGTGCTGACCCCGATCTTGGAGTGATCCGCTAGCACAATGCTTTCATTGGCATTTTCGATGAAACAACGGGCGAGTTCCGTACGATCCGGCTCATAGCAGGTCAAGCCTTTATGGAGCAGGATGCCGTCTGCCGCGATAAACGCCTTGTCCACATAAAATTGTTTCATCATCTTCTCTGCATAGGTCCCGCTTACCCGATGATGCTTGGCGCTCACCTTTCCCCCCAGGAAGTAGATGTCTGCCGCAAGCATTCCATTGTTTTGGTACTCGATTAATCGATTCAGCGCCGTGATCGAGCTAGTGAGGATCGTCAAATCTTTTTTCGTCACGAGGAAGCTGATCATTTGCAAAGGCGTCGTCCCTTCATCGATGACAATGGTATCACTGTCTTGCACCAAGTCTGCTGCCAGCCGTCCAATCCGTTTCTTTTCGTCCGCTCGCAAGACCTCGCGGGCAAAATGAGAGGGCTCGGAGCGCTCTACTGTCAGCTTAACTGCACCACCGTAGACGCGCTTCAGCTTCTTCTCCGCCTCCAGCTCTTCCAAATACCTGCGGATCGACTCAGACGATACTTGCAGCTTTTCGACCAGCTCATTGGTTCGTACCTTGCCATTGGAATTGATCAACTGCAAAATGATTTGCTTACGCTCTTCCCCGAACAACGACACGCCGAATGTCCCCCTATCTCGTACTTTACGTCAGTTCGATCTTCTCTTCATGGATGTAAATCTGACGTTTTGCCAGCTCGTGAAAAATCACAGCCGGATCAAATGCTTCTTCTGGTGTAATGACGCCAATAGCGTTTACGTTTCCTTTTGCGATCTGCTCAGTCGCAATCGCCAGCGGGATTCCTACGTTGCGGGTATAAGCCCGCAGCCCTGCCCAGTCAGCTACAGAGCCATCTGATGCCGGATGTGTATGGTACAGGGTGTGGCGTACTTTGCGACCGTCCTTGGTACCTGTTACCTCGACATGAAGCGAATACCCGTATAATTCCGTCTCTTTTCCCTCCCTAGAATTGTAGAGGTATTGGGAGATACAATCAAGGATTCCTACCTTTGTTTCCCCTACCGTGATGGGATCGTTCCGTAAAAAGCCATAATCATAGAGGGCTTTGACCAGCTCCATGTTTTGCTTCGGCCATGTTCCCCGCACCTCGATCAGCTTTACTCCTTTTGGAGACAAAGCCTGTGCCAGCGTCTTCGTCTCCGCATGAGGAATGATGTACTGAACCGTTGTTCCATACGGCTCGGGAAGCTTTATTTCGCGAGGGCGAGCAAATGGCGGGACTTGAATGAATGCACCATTTTCATACACGACGCGCCCTGGCAGGTCTGGATCATACTCATAGGTCGTCGTCTCTGTAATTGATTTGGAAAAGGCAATCGGGCGAAAGGAACCGTGACTGACGCGGACCTCGTCGACTTCATCGAGCTGGTTCGCTGCATGCATCGCCATCATTTGGGTCAGTCCAGGCGTCATGCCAAAGCCAGGCAGGCAGGTCTTCCCATGATCGCGGAAGATCGCATCCGAGGCGTTTTCTTCCCCGAAACCGTTCAAATTGATGCCATGGCAGCCAGCCTCCGCAATCGCAGCAGTAGACAGGCCGTTCAGTGTGATCGTGGTACCGTCCATGACAATATCATAACCGCGCATTTTTTGGACCGTATCCGCATGATCGCGTACATTTACCCGAACAAAGTCTACGCGTGGATCATTCAGCCACTCGACTACCTTGCGACCTTCTTCTTCATTAAAATCACCGATCGTAATCTGCTCAAAATCCGAATGCATCACGAGATCGAGCACAGCTTCCCGACAAATATTTCCCGCTCCACCCAAGCAAAATACTTTCATCACGATAGCCTCCTTTAGATTTGCGCGTGCCAGAAACGATTTTTTTCCATTGCAGCGATTAATCTCTCGATATCCTCTGGATAAACCTCTCCGATATTGCCAATCCGGAACGTGTCCGCTTGCGAGATTTTGCCCGGATATATGACGAAGCCTGCCTGTTTTAGCCGCTCATACAGCTCGGCGAAGGTGAATGCCTCGCTCTCGGGATAGTAAAAGGACGTGATGAAGGGCGATTGCGATTCTTTTGGCAAAAGAATGCGAAATCCGATGCGCTCCATGCCTTCTGCGAGTAGCTGCTGATTGCGCTGGTAACGCTCATACCGTTTCTCAACTCCGCCCTCTGCCTCAAGCTCCACCAACGCTTGATAAAACGCGCGAACGACATGAGTAGGAGAAGTATACCGCCACTTTCCGTTTTGCTCCTCCATCGTCTTCCACTGACTGTACAAGTCGAGGGACAGCGTACGGGCAATCCCTTCGCATTTGCTGAGCGCAGACGTTTTGGCAATGACAAAACCGAAGCCAGGCACACCTTGGATGCATTTGTTTGCGCTTGAGATCAGGAAGTCGATCGAGAGCCCCGCTGCATCCAGCGGAATGCCACCGAAGCTGCTCATCGCGTCTACGATATAGACTTTGCCGTACTTCTTGGCGACTTCACCGATTTCCTTGATGGGATTGAGCATTCCCGTAGTCGTTTCTGAATGCACGACCGCCACATGCGTTATCGTCGCATCCGCCGCTAGCCTCTGCTCCAATGCCTCTGCATCGGCTTTTGTCACTTCGCCAAAATCAATTACCTCCGTCGCGATTCCATGTACTTGTGCCATTTCCACGATCCGATCACCGTATGCGCCATTCGTGAGGACGAGCAGCTTGCCGTCTGCCGGAATCGCACTGCTTATCACCGCTTCCACACAAAAGGTTCCGCTACCTTGTATCAAAACACTCGTATACTCCTCCACCTGTGAGGTTGCCATTTGCACGAGCTTCTGGCGGATTGCCTGTACCAGCTCATTGTAATCACGATCCCAGGTGCACCAGTCCCGCAGCATAGCTTCGCGAACAGTTGAAGAAGTGGTCAATGGTCCAGGGGTTAGCAACAAGTACGGATTGTCGGTTGGTCGTGTCTGATTCATGGTCTCTCTCCTTCTGCATGACGCTTCTCGATCTTTTCCAGCACTTCATCCAAGCATCCGATCTCCTCGATCACGTAGTGAGCACCTGCCGCCATTAATCGCTCTGTTGCGATAGCCAGCCTTTTATCCAGCTCTTCCTGTGGCAGGCTCGTCACTTCCTCCAAGGACAGGCCGAGCTCGCTTCCGCCATTCAGGACGCCAACGGTCCACATCCCGGCGTTTCTTCCTTCTTTCATATCGCTTGTCGTATCGCCGACCTTGACGATCTCGTTCATTGGGTACACGTCCAGCAGGATCGCATTTTGATAGCACATCCATGGGTACGGACGTCCTGCTGGCACTTCACTCGGGGTAACTAGTGCGTCTGGCACGTAGCCCTGTTGTTTAGCCGATGCCGCTACGACATTCATCATTTCCCTCGTGTAGCCTGTCGTCGAGCCGATTTTGATTCCTTGCTCACGCAGCCGTCCTACCAGCTCCAACGCTCCCGGAACTGGGGTAGCGTATTCATGCAGCGTCGCCATCAGCATCGGTTCGAAGTCGGCGTACAATTCGTCCACATCCGCTTCATTCGGAAGACGACCATAACGCTCTTGCCATAGCGCTGCTACCCGCTCCATTTTGCACAGCGCCTGGATGTGATCGCGCTTGAGCATCCCCATCGGTTCGCGAGCTTCTGCTGCAGTCAGCTCAATCCCCCGTTTTTTGAACACCTGCAAAAAGACAGCCAAAGGAGCGAAACATCCGTAATCTACCATCGTTCCTGCCCAATCAAAAACTACTGCTTTCATGCTTTATGCCACCTGCCCTTTCTCTTGGCTAGATCCTGTTGTCCGCTTGCGAAGTCTGGATGCGATCCATTCTGCGCCTGCACGAGCGATGATGTTGAGAGCGACGATCAATACCGACATCGCTGCTGCCGGAGCCACATCCCCAGCATCATCCATGTTGACGATGGAGACAGACGCCAGCTTGAAATCCGCTGCGTACAGAAACACAACCGCCGAGATCGTCACCATCGAATTGATGAAAAAGTACACCGCCATCTCGACAATCGCCGGCATACAGACGGGAATCGTGACGCGCCACAATAGCTTTGTCTGCGAGATTCCCATGGACTCTGCCGCTTGCTCGAACTCGGGATCGAGCTTTTTCAACGCGCTCGTCGCTGTAATGAAGCCGACTGCGAAAAAATGAATGACATTCGCCAAAATCAAAATCCAAATCGTTCCGTACATACCGTGAAATGGATTCGACGGATTGTTGAAGAAGAAAATGTACGCCAGCCCAATGACCATCCCCGGCAATGCTAGCGGGAGAATCGACAGGAAGTATCCAGCTTGGCGAAGCCCCTTCCACACCTGGGATTTTTCAATCGTATAGGCGGTAATAAATGTGACCGCCGTCCCGATCACCGCCGTCAGCAAGGCGACGAGAATGCTGTTCCACAGTGGCTCGATTCCTTCCCCTGCTACGTTGGAAAAGTCGTAATGATCCAAGCCGAGAGTCAGATTGTACGGCCATACTTTGATGAAAGATGCCAGCACTACCGCAGCCATGAGGAGCAACAAAAATCCGCTGACGCTCGCACAAAGGATGAAATAAAACAAGTCGCGCAAACGATTTTCCTTGATTCGATACGGCTTGGACTTGGCTGTTACAGCCGCGTGCTGCTTACGCTCAACAATCCGGTCAACGACAAACGCCACGAGAGCGGGAATGATCAATAGCAGCCCAACCGTTGCGCCCATCGTCATATTTTGCTGGCCAATGACCTGCTTGTAGACGTCTGTCGCCAGCACGGAAAACTGCCCGCCGACAACCTTTGGTGCGCCGAAGTCAGTAAACGAGAGAGTAAAGCAGACAAAGCAGGCGCTGACGATACCGTATTTCACGCTGGGAATCGTCACGGCAAAAAACTTGCGCCAATGGTTGGCACCGAGCGTATCCGCCGCTTCGTATAGCTGATAGTCGGCAAAAGCAAGGGAAACAGCGAGAATCAAATACGCTTGCGGGAATACATAGACGATCTCCGCCAAAATAATCCCCACTGGGCCGTACAGATCGATGTCCCATTGGAACGGGAGCAGCCCGAAGATTCCCGTCGTCACCAGCCCTTGATTCCCAAAAAGGTAGGTCAGGGCGATTCCGTGCATCATCGTGGGTGCAAACAGCGGCAGCAGCGCGATCGCCCGAAAGACTCGTTTTCCGCGAATCCCGCTGCGCGTCAAGGCATACGCGAACAGAAAAGCGAGTGTGACGGCGATCAGCGTCGTCATCGCAGAAATATACAAGGTGTTATTCAGCGACGCGGCTAGTGCAGGGGTGGAAAAGTACGTAACGAAATTGTCCAGACCGATGAACTGACCGTTTTTGTCATAGAATGCTTTGGAAAACAGCTGGCCCAGTGGCAGCAGCACACTTGCTGACAACCCAAGTACGACGAGAGCGATGAGCCACTTTTGCATGGCTTTTCCATCGAAGATTGACGTCATTTCCTTCATGCTGCTCACCCCTGCTCCTCTAAGGCTGGCGCATGCTCAAAGGTCAGCAAATTCTCCAGCGGAAACTCCAGCCACACCTTTTTGCCTCGGATCATTCCAAGTCTTTGTGCCTCTGCAGCTATCAAATCGATTGTCAGAAGCTCTTTTTTTAGCTGACCTTCCTCTTGCCACTCCAGAAAGATTCGGTAAAAAGCACCGCGAAATTCTATCTCGGAAATAGTCGCAGGTATGGCGCATTCGGATTCTTGCTGTAAAATCCGCACATGCTCCGGTCTAATCGCAAGCAAGCGATTCGGATCAGATTGCGCATTCTCAAATCGGCTGTACTCAAAAAAGTTAATCGCTCCGATAAAATCTGCAACAAACGGTGTGGCTGGTTTGTTATAAATCTCCTCTGGCGTGCCGATCTGAACGACCTCACCGTGATCCATTACGACGATTTTGTCCGCCATGGTCAATGCCTCATCCTGATCATGCGTGACCATCACCGTCGTCATTCCGTACTGCTCATGCAAACGCCGAATCTCCCGACGCAGCTTTTGTCTTACTTTTGCATCCAATGCGGATAGTGGTTCATCTAAAAGCAGGACATCCGGCGATAGTGCAATCGCTCGCGCCAAGGCAATCCGTTGTTGTTGACCGCCTGAGAGCTGGCTGGGATATTTGGCGGCGGCATGAGACAAATCAACCATGTCCAGCGCTGCTTCTACTTTGGCTGCGATCTCTTTTTTTCCCAGCTTCTTTTCTTGCAAGCCAAAGGCAATGTTTTGGGCAGCAGTCAAATTGGGAAACAAGGCGTACGACTGGAACATCATCGCGATGTTTCGTTTTGCCGGGGGCAAGGAGGTGATCTCCCTGCCTCCCAGAATCATCTGGCCTGTCGTCGGCTGCTCCAATCCTGCCAGCATTCTCAGTAATGTCGTTTTGCCGCAGCCACTGGGACCGAGCAGACAAACAAATTCATTCTTGTCAATTTCGATGGAGATGTGCTCCAACGCGGCAAACAAACCAAAGCGTTTACTGATCCCTTGAATGGATAGATAGGATTGTGTCATGCTGTTCTCCTCGCTGCTTACTTAGGTTCGCTCTTGGTCGCGTATCTTTTTTCCCACTCAGCCAAGGTGTTGTCACGATTTTGAGCGGCTTGATTCAGGTCGAGCTTGATTAATTGCTTGATCGGATCTACTGCGTAGCCTTCCGGGAGCGTTGCGCCTTCTTGCTTGACACTGACGATGGCGAAGTTCTGGTTATAGGCTTTCATGACTTCATCCGAGATGGCCCAGTCCAAGAACAGCTTGGCTTCTGGCTTGATCTCACTCTTTTTGATCAAAGCATTCGCCTCTACATCCCAACCCGAGCCTTCTGTTGGAAAGACGACTTCAACAGGTGCGCCTTTTTTCTTCTCGGTAATGGAGCGGTAGCCAAAGGAAATGCCGATTGGATATTCGCCCGATGCGGCCATTTTCGCTGGCTTCGAGCCGGAATGCGTGTAGATCGCCATATTTTCATGCAGCTTGTCGAGGTACGCCCAGCCTTCTTGCTCCCCTTTCAGCTGCATGATTCCGTTAATCGTGAGTAGCCCAGTTCCTGAAGACGCCGGATTTGGCATTACGATCAGTCCTTTGTACTCCGGCTTGATCAGGTCTTCGTATGAGCGTGGGATGGGCAAATTGCGTTTTTCCAGCTCCTTGGTGTTGACCGCGATTGCTGTTTCCCATGCATCAATTCCTACCCAGCTCGCAGGTTCCTTGGAATCCTTAAACTCTGGAGACACTCTCTCGATTCCTTTTGGCGAATAGCCTTCGAGCATGCCTTGCTGGTCGAGCACGAGCAGGCTTGTCGCTGCCGTTCCCCATACGACGTCTGCTTGGGGATTGTCTTTTTCCGCCAGCAGCTTTGCTGTGATGATCCCTGTAGAATCGCGGACGATATTGACCTTTACATCTGGATATTTCGCTTTGAAGGATTCCAGATACGTTTTGATCTGATCATCCTCCAGCGCCGTATAGACTGTAATCTCTCCTGAGGCGGTTGTACTTTCTGTTGTGGAACCTTGTGTGTTTGGTTGCGACTGAGGTGATTGCCCACATCCTGCCAAAAATGCGATGGATAATACGGAAGCAAGTAAAGGATAATGCCATTTCTTCATGAGAACCTCTCCTCTTTGCGGAATGTTCATTTCTTGGTTCCTACGAGACCAATCTTACGGGGAAAATATTAAGAGGATATGAACGCAACGTAAATTGATTGTTTTTATGTGTGTTTAGTTGTTTTTAATTGGATTTATACACAAATAAAAGACTGAGTCATCCATCCTAGTAGCAAATGGTATGAACTCAGTCTTTTGTTTTTTCCTAGCGTCTACCGCAGAGCAGCTTCCACAGCCGCTACTGCATGTATCGCAGTCGTATCAAATACCGGGACCGTGCAATCTTCGGCGGAGATCAGCAAACCGATTTCTGTACAGCCGAGGATGACTGCCTCTGCACCTTCCTTGACCAATCGCTCAATGATCGCCTGGTATGTATGCTTGGATTCCTCGCGAATGGTTCCTACGCACAGCTCATGATAAATGATGTCATGGACGAGTTTTCGCTCTTGTTCATCCGGCAGCAATACCTCTAATCCATGAACATCTCGCAGACGCCCTGTGTAGAAATCCTGCTCCATCGTGAATCGCGTCGCGAGTAGTGCCACTCGTTTATGCCCGTGGCTCACGATCGCTTGGGCTGTCGCATCCGCGATATGAAGAAAAGGCAGGCTGGTCGCTTCCTCGATGGCATACGCCAGCTTGTGCATCGTATTCGTGCAGAGGACGATCAGGTCAGCACCCGCTGCTTCCAAACTTTTCGCCGCGATTGCCATCCGCTCGCCTGCTTCTGCCCAGCGACCTTCTCGTTGCATTTCTTCAATCTCGGCAAAATCTACGGAATACAGGATGCTTTTTGCCGAATGCAAACCGCCCAGCTTCTCCTTGACGGTTTCATTGATTAAACGATAGTAGACCAAGGAAGACTCCCAGCTCATGCCGCCAATTAATCCGATTGTTTTCATTGTTTTCTACTCTCCTTTGTCAGTTATCGTTGCCACTCGTGTTTTGCTATCCCACTCGACGTTCATAGACGTAAGCTCTGCCGCAGTTCGAAGCGGAATCATCAGCTTTCCGCTAATCAAGCGCGGACGCTCCGTCATCGGCAAAAAATGTCCATTCACACTCACTTTGCCACTCTCCCAAATCTTGTACTCCTTGTCCCCGATTGGCAGTGTGAGCGACTTTTCCTCTACATTCTCCGACACGCTTATTCCCAGCTTCGTGAAAAATGACTGAGCCGGGACATAGACACTCCCCTGGATCAAAAGTGGCTGTTGCGCCAGGACGAGAGGCGTAGAGCCTAAGCGCAGCTGTATGGAAGGAGCTTTTCGCTCGATGACGACCAGCGCATTGCTCAAGTCCCGACCGGGTGTAGTCAACAGCTTCCCATGTGCGTAGAGGCCTGACGAAGCACCGCCATCCATATTCATTGCCGATACCAGACCCATGGACTGACAGATCGTCGCCAGCTGTGCCAAGGTAACATTGGGGACAGTCCCCATCACGAGCTGGTTGTCCGCCGTGTATCCGATGAAGGAGCGCTGTCCACTCAGCTTCACGAGCTTTGGGTCTTTCATCCCTTCTGCAAGCGGATTGACGACGACTTTTCCATTTTGTACAAGGGTAGGCCCGGCGCTCGTGACATGCTCGTATTGTTCCTCTTTCATCTGCGCGCTCGAAGCAATGACAGGACGCATATTTCCATTAAAGCCAATCGAGGCTCCGCTGCTTCCTTCGTTCTTTTTGTCATAATCGATCACAATCGTGCCCCATGGCGGCTTGTATGCATCCTTGTTGTACGCCATGAAAAACGTCCCGTTCATTGCAGCCAGAGCATTGTGCTGCTTCGCCATGGCAGCGAGGCTCTGTGTTTTACCCAGTTCACCGTGAGCGAGAACAGGACGAACCTCCAAGCGCGTGTCGTTCAGGTTGATTTTGACGAACTGGACTGTGCGTTTTCCAGAGGTTGTCTGGAAGGTTTGACTACCTGGTTGTACGCTCTTTACCACTTCCTTTTGCGGTGACTGCGCTGCATAGGCAGGCTGTATGATACATGCTGCAAATAAACAAAAGGCAAGGAGCCACTTGCTGACCTTCATGTTATCCTCCTAGTTGCTTCAAGCGTGATTGATTGCTTCCTCTGCTCCCACCTGACGAAAACGGGTCCGTAGCAGTTCATGCGCCTTTTTCGTACTTAGCGAAGTATCCAACGGAATCCCGCGTTCTAGCGCCTCCGCTTCGATTAACATGGTTTCTTTTACACCATTTGCATTCAGCCCTAAAGCCAGAGCCATCTTTTTGTAAAAAGAATAATAACTCTCTTTCTTTGCTGGACCGAGATGAAGCGTTCCGAGGCAAGAGCTGTGTAGCAATTCGTGAATGGCATTCCCCACGTCTTCCACATGGACAAACGTCTTGTACAAATTACTAGATCGCCTTACATCTCTGCCAGCTTCTAAGTCTTCGCACAACGAAACGACTCGCTTATCCCATCGCCCAGCCGCATTGCGTCCATAGATCGGGCCCATTCTCACGATGACATGATTGGAATGCTTCTCGCGAATTTGTGCTTCCCCTCGTATTTTGGCATTCGAATACGCAGCTAACGGATTTCTCTCATCCAATGGCTCGGGCGGATCTTCTTCCCGATAAGAGCCTGTTCCTCTTCCGAAAATACCGTCTGTGGAGATGAAGATGAATTTGCTCGTTTCTGGCAACTGAGATAACAGGGCATCCAAGCCTTTTTCTATTAGCTCTCGTTCATCTGTTGCACTCATCAACGCCCAAATGACAACATGCGGTGAAAAACCTTGCAGCATCGCTGTAAAAGAAGGGGGATCGGTCACATCGATTTGGAGCAGATGACCAGCAGCTGGTGCCGAAAAGCATGTACCTGTGAGTTCAGTAGCATCATCCTGCGAAAGCTCATGATAGATTTGACTTCCTAAGTAGCCGCTTGCCCCGAGTAACAATACGCGGCGTTTCTCCATGGCATGTCCCCCTCCATCGCTCACCATTTCCAATATGATCCAATATACCACTATCTCCCTTTTTCGGCGACGCTAAAAATTAGTCAAGTCTCCTAGACCACTTGTCCACACCACTCTAGCTTCCCTCGCATACGATAAGGTAATAGAGAAAAAAGGGGGGATATCCATGAAAAAAAGAAAATACCGCGCAAGACGCAATGGCAATGGAAACGGAAGAACGATTCGCCTCACGCTTCGTCCAGGTGACAGACTGATCGTACGAGTACGCAACCGCAACGATTAACATTTCTCACGACATCCCAAAGAGAGCCATTCCCCTTTTTCGGAGCATGGCTCTCTTTCCTGTCTGCTTTTTACGTTGCCCGCTACTCTTTGTTCAGCTTGTGAAAATGGGTAAACAACTGATCGCAGTCCTCGCGCTTCTCCACCTTGATCATGTTCAAAACACTCGTATCCTTACCGGAAAAATAGTCGCGCAGATGCTTGTCCGAAAAACCGTTCTCATGTGCATCCTCCGCAGTCGAGCAGTAATGAACGACCTTGATGCCGGACCAAATGATAGCCCCCACGCACATCGGGCAAGGCTCGCAGGTCGCGTAAATCTCGCAGCCTGTCAAATCCATCGTGCCCATCGTCTTGCACGCTTCGCGAATGGCTACCATCTCTGCGTGCTGGGACGGGTCCATATCTGCCATCGTGCGATTGCTGCATACGGCGATCACTTCGCCGTTTTTCACGACAGCCGCCCCGAAAGGTCCTCCGAGCTTGTTGTTCATACCTTCCATCGTTTTTTCCACTGCCAGCTTCATGTAATCCATAGACTTGCATCCTCCCTTAAGAGGCCATTATTTTACGATGTGTGTCCCTGCTTTGTTCGTAATCGCATCCTTTAAGCTCTCCGGGTTCGTGATGATCACGCTTGACCCGTTTTTCTCCAAGAAGCTTAAGCTGGCTTCAATTTTTGGCAGCATGCTGCCTTTTGCGAAGTGCTCTTCACGAACGTATTGCTTCGTTTCCTCTACCGTGATGCGCTCCAGCGCCTTTTGATTCGGCTTGCCGAAGTTAATGCATACCTGCGGAACACCCGTCGTAATGATCAAGGTCTGTGCATCAATTTGCTCTGCCAGCAAGCTGGTGGCAAAGTCCTTGTCGATGACAGCATCAATCCCATCGTACGTATTTTCGCCCGTTTTCACAACCGGAATACCGCCGCCGCCAACAGCGACTACCACATATCCCGCTTCGATCAACGATTTGATTGCGTCTTTTTCCACGATGTCGATTGGCTTCGGGGAAGGAACCACTCTTCTGTAGCCGCGACCAGAATCCTCAATAAATACCCAGTCCGGATGCTCTTTGCGCATCTCTTCCGACTGCTCCAGCGTGAAGAAGGAGCCGACCGGCTTCGTTGGATTATCAAAGTTCGGATCATCCTTGCTGACTTCTACCTGTGTGATGACGCTCGCCACTTTTTTATTGATCCCTCTTTTGGCAAATTCGTTGGTGAGTGCCTGCTGGATTTGATAGCCGATTCCCCCCTGCGTATCCGCCACGCAATTGACCAGAGGGATCGTAGGCATCCCGGACACTTCATTGGCAATTTCGCATCTTTGCAAAGCAAACCCAACCTGCGGTCCATTGCCATGGGTAACGACAACGTTGTACCCTTCTTGCACCATATCTGCGATATTTGCTGCGGTTTCACATACGGCTTCATACTGGTCTTGAATCGTGTTGCGACCATTATCTTTAACTAATGAGTTGCCGCCGATTGCAACAATAACGAGTTTTTCCACTGGGCACTTCTCCCTTTGTTAAGATACTTTTGCAGCTGTTTCTCTCTGCGTGATCGTGCTTGTTTTGTTCCGTTTATAGCACAGTGCATATAAGACGCCGGATATGATCGTCCCGCTAAGGAACGCTGACTTGCTGATATTTGCCAACAGTGGCACATTCGGCAAGAAAGAGCCGGATAACGTAATCAAGAAGCTGACGATCAATACGCCGCATGCCACCATATTAAAACCGTTTTTGTATTCCCCGTTTTCACCTGGTTTTACGTAGATAGCAGCTAAATCCAGCTTTCTTTTTCTTTCCATGAAGAAACTGACCAGCATGATCCCCGTAATCGGACCGTACATGGAGCCGATAAAGCTATAGAACATATACAGAGCGGCCGTGCCGTCCACCAGCTTCCAAGGTAAAATGACAGTCCCCAATACAGCTGTTAAGATAGCCGCTGATTTCACTGTAAACATTTTCGGAAGAAGCGCTGTCATTTGCAGCCCAGATGGAAGTAAATTTCCAAACACAACATAGCTCGTCGAACCTATATTCAGTGCCAGCAACAAGATAATCACGGCAACAGGATTCCCAATTTGATCAATGGCAGCGACTACATTAAAGTCTGTGATGCCAAATGCGATTTGCGTTCCAACCAACAATCCTACACACGTAATTCCAAACAGGATGTAGGATGCAATCATCCCAAGCGGCAGACCAATCATCGGAGCTTTCGGGTGTTTTGCCCGTTGCGTAAGGTCTGCAATATTGACAATCGGGCCACCCCAGTTCGATACCAATGCACTTACACATGCGATAAATACAAGCCAATTCTCCATCGGTTTGGCAGGAGCATAGGCAAAGATCGGACCAAATCCTCCAGCAACGCTGATCGCCCAAATCGCTGCACCCACGATGAAAATATAGATGATCGGCGAAGACCATTTACTAAACAGACTGAGAATTTTCATTCCACCTAAAAACAATCCAACTGTAATGACCCAGAGGATCACATAAGAAAGCATGGTCGGGAAGTCTAATCCGAGAAAATCAAAGCCTGGAACCATATTCATATAGCCCGGGAATATTTTCTCAAAAATAACATTAAAGGATTGTGCGCCAATAATTGTTTTGTCCCAAAAAACACAACACCAGCGATAAGCCCACGACATATAGCAGGAATGATCGAACCTTTTACACCAAAGGAGCTGCGCAAAAGCATCGAATAGCCAATCCCGTACTTCTGTCCCGCATAGCCATTCAACACATAGCCAGCCGAAACAATCAAGGCAGCAATCATGACTGCCCACAAGACTTGCGGAACGGATAATCCGAGGACAAAGAATCCGGCTACAGTCATGTACGACATAAGATTGTGCACAGCGCCCATCCACACGGTCACGTAGTTAAAGGTGCCCCAATCTCGATTTTCGGAGGTCTTTGGCAAAATATCGTCCGCGTATCCATAGGACTTGAATTCTTCATATGATTCCTTTACGTTTGCCTGTCCCATGTTCATTCACCTTCCTCATTCAACCCAGCTTTCGCAACCTTCTTTTGCTGCGAAAGCTGAGTCACCTAGGATGAAAAGCTATTCGCTAATCGTTTCCGTCACTGCGAGCAATGCCTTTTCAAAAGCTTCCATTGGTGGATACGTAATACCCGCACCGATCATGCCGATGCCTGCGTCTTTATGAGCAATCGCCGTATTAATGATCGGCAGAATGCCTGTTTGAATCACCTGACGAATATCGATTCCTGTTGGTACTCCACGGAAGTCCAGGAGTGGAATCGTGACGTTTGGATTGTCGGCTGTCGTGATTTCCTTCATTGTCGTAGAGAAGCCAATCGCTTCTTCAACCGTTCCGCCTACGAGCGCGACAATCGCAGGTGCTGCCGCCATCGCGAAGCCGCCGATTCCGTACGTTTCAGTGATCGCACTGTCCCCGATATCCAAGCCGGAATCCTCTGGCTTGTAGCCTGCAAACATCGGACCGATTACCTTTTGTGCAGGTCCTGTGAACCAAGTGTTGCCTGCCATGCCGCTCACGCGAATACCGAACTCTACCCCATTACGCGCCATCGTAGTGACAATCGTGCTGTTCTCGATTCCATGTGCTGCATCCAGCGCGCATTTGCACATCGCCATCCATGTTGGACCGGAGAAGTAGTCGCTGCTCGCTACGAAATCGAATACTTCGCGTTTTTGTTCTTTTGTAAAATCTGTCTCCAAAATGTACGGAGTCAGAGCTTGAATCAACAGGCTCGTACCTGCGTTGTTGCGGTTATGGCATTCATCGCCCATGTGCAGCGCTTGCGCCAGCATGAGACGCAGATCAATTTCACCAGCGATTTTCATTGCATCACGCAGCATTGGTCCCAATACATCGCGCATCCAGTTCAGACGGGCGATGACGCTTTCATCGTTGGCACCCATCCGAAGAATTTTGGCCATTTGCTCACTCAGGTTGGTGTACGCGACGTTGCCGTATGTTTTGTTTTTCACCACATGCATGAACATCGACGCGGATGTCACACCTGCCATGGAACCTACGCAGTTGTGTTCGTGGCATGGAGAGAACGTGATTGCACCGGAAGCAGCTACCTGTTCAGCTTCCTCGATGTCTTTGGCCAAGCCCTCGAATACGATTGCGCCGGTTACCGCACCTTTCATCGCGCCGCACATTTTGTCCCAAGTAATGGGCGGACCTGCGTGCAGAATCGTGGTTTTTGTCATGCCTGGTACCACATTGATCGCTTGGTCGAAGCCAACGAGCATCGGCTGGGAGTTGATGATGCGCTCTACCGCCAGCTTGTTTGCCGCTGCGATTTTCCGAGCGACAGCCGCATTTTCCAGTCTGTCGAGAGCGTTGATCAGCTCAAGCTTTCCACCGCCTGGCGGCTTCCAATCCAGATGAGACGCATTCGCATTTTGCTTGATGATATCGTCTTTGAAAAACTCGATCCCTACGTTGATCGCATGAATTTTCCCGTTAAACAGCTCATTGATTTTGCTCATGATTATTCCCCTTTCGCAACAAATTCTCTAGCAAGAAGACCCGCGTTCGTGCTGCTGCTCGCAATCGTGACACCCGCATCCATCAGCTTCTTCACTTGCTCATCGAAGTTCGGGGTATCGAGGTCGGTACCCAGCACATAGCCCAGGATTTCCAGATGTCTGCCTTCCTTGGCAGCCTGCGCTTTTGCTTCGATGATCGCTGGCAGCATCACGCCTACAGGATCTTCGTGAGAACCGAAGCCCAAAATGAAGTCCATCAGAATGACGCCGACAGAAGGATCTTTTGCTTCTTCCATAAATCTTGCAATGCGCAAGGACGGATCGATCATTGGATGCGGCTTGCCGTTTGTAAAGTCGTCATCGCCCATATCGAGGTAGGTGTGAGCCTTGCTCTCATGGATGTTTTTCAGCTTGTAGTCCGCCTTCTTCTGGATGTTGCTGTATACGTCTTCATACTTGTCCATCGCGAGGTACATCGCTTCATCGCACAGTGTTCCGCCGCAGAACAATCCGCGAACGTATTTTTGTTCCGGTGTCAGCTTGGCCCGCACTTCTTCAATCAGCGGCCAGTTAAGTGCGCGCTTGTTGAGCTCGTCTTCGTTGGCGCCAGCCAGCACAACTGCCTTGATGGCTGCCTCTTTGCTTGTCTTGGCAAAATGCCCCCCAGCTTGTACAACCGCTGCTTCGTCTCCACCGATGAAGTACACGACGACTGGCTTTTTGCTGTTCTTCACTTGTGCCAGCACTTTTTCTTGAACGCTTGGTGCTGGTGGCTTGGAAATGAGCACGATGACCTTCGTCGCCTCATCCTCTTCCAGCGCTTTGATTCCGTCGAGCATCATGATGCCGCCGACTTGCTCGGAGAGGTCGCGACCGCCTGTACCGATCAGCTGCGTGATACCGCCGCCGAAGTCGTGAATACGCACGCTCACCTCTTGGCTTCCTGTACCAGATGCACCTACGATTCCGATGTTGCCTTTTCTCACGGCGTTTCCGAAGCACAGTGCCACATTGCCAATAATCGCAGTACCGCAGTCAGGTCCCATCATCAAGAGGCCTTTTTCATGCGCGAATTGCTTGAGGGCGATTTCATCCTCGATGCTCACGTTGTCGCTGAACAGCATGACGTGCAGGTCGTTTTCCAATGCTTTTCTCGCTTCTCTCGCCGCGAAAGCACCGTTTACCGAAATCACTGCGAGGTTTGCCTCTGGGATGCTGGCTGCTGCTGAATCAATCGTGGAGTATTTAATCTCTGTTGCTGATTTGCTGCCGCCTTTTTTCTTGAACAGTTCCTCGATAGCGATGAGAGCGCTTTCGCACAGCTCGTCTGTCGCCGCCTTCACCACGATCATCAGGTCGCTCGTTTTCGCTGCTTCCAGTTCAGGGGTGAGTAAACCAACGTTTTTCAATACCTCTTTGTTCATGTCGGTGCCCATCGCGATAACCGCTTGTTCGACACCTTCAATTTGATTCGCTTTTGTAGATAGAGACATCAAGGATACCGAGTCAAAATACGTGCTTTGCTTGATTACGACTTTGGTAGACATACGTTACCTCCAGCTTCTAGATTTCGTTCCAAACCGCATAGAATGCCAAGCAGGATATCTGTTCCCGACGAGGAGCCGATTCCGACGATTTTATCCAAGGCAGGGACAAGCTCTTCCAAGGAGCCTGCCACCATGCACGAAAGCAAATTTTGGAGTGACTCTCTTACTTGTCCGCTGGCAGCTTTTTTCAGCGTAATCGCACTGATTTCGTTCGTGAATGTTTCGGACGAACGGACGATTTCATCGAAAAATGGGCATGACAAACTACAGGAAATGTTTTGCAACTTGTATACACTACACAATCCCACTAAAAAATCGTCACCCGAGGGTGTTAACCCTGGCCCCAGTCCGATAAGACTTATCGCATGCTGAGTAGCTGACTCTATGCGGTTGTTCGCCAGTTCGTCGGAAAGCATGCCTGCACGCTCGATCAGCATACGGGACATCTCTTTCTCAAACGGACTGGCAGGTTGGGAGGACATTTTCATGCCCCCCGTCTTGCCGTGTACGTCCACGTAGTTCTTCGTGAACGCCAAATTTCTTCGCAATACCTCTACGCCTTCTATGTCACAAGGATAGGAAGGAAGCTCACCTTCCCACTTTGTTGCTTGCTGAATCCATATTCGTAAATCCGCTCCGATAACGAGCGTGTTCTCTTCCGTAATGACCGGAGCATGAACGGACAGCCCCAGCTCTGAAAAGCCTTGTACATCAATGATGAGCGTGTTCGGTGCATTGTCTAGCTGACGATTGCCAATGGTGTACAATTCCCCGTTTTCGCTGCATGTCAGATTGATCGTTCGCTCAAAAATACTGTGTACGGTCCCGCTAAAGTTTGCTCGTGCCAAACGCTCAAGGAAACCGGCATCGCCAGACAGCGCCTGGATGTACATGGGACGCTTTACTTCGCTCCTGCTGCAAGCAGAATTTGCTCGATTTCGGTGTAGCCTTTTCTTCTTGCAAGCTCAAGCGGTGTTACGCCGTATTTATCTACCATGTGCACGTTTGCACCATGCTCAATTAACAATTTGATGATCGTTTGCTGTTTTTCGCCGCCATCACCCAGGATGATTGCTTCGATGAGTGGTGTCCAGCCAACAAAGTTGGTGTGATTCACATTGATGTCCGTTGTTGTTACCAGCTCACGCACGATTTCTACATGACCTTTTTCAGAAGCTGGTGTAATCCCTACTCCACCAAAACGAGTCAACAGCTCCAGGTTTGTTCCTGCCTTGATCATCATTTTGACGAGTTCCAGCTTGTTGTTGATGCAACCGAACAGAAACGGGTTGAAGCATGTCTCATCCTGCAAATCTACATCTGCACCCGCTTCTACCAAAAACGATACCGCTTCCAATTTGTCGTTCATAGCAGCAGTCAGAATCGCTGTACGCTTTTGTCTGTTTCTTGCGTTAATATCTAAGCCCTGCTCCAGATGCTTTTTCAGTGCTTCGATATTCCCCTCAGCCGCTGCCTCGAGAAATGCTTGTACTACGCTTTTGTCTGTCATAGTAAGCCCTCCATGATCTCGTGATTGAACAACCCGCCAAGATTGGCTCCGCGCTGCTCTATTAAAAAACAATTAGACAAGCACTCTTACTTACATCATTATTTTAGACAGGATGAATGGAATCGTCATTGTGTATGGAAACTAAAAAAATTGACGTTCACTTGTGCACATTGCACAATTACAGGAATCCCTTTGTGGCAAAGGAGTGAACAGGGTGCTGACCATTAAAGATTTGCTTACTATCCAATCCATAGACGGCATCAAAATCATCGCCGGGGAGCAAGGCATCAATAACGTTATCTCCATCGTCAATATTATGGAAAACCCGGATGCTTTTGACTGGCTGTCTTCCAATGAATTACTGCTCTCTACCGGATATATTTTCAAGGACAATCCCGAGCTGCAAAATAAAATCATCAAGGAACTGGCAGAGATCAACTGCTCCGGGCTCGTTATCAAGATGCACCGCTATTTCGATCAAATCCCGCAAAACATGATTGATCATGCCAACAAATACGGGCTGCCACTCTTGGCCCTGCCTTTTGAATACACGCTGTCTAAAGTGATTGCGATTATTAATGAGAAAGCCTCCGGGCGTTATGATTTGTTGAACCGCAAAACTTTGGACATGCATAACGCGCTATTTCGCATTGCTCTCGAAGGTGGAGGACTCGATCGTATTGCCTCCGAGCTGTCCGAGACGATCAACAACCCGATCCTTATTCTCGATCAGGACTGGCATCTACTCCATTACACGGAAATCTGGCACAATCCGATTCCGCTCGACTCATGCCTGACCTTGATCAAAAACAGACCTGTTTTTACCCGTGACTTCACAGATTCTGTCCCGAAAAATATTAGCCAGATCAAAAAGTCGATCAAGCGTATTTACCACGCAAAGGATTATGAGATCAAATGCAGGATTCTTCCTGTTGCCGTTGCCAATCACATCTACGGATACATCGTCGTCTGGCAAACCGTTTGGGAGCTGACTGAATTTGACTACATCGTGCTGGAGCAAGCATCCACGATCGTGGCGCTGGAGCGGATCAAGGCGAGGGAAATCGAGGAAGTGAAGCTGAAGATCAGACAAGACTTTTTCGATGACTTGTTAACGGGAAAAATCACCTCGTCTGACTCGCTGCAAACCTTATGTGATTTGCACGGACTGCAATCGAGCTACATGTATTTTTGTATGGTCATTAATATCGAGCCTGTGGAGCTGGAAAATTTGGAGGATATCATCGATCGCAAGTATGAGCTGGATCGAATCGCCAAAAGATGTGTGGATCTCGTCTATGACCATTCGAGTAAAGCTCCTGGAGAAATCACATGCTTTTATCGGAACAACCGGATTATCATCCTCATCGGACAAAATGAGCAAAAACCCGTGGTGTCAGCAAGTGAAGCCAAGCAATTCGCCAATGAGCTGTACAACGCTCTCGTGGATAAAATCAAGAAAACCTTGTTCTTTATTGGGGTAGGACGTCAGTATAAAAACATCGCTTCGCTGCATAAAAGCTTTTCTGAAGCACATGAAGCGATCCGCCTGATGCAGAAGTTCAATAGCAAGGGTGACGTCTCTCATTTTGATGATTACTCCGTCTATCATTTCCTGGATTCCAACATTAAGGACATCGAGCTGGAAGACTTCTTCTTGAAGCGTTTGGGGAAGCTGTACGAGCATGATCAAGAGCTCGGCACGAGCCTCATGGTGACCTTGGACAATTACTTTCTGTACAATCAAAACGTCAGCGAAGCGGCGAAAGCGATGTTCATTCACCGCAATACGTTTATTTATCGGATTGAGAAAATCAAAGAGATTTTGAACATGGATTTGAAAAACTCGGAGGAGCTGCTCCAAATCCAGCTGGCGCTCAAGATCGGCAAGCTTTTGCACAAGGAGTAGAGCTCGAAAGAGCTTGGTCTTCAGGCTGTAGTGGTCGGGAGGAAGGCGTGCCACATGTTTTCCAGTCGCCTTTTTCCTCACTTTGTTCGGGCGGTCTCCTTCCAAACATGTGACACGCCTTCCCGTACAGCTGCTTGGGTTGCTCGGTTTGGACTACACGTAAGAGTAGGAGCTTGGCGAAGATTTCGCTTGAATATAAAAGAGCCTCTTTCAAAGAGGCTCTTCCTGTTTAGTTATGAATGTACTTTTCAAAGACTTTCCCAAAATCTTTCACGACGTACTTGGCGCGGATGTCCGTCAGCCAGTCAAAGGTGTATTGGTTGAGTGCTTTGAATTGCGCAGCGACGTCTGCTTGCTGGCCTGTTACGCGGCCGAGAGTGCTTTGGGCGACGTGGAGGCTTTCTTTTGCGTGATGGAGCGCGATTTCGTTTTCGTGCGTAATGGATGCGATCTGCAAAAGTGCTTTGTAGAGGTCTTTTAGCTCTTCCAGATGCTTTTTATTTACATCAATGGAGTAGTGCTCATTCCCCATGGTGAACTTGATTTCCACATCCAAATCGACAGTTCCGGCTGTTTCCAGATAGACGTTGGAGATTTGGTGGGTGTGGTAGGAGAAGCGGCGCAGCATGCGCTTTTTGCTGGTGGCGCTCGTTCCATCCAGATGAACCAGTCCCAGGTTGGTGAAGCAATACTCATCGGACTTTGATTTGATCAAGAAATAGATTTTCTCATTATCCTCGTGCATGATGTAATCATCAGCGTCCACCTTGTCATAATCGGATGGTTTTACCACGATACCTACATTGCTCAAGCCAAGCGCGTCTGCCGCAAGCTTTCCAAACATAATCAAACAGCTCCCCTCGATATGTACGGTTAAACCTTTACCATTTATACGTTCGCGGGGAGACTTAGTTGCAACAAACTACTGTGCTTCACCCAATTTTTTGAGAAGACCTGCAAGGACATCAAAATCAAATTCTTTTCCGTCCCGAATTTTGATGGTCTTCCGATCAGCATGGTCAGACTTCTCGAAAAATCCCGCTGGCGCAGCCAGATTCGCCGCTTGAAACAGCGTTACGTTAATCCAGCCCTTTGCCGGAAAAAACACGCATGCTTGTTTGCCCTGGATGGAGTAAAAAGCTTGTTTATACTTTACCTGCTCTTCTACATTCGGGATGTTTTCATGGATGAGCTGGCGAATGCGATTGCAAACCTCTACCTGAGATTCATTGGTTATGTTTTGGATATAATCCGTTACTTGTTGATTCATGAATAGTCCTCCGCTTCCACAAAGTGATGGTGCTTCTTGTCTTTATGATAATCGCCATATATACTCGGAGGCTTCTTCTGGATTGCTATTCTACTAATTACATCCAGGTCGTCTTCTCTTCCGCTGCTACCCGACTGGTCTCAGGTGCATCTACTTCGGGATACCCAATAAACAACGTGCCCACGACCTTTTTATTTTCAGGCGATCCGAGGAATTGCAGCAAGCGCTCGTCGCGAACCAAGCCGACGCCTCTCGTGCGCCATACCATGCCCAGTCCGAGCTCCTTGGCTGCGAGCCACATGGAGTGAATCGCGCAGCATACTGCATATTCATTATCCTCCGAGGATGCTTCATCGCCCGGGATCACATCTGCTGTCGCGACGATGACGAGCGGTGTCTTTTCCAAGACTGCCAAGGAATCCTGTACGAGATTCGGCTTGGTCGGAAAGCGCTCTACCAAAAACTGCTTCGCGATCTCTTCGAACCGCAGCTTCGCCTCTCCTCTGATCACGTAAAAATGCCACGGCTGACGCAGACGGTCGTTTGGCGCCAACACCGCGCAATCTAGCAGTGCCTTGATTTTTTCTGTTTCTACTTCTTTTGGAATATAGTTGCGAACAGCTCTTCTGCTTTTGAGTGCTTCTAATACGGACACTTTGCTTCCTCCTTGAAACCACCATTTTCTTACTTTTCTCACTCATTATAATGGAGGTTGTCACGGTTCGTACAGGCATCCCTCACCGGGAATGAATCGCGGAATGGACGCGATGTTCGTCTTCTTTTGCCACGTAGATGTCGTACTGCACACGATCTTCGTGGGGAAACATGGCCATATCGCAACCAAAATGACGGGGTGCATTGGAGTGAGAGCGTGTCCGAAAACGAATGCCATGCGCCTCCAATTGATACGCGACACGTAAGTACTCTTCATGCCCAATGGCTGTGTAGATCAAGCATTTGTACTTGGAAAAAAGAGTGAGAAAAAAGTCCATAGCCAGTTCCTCCTACGCTCTTTCTTGTAGTATATTCCAATTATTATAAAAAGGGATGGTGTTTGTATGATGGAACGAAAGAAAGTATTCACGGGCTCCCCGTGGGAACCAATCGTCGGTTATTGTCGGGCAATCCGCATAGGTGACCGGATCGAAGTCGCAGGCACAACCGCCATGAAGGACGGAGAAGTCGTTGGTATAGGGAATGCCTATGAGCAAACCAGATTCATTTTGGAGACGATTGAAAAAGCATTACGGGAATTACATGCAGATATGTCTCATGTCGTCAGAACGCGGATATTTGTTACGGATATCAGTAAATGGGAAGAGATCGGGAAGGCGCATGGCGAGTTTTTCCGCGAGGTTCAGCCTGTCGCTACGATGGTGGAGGTCAAAGCATTGATTGATCCGCGTTTACTCGTCGAGATTGAAGTGGAGGCGATTGTGGTTTAGTTTGATTAAAAAAGGAGGTTTACATGAAAATTGTAAGGCTTCTCCTCTTTATTTGCTGTATGGTATCGGTCATGTCGATGGCGTAAAACGGAAGCTGGACGTTCATCTATTGGTCCGCTGACGACAATCGCGTAGATATTATTTCAGACCCTATCAAAATCATGAACCATATCAATAAACGTACTTACTGCGCCCGACTTTGTTTTGCATGAGCTTCAATTTGATAATCCAAAGGAAGCAAAGCAGTTTCGCTCTCTAATCTTGTAGAAAGTGTACTAACTAAGTGCTAAAAACTAAATTCTGGGGAGGAGTCGATATGACCACCATATTGGTAACAGGATCTACAGGGAATATCGGGAGTTATGTTGTAACTGAGCTACTCAAACGAGAGGCAAAGGTTCGAGCCGCAGTGACCAATATTGAGAGGGCAAGAACATTTTTTCAACCGCATCCCAATTTAGAAATGACACCATTTGATTTCCTTCAGCCCTCCACCTATCCAGCAGCGCTCAAGGACATAAATAAAATCTTCTTAATACGCCCGCCCCAACTAGCAAAACCAAAAAAGGAAATGCTCCCCTTCCTGAAAGCTGCTAAATCGGCTGGAGTTGAGCACATTGTATTCGTATCTTTAATTGGCGTGGAAAAGAATCCTGTTGTTCCACATTACAAAATTGAAAATTTGATCCTTGAATTAGGCTTTACCTACACTTTTTTGCGTCCAAGCTTCTTTATGCAGAATTTGAATACCACACACCGTGAAGATATTACGATTCGCAACGAATTGTACATACCTGTAGGAAAGGCAAAGACGAGTTTCATTGATACACGTGATATAGGTGAAGCTGCTGCGGTTTGTCTTACCCGTACAGAACACGAGAATAAGAAATATGAATTAACCGGTCCCGAAGCCCTAAGCTATGATGAAGTTGCTACCATAATGTCTAGAATTCTAGGTCGGAAAATCGTATATAAAAACCCAAATGTTTTTTCATTTCGAAAAACAAGTATTAAACGAGGCATGCCAAAGGGCTTCGCAAACGTGATGACGATACTCTACACGATGACTAGGTTTGGTACCGCAAAAAAGATAACTCATGATCTAGAAAAAATTCTAACTCATCAACCCATCACCTTTGAACAATATGTTAAAGATCATAAAAGAGACTTCAATAAGCTGTAGATATGATGGAAAACACGGAGATTGTCAATACGTTAAAGTAATCACGCACAAAGAACTTGGTGGGAACGAACCATCAGCAGAGTCGAGAATCTCTTTTGGTCAAGAATGTGTGGCACTGTGGGGATACGACCTTGAATTTTATCGGAACCGTCCGTACAAGCGTCGTGACGATTTTTATCGGGAGTTTTGAGCTGATTAATGGAAATGTAGTCGGGAGTTGACAAAAAAATCAGGCTGACGAGCGAGAAGCATGCTGGTCAGCCTGATTTTTTTCTCGACTATAATTCAATGACAGGAATACCGCCAGTTCCACTCTCAGGATCGACAGACTTCCCCGCTGACCGCACCAAAGTAAAATACTCATAGCAGCCAATGACGCCAAAATCCCCATCGATAACTCCCGGGTAAGCGCGATTCACGGAATACTCCTGACTGAGGTGAGCCCGCAGCGCCTCTCCTTTTTGCGCCCGATAGCCCGAGATATCGACCTTGCCTGTAATCGGAACGGCCGGCTTTGGGCCATGATCCGGGCAATGATCGTAATAGTGTGGGATCGAAACATAGTACAAATCAGGATATTCCGCTGGAACCATGCTCGCCTCCGCTTGTTCGACCGCCCGTGTCGTCGCCTCGCACGTGACGATATGATCGGGATGACCCGTCACGCCATCCGGTGGAAACGTGACGACGACATTAGGCTTCCAATCTTCAATCGCTTTGCGAATCCTGTTCACCAGCTCATCCAGATCGGCATTTTGCAAGGAGCCATCCGGGTACCGGAATAAGTCGAGACGACTGATCCCGAGTACTTCCGCCGCTGTTTTCAGCTCCAGCTCTCGATGTTTTGCCAGCTTTTCTCTGCAATCGATATCGAATGGACCGCTGCGTCCTTTGCAGCCGGAGGTAATGCACAAATAACACGTTTCATACCCAGCGTCCTTGCACTTTGCCAACGTCCCCCCACAGGCAAAAGACTCATCGTCGGGATGGGGAAAGACGACCATCACTCTTTTCATTTCTTGCACCTCACTTACTGCCGGATTGGCGTTCTAAATAAGCCAATCCTTTTGCTATGACACCGTATATCGGATCGTTTTGCGCGTTTTCGATGACGACCTGCGAAGCGTACCCTCGGACGCGCTCTACGACGATCTCTCGCACGCGATCATCGTTTTGCAAAACGCCCCCCTGCATGATCATCAGAAACGGCTTGGCTTTCATTTGCAGCGTATCAATGACAGCCCGAGCAGCATCGAAAAGCTCTTCGCCAGCTACCTGCAGGATCGCTGCCGCCACCTTGTCTCCGGCAAGTGCCGCTTGACTGACCAATGGCGACAGCTCTCCTACCTTCTCTACGGAATAATGCTCACTGTACGTCCAGTTAAACAATTCATCTACACGTCCCAGGCCTACGTGAGGAAGGAGCAGCTCCTTCAATACAGTCGGTTCGCCGCGACCATCTGCTGCTTTTAACACCGCCATGATCGCTTGCTTCCCGATCCAATATCCACTACCCTCGTCACCAACCCGATGCCCCCAGCCTCCTGCACGAGCCGTTTCCTGTTCATCGTTGACACCAAAGGCAATCGAGCCTGTTCCTGCGATAACCAGAATGCCGGGCTTGCCTCCGGTTGCACCGAGCAATGCCGCAAATCCGTCGTTTTCCACTATCAGATGCTGGACGCGAATGCCGAGCTGGTGCAGCACCTTGCTCACCATTCGCGAGATCACCTGACGATCATACTCCGTGTCCAAGCCAGCGAGCCCGAACACCGCGCACTCAATTTCCCATTCCATTGAACCATTCGGAGTCGGAGTGCCGCTCACAAATGGGGCGACTGTATCACGAGCAATTGCATCGTCAAACGCCTGCTGGATCGCTGCGACCAATTCGCGAGCTGCGGCTTCCTCTCCGATCCCCTGATAATTGCATGAGCCGGAGCGCCCTGCACCGACTTCGTTTCTGGAGCGGTCCACCAGTACCGCCAGACACTTGGTGCCCCCTCCGTCCACTGCCAGAAGAGGTATTCGCACCACTGCCATTACCCCACACTCCATTCGGCTGTCATCTGATCTAGCCCTTTCATCACATTCGCAATCGCCTGCTTTTTCTCCTCCAGCCATTCTGTTTCCTTCTGGAGAACAGCTCTGCGCTCTGCGATCATGCGCTTGATTTCGTCTGGATTTGGCCCCCCAGGAAGCTTGCGGAGCATTACGAAATGTACCGGGTCAAGTGCCAATCTCAGCTCTTCTGCTGTGAGCGACAGCTCCCGGCCGATCACCTCCACTGCTGCACGGTTTACCAGCTCTAGGCTGATCTGATTCGCTGCAAGCTGCTCGCTCATCGCTTCTTTTACCACACGACTTACGATGTGATGAGATTTGCGGAAGGAGAGTCGATCCGTGCGCACCAATGTATCCGCCAGCTCTGTTACGGTAGCAAAGCTGCCTTTTGCCCGCTCCAGGAGTACGTCCTTGTTCACTTCCATCGTACCCACGACGCACGCCATCAAGCGGTACATCTGCTCCAGAACGCCCATACTGCGCCACGCGTAAGGCTGCATGTCATCTTCCGTATCCACGATGTCGCCAAAAGGCGTATTGTGCATCATCGTAAGTACAGTCGTCGCGTTACCTGCGGCACTGGACAACAGGGAACGCATATGCTCAAAGGAAACCGGATTTCGTTTTTGTGGCATGATCGAGCTGATCTGCACGTATGGACTCGCGACTTTCAATCCCGCGAATTCTTGTGTGCACCACAACAGCATATCTTGAACGGTACGCCCCAAATTAATCGCTGCCAATTGAACCGCTGTTGCTACTTCACCCAAATAATCCGCGCCGCAGACAGCATCATAGGAATTTTCCACCAACTCATCAAATCCGAGCAATTCACGCATCCGCTCCCGGCTGATTGCAAAGCCAGAAGTCGTCAAGGCTGCTGCCCCCATCGGTGAGCGATTGACTGTGTGATAGGCTTGGATCAGTCGCTTGATATCACGACTGAGCATGTCAGTAGCTGCCATGATGTAATGTGCCATTGTTGTCGGCTGAGCTTGTTGTGTGTGTGTGTAGCCAATCATGACCGTTTCAACATGCTCATTTGCAAAGAGGAGCAAATGCTCTTTCAGATAGAGGGCAGAAGCCAGGGTCACCAACAATTTTTCACGCAGCACCATGCGGTAAATCGTAATCCCCATGTCGTTGCGACTGCGTGCCAGATGCAGATTTCCTGCTACATCAGGGGCCAGCTCCAACAACCGGCTCTCTACCTGAAAGAACAAATCTTCAAACTGCCCGGTGTAATGCGATTGGCGCAGCTCTTCCATTTCGATCCCACACAATGCACCCGCAATTCTTTTAGCCTCATCGTCTGTGAGTAATTCTTGTTCGCGCAGCATGATCAGATGTGCCTTGTTAATCGTCATCATCGGATGCAGCAAATGATGCTTCGCTTCGTTAAATGCAGGCTCTAAAACGGCCTCCACGTATGTCTTTCCCGGGAAACTGGCTCCCTCTTGTTGAAAAATGCGATCTCTGTAATTCATCTCTTGCATCTCCTTCCTACCCATTCGTAAGCTGCTTCTATTTTTGCGTAAGATCTTCTTTAGAGTAGGGAGGCGACCGACGAACGATCGCCTTCCCTCTATCTATGATTACTGCTGCGGGCTGACCATATTGACAAACAAACGGATCGCCCCCGGTACGAGAGCCGGAATTTCGCGATACCACACGAGAGAGCTGTAGGTGTACGTTCCCCTTCCATACTTGGCAGTGAGGTACGTACCCGTAAATTCCTTCTCGCCTTCATCTCCATTGGAGATTAGCTCGGTGTATTCCTTGCCCCACTCGGATGGATTGTAAGCCGAGCGATCCTGAATCCAGTTGTCCCAATCTTCCTCTGTGATTTTGTTTGGCGCATTGAACAAGGCGTGATCAGGCGCCAGCACCGTCACTTTGGAATTTTCGTCTGTGACACGCCATTGAATCAGCGGTGCCCCGATTTTGATCGGATAAGGAGCCAGCTCCGGCTTCCATTTATCCTCAGGCTTGTGGTATTGCACGACCAGATTTCCGCCGTTTTCCACGTACTTCAGCAAGCGTGCATTCGAAGGAATCAACTCAGGTCGGAATCCATAAGCGCGAATGCCCAGAACAATCGTATCGTATTGATCCAGATCGCCAGACTCGATATCTTTTGCCGACAGATTGGTCACATCGACTCCCAATTGCGTCAAATACTGATCGATATTGTCAAAGCCACTGGATACGTAACCGACCTTCAGTCCTTCTGGCACCTTCAGGTCAAATGCCTGGATCGCAAGCGTTGCTGGTTGGACGAAATAAGTCGTGCCGATATGCGGGTAACGGATGACCTGTGCCCCATGTCGGCTCTCTTTGCCACTGCCCGACGCTACTGCTTTCACTGTATACTTATCCGGCTTTACCGAAGCGTCTGCTTTGACCGTAAAGGCAACCGACTTCGTTTCTCCCTTGGCGTCAAAGGAGAGCGGTGCTGCTTGTGGTTCTACGCTCCAGCCTTTTGGTACATCGAGAGAAATGTTCGTTTTTGCAGCACCCGGATTGTAGTTTTTCACAGTGACCTTGACTGGAATAGGCTCCTCTGGCTTCTGCGTATTCAAAACCGTCGCATTCGGACTCAGCACCATAGAAAAAGATGGAAGAACTGCAATGGCATCTGCTGGTGTCACATGGCTATTAGCCGTCGAGCCTGCGAAGCTGTAGCTAATGTCTGCCGTAATGGCTGGAGCGGCGTACGGTTGGAACAGAGCGGCATCAGAAGGAACTGTGACATCAAATGTCGTTTTCACCGTCTGATTGTATCCGAGTGATGAGAAGCTGGTGGTCGATTGCGGCTTGGCTTGCCAGCCTTTTGGTACATTCAGCGCGAGTTTGATCTTCCCGACTTTTGCTTGGCCGCCATTGTAAGCCGTGACCGTTACTTTCGTTGTTTGACCTGCTACCAGCTCAGTTGTCTCAGGCTTTACCTTCGTCACGAGCGAGAGTGCTTCTGCACTAGCTTTGTTTAGCTGAGATTTCTTCACTCCCAAACGATGGCGCAAGTCTGTTTTTGTGTCAGCTGGCAAGGAGGACGCTTGGACTGCTGCCGTCGCTTTTTCCACATCCGCCAGCATTTCATGCGCTTCCTTCGCTACTGTGGCAAAGCTTGGGTACGCAGCAATGACCTCTGCGGCATCCTTTTGCAGCTTTTTCAGTTCGCCAGCGACTTTTTCTCCACCAGACTGGCTGGCCACTTCCTTGGCCAAATCGTCAAAGGTATAGGCGATTCCCTCGAAAAAGTCTGCTTCTTTGTCTTTCGTCTCTACGATGGATTGATCCAGCTTGTAATAATTGAAGCTTTGCCCCTCGTCATAGTGGCGTCCCATGCCCTGGCTCTTGTGCATAAAACGGGATTCTTCACCTAGCTGGACGTAAGAGGCACCATAAATTTCGTCATAGTCCCCAACAGGCACCTTGACCGAGTAATCCTTTTCCTTTGCAGGCAGATACAGCTTCTTCACCTGCCAAGGCCCCAAGCCTTCCTTCCCATGCTGCGGAAAAACGTTTGGATCTGCGGCATCCTTGAATGCCCGTACCGTAATGACATTAATCGCGCGATGATGACCGTGAGTCGAAGGTTCGTTCAAAAATGCGGGAATCACGACATCGGGTCTCAGTGTCCGGATATGGCGGATGAGCTTTTCGTACGCTACATCCTCGCCCCACTTTTGCAGGGTTTCATCCGGGCTTTTGGAAAAGCCGAAGTCAAAAATCGGGTCGTCGATTTTTTCACTGAGGTTCTCCAGATGGATGTTCGTGATTTTGGAAGCTTCCTGCAGTTCGCGGGTACGAATGATCCCCAGCGCATTCCCCAGCTCGCTGCCGATCTCGTTCTGTCCTCCCTCGCCTCGGTTCGCAATGACACTGGATGTGTCCACCCCTTTGCCTAGCGACAAATACGCGAGCATCGAACTATGCTCGTCATCCGGATGTGCTCCTGTGTTCATCGCGCTCGCAACTGTGGTGAGCGGCTTGATCGCTTTCCACAGGTCGACAACCCCGCGGTCTGCATGGGCGGTCTCGGGTGCTACCGGCATAACCAGACTCGTGGCCAGCACCGCTGCAGTCGTAATCGTGTACAGCTTGGCAAGTTTCCCCTTACTCAATGAACAACTCCTCCATTCCATAATCAGATTGATGTCTATATCAATCATGGCGGTATGTACGTTTGCTTTTCATTGATGTAGCCATGGATCGACCCACGGTTGGCCCGGAGTGGATGGGGCATTACTGCTTCTGACTGATCATGTTGACGAACAAGCGAAAAGCGCCAGGGACTAGCTGTGGTATCTCGCGGAACCAGGCAAGCGAGCTGTACGTATACGTCCCTTTTCCATAATGCGCCGTGAGGAAAATGCCACGGAACTCCGGCTCTCCCGGATCACTTGTCGCAATCAGCTCGGTATACTCGCTTCCCCAGCGAGAAGGATTGTAGATGGAGCGCTCCTGCACCCATCCATCCCAGTCTGCTTGAGTGATCACGTTCGGCTCCTGAAACAATGGATGATCAGGGGCCAGCATACGGACATCTGATTGCTCATTGGTCACCCGCCAATCAATCAGCGACTCGCCAATAAAAATGGGGTATGGTGCCAAGTGTGGCTTCCACTTATCCTCCGGCTTGTGATATTGAACGACGAGATTTCCGCCGTTTTCTACATACTGCAAAAGCCGCTGGTTGCTCTCGATCAATTCGCGGCGGAATCCGTACGCGCGAATCCCGAGAACAATCGTGTCATACCGGGACAAATCGCCCGATTGTATTTCGTTTGCGTCGAGATTGAGGCAATTCACCCCGACCGCGCGCAAGTATTTATCCATATTGTCAAAGCCGCTGGATACGTAGCCGATCCGTTGGTTTTTCGGGATGGCCAGGTCAAAGGCTTGAACAGTCAGCGTAGCGGGCCGGATGAAATACGTGCGGCCGACATGCGGGTATTCAATGACCTGCACATCCTGCGCGATCTCTGTCACACCGTCTGTCCCTGCGACCGTAGCGCTGATCTGATATTTTCCATTCTTCACCTGCGGCTTGGTATGAACAGTAAAAGCGATCGTTTTCGTCTCGCTGCGGAATGAAAACGGAACATCGACAAAGGCTGGCTCCGCTGTCCAGCCTGCCGGGACAACGAGAGCGACCTTGGCCGTAGAGCTTCCCGGACGGTACTGTTTCAGTGTTACCTTAACCGGGATCGTCTCATCCGTATGCAGCGTGTTTCGCACTACATCTGACGGTGTCAGAGTCACGGCATACGGCGGCAATACAGCTACGCGGCTATCTGGCTCCACACGAATTGTACTGGCTGTATCGAAGGCGAAATAGAGCACCTCGACGTCGAGCACGGGCTGCTTGTAAGGATGGAACAGCTCCGCCTGTGCAGGAATCGATACCTCAAATACCGTGCATACCGTCTGGTTGTAAGCAAGTCGCGGAAACGCAGTTGGCGTGAGCGGTTTCGCCGTCCAGCCTTTAGGGACACGCAAACGCAGCTGTACATGCTCAACCTCTAGCGAGCCGCCGTTGTAAGCCGTAACCGTAACCGTGGTCGTTTGACCTGCCACCCATTCCCCTATCTCCGGCTTGATTTTCACAACCAGAGACAGAGCCTCAGCGCTAGCTCGATGCAATTGCGCTTCCTTGATTCCTAGGCGATACATCAAATCTATCTTGGTTTCTTCGTCGAGTGGGGCCTTGTGTACTTCCTGTTGTGCGGACGCAAGCAAAGCCTTCATGCGATGAACCCTTTGTGCCACCTCAGCAAAACGAGGGTAGGCATTCAATACATCCGTTGCCGCATCGTGCATAAGGTGAAGCACTTCCGCGAGTTCTTGCCCGCCTTTTGCAGCGACGCTCTGCGCCAGATCTGCAAAGCTGAAAGGCAGTCCGGAAAAAAAGTCTCGCTCTTTTTCCGGTGCAGCAGAGACAGATGCATCCAAGCGATAGTAATTGTAGGTCGGGCCTTCATCGTAATGAACACCCATGCCCTGTGTCTTATGCATGAACCTGGATCGCTCACCAAGCTGGACATACGAGGAGCCATAGATTTGATCGTATTCCCCAACGGGTACAGCGACATGGTAATCATCGTTGTCCATGATGGGCAAATACAGCTTTTTCATCTGCCACGGCAAAAGTCCAGCCTGTATATGCTCAGGAAAGATGTGTGGATCGGCTGCTTCATGAAAAGCTCGCTGTGTCAGCAACGTAATCGCCCGATGATGGCCGTGTGTCGTCGGTTCATTTTCAAAGCAAGCGACTACAACATCGGGGCGCAGCTCTCTGATTTTGCGGATCAATCGCTCGTAGACAACCTCTTCGCCCCATTTGCGGAAAGTTTCTTCGGCGCATTTGGAGAATCCGAAATCATGGATGGGATCATCCAGCTCCTCGCTTAAGATGCCAAGCGTCACATTGCTAAGGGAAGATGCTTCTTCCAGCTCGCGTGTACGGATAATCCCCAGCGCGGTACCTTGCTCGCAGCCGATTTCGTTTTGGCCGCCTTCCCCTCTCGTCGCGATCACACTCGTGGTATACACGCCTCTCCCCAGCGCCAAGTAAGCCAGCATGGCACTGTGCTCGTCGTCCGGATGGGCACCAGTGTTCATCGCACTGGCAATAGTGGCAAGCGGCTTAATTGCTTTCCACAGATCGAGCAGTCCGTGTTCCCCTTGCATGGTGCGAACGGATACGGGAATAGGGGGGCAGGGCAACCTGGTCGGCTGCACCGCCGGTAATTTCTTGTCCATCGATTCACTGACATCCACGTGAAGCTCCTCCTTTTTCACGAAGGCATCCGTCGCTACACGGCAGTTCCAGCCTTATCTCCGGTCAGTTTTCTGGAGATGAACAACACGATGATGATGACCACGATTTGCAAGACACCATAGGCGCAAGCGGTGCCGAATTCATTACTGTACATGCGTTGGAATACAGCGACAGACAATGGCGTCGTACTCGGTGTAAAGATCAGGATTGATGCTACGAACTCCCCGATACACTGAACAAAAGCCAAGAGCGTACCTGCGAGAATTCCTCCCAAAGCCATTGGGAACACGACCCGTCTGAAGCTGTACCACCAGGAAGCACCCAAATTCCGCGCAGCTTCTTCGACTGATGGGTCCATCTGCATCAAAGTCGCGGATGTAGAACGAAACACCAGTGGAAGATGCCGGACAAAATACGCCAACGGGATAATCCAGAAGGTTCCGATCAACACCTGTCCAAAGCTGAATGCATTTGGCTCGCTGAACGCTGCAATCAGGTTGATCGCCACAACTGTCCCTGGCAATGCCCACGGAAGCATGATCAGTACATCAAGAAGCGTTTTCCCGCGAAACTTGAGGCGAACCATGGCATAAGCCGCAGCTACACCGAAAATGACGATCCCGACCACCGCGATAGCCGACAGCTGCAAGCTATTGAGAATCGGGCGCCAGGTTTTGCTGTCTGTGAACAAATCCATGTAGTGAGATAAGGTATACTCCGGAGGCAATATTTGCACCGTCCAGGTACCATCCACCGAGAAGGAGATGAGTACCAATACGAGAATTGGCAACATCAGAATGACTGTACCGATAAAGGACAGCACAATCGTGGTGTAGCGTCCCGCTTTGCTCTTGATCTCGGTACGGTGCACGCTGACCCCTTTGCTCAAATTCTGGTAATTGCGCGCGCCTTGGTACCAACGCATAATCAAGAGAAAGGCAATGGATACAATCGAAAGAATCGTAGACTGTGTCGCAGCCATATCCAAATCTCCATTGGTGCGAGACAGATAGATTTGCATCGTCATTGTTCGGTCAATTCCGAAAATGAGCGGTGCGGTATAGGAAGCCATTGAAATCATGAAAACCAGGAGAGAAGACGCGACCATAGCTGGCGTGAGCATTGGCAAAATAATGCGTCGCCAAACGGTAAAGCGATTCGCTCCGAGACTGGCTGCCGCCTCTTCCAGGGACGGATCGAGTCCTTTGATTGCTGCTGTTGCTGTCATGTAGAAATAGGTGTACATCGTAAACGTATGAACGACGACCACACCCCAAATTCCTTTTAACGAAAAGGGAACCTGGGCAAGCCCAAACAGCTCTTTGATCGCCCTTGGGAAAATACCGCTCTCTCCGTACAAAAAGGTAAACGAGAGAACGCCAATCAGCGGAGGCAAAGCCATCGGAACCAAAGCCAGAACAGAAAGAATTTTTCGTCCTGGAAACTCATAGCGCTCCAATAAAAACGCCATCGTTACTCCGACGATTCCGCACGTAATCACACTGAGTACAGATATATAGACACTGTTCCACAACGCTTCCAGATTGGCAGTATGCTCCAGGCTGAAGAAGCGAATGTAGTTTTTCCACGTAATTTGCTCTTCGATTTTGATACTCGCGACGAACGTTTCAAACAGTGGGTAAATGATATAAGCCAACAATATCAAAAAGAGTGGCGATACCAGCACGTAGACGAACGCGGGTGAAGCGGTGATGGACTTTCGTCTGGCTGCTGTCGGCGCTTGCTGCAACTCTGCTCTCAAAAGCTTCTTCCCCCTTATCCGGCAAAATAAATGCTCTCTTTCGGTATATGTAAGCCGATGGAATCGCCGCGTTGTTTAATGAATCCTCCCAGATTGATGGACATGCTGCGCAAGCTTTCCGATCCTACTTCCGTGACGTAATTGACACACGCCCCTGTAAATTCAGACATGATAACAGAGCCTGTCACCACATTTTGTCCCTCGCTGCCTGTGCTCTCCTGAACGGACTCAGGACGAATGGACAATGTCACCTTCTCTCCGATTGACAGCTGCACACGTGGAGAGGCATTTTTCTTATAACCGCTGAGCAGTTGTCCGGAAGCCGTGCGAACCTGTACTTCATCTCCGTCAAAGCCTGTAACCGTCCCTTCCCACAGATTCGTCTCGCCAATAAAGGAAGCGACAAAACGGTTGACGGGACGATGGTAAATCTCATGCGGTGTTCCGATCTGCTGTACTTCGCCGCTCTGCATGACCATAATCCGGTCTGACATGGACATCGCTTCAGCCTGATCGTGCGTAACGTAAATCGTGGTAATCCCCAGCTCCAGCTGGAGTCTCTTGATCTCGAAGCGCGTCTCTTCTCGGAGCTTCGCATCCAGATTGGACAGCGGCTCATCCAACAGCAGAATCTGCGGCTCGATGACCAGCGCCCGTGCCAGTGCTACCCGTTGCTGTTGTCCACCAGAAAGCTGATCAATGCGGCGTTCGCCATAGCCTTCCAGACGGACCAGCTTCATAATCCGTTCTACGCGCTCTTTTGCTTCTGTTTTGTTAACATTGCGAACCTGCAAGCCAAACGCGATGTTTTCAAAAACTGTCATGTGCGGGAACAACGCGTAGTTTTGGAACACCATCCCGGTATTGCGCTTATGGGGAGGAAGTGATGTAACCTCCTGTGATCCAAAGCGGATATTTCCTTCCGTTGGGTAATAAAAGCCGGCAATCATGCGCAGGGTGGTCGTTTTGCCGCAGCCACTCGGACCGAGAAAAGTAAAGAACTCGCCTGATTCGATATGGATGTGAACATCTTCGACCCCTTTTGCCTGGCCAAACCTTTTGTAAACGTGATCTAGTGTTACGCTGCTCATCGGGTTGTGTTTCCTCCTTCATCGCAAGTCATTTCAAGCTGCGTCCGTATTAAAACAACTTCTATAAGTGACTAGACGGAAAGGACAACGCCTTCCCGCCTAGCTGCTTGGAAAATACCTTCCTTACTTCTTGCCTTTGCCCTTGATGTTTTCATCCCAATGCTGCATCCACTCTTTTTCTTTTGCAGCCATCACAGCCCAATCGAGTTCCATTGGCTTCAGCTCAAGATTTTTCATGAAGTCTGGCAATTCGTCCTTGCTGATATCGGTACGAGATGGGAACTGGAAGCGCTCCTTCGCCAATTGAGCGGCAATTTCAGGGCTCATCAAGAATTCCATGAACTTTTTCGCTGCATCCAGGTTTTTCGCGCCTTTTACCAGAGCCACACCGTCTACGAGAATCGGTGCACCGCTCTTCGGATAGATGAAGTCATACGGATGGTTGTTCTTTTTGCTTTGGATCAGTACGTCCTGCAGGTTCCACAAAGAGATAACGCCCTCTTGGCGGTCCAGCTTCAGGTACAGATTGGTCGGGTCTTGTGTGTACTCTTTTGTATTAGCATCGAGCTTGGTCAGCCATTCATAGCCTTTTTCAGGAGTATCCGCCCCTTGACGGAAGATCATTGCGGAATAAATAGTACGCATCGTGCCGGACGGCAGTACGTTTCGGATGACGATTTTGTCTTTGAATTTCGGGTCGAGCAATTCGTCCCAATCTTGCGGTGCTTCTTCTGGCTTCAGCACCTGCGAGTTGTACATGATGACTTCTGGCAAAAGCATTTCGCCGTACCAGCGATCTTGTGGATCTTTGTACAAATCAGGAATCTTGTCTGCAAAAGTCGGCTTGTAAGGCTCCAGCAAATCTTCATTGGCAGCTGTAGCTAGAGCAGATTGGGTACCGCCCCACCAGAAGTCTGCCTGCGGATTCGCCTTCTCTGCACGAACGCGCTCCAAAATTTGCTGGGCACCCATCTCGAGTGTATCCACTTCAATGTTCGGGTACTTCTCTTTGAATTTTGGCAAAACAATTTCAAAAATGTTTTTGTCCCGTCCGGTGTAGATAACCAGCTTTTGTGGTTCACCCGATGAATCTGCTGGTTGAGCAGCAGGCTGGCCGCCTGTGCTGCTGTCGGCAGGCTTAGCTTCCTGTCCCCCGCTTCCGCATGCGGCCACAGTCAGAGCCAAAGAGCTGACAAATACACCCTTCATCCATGTTTTCAGCTTGCTAGTTGTCTTCTTCAAAACGAACTCCCCCTCTTGTTCTTCTCACTCTTTGTCAAGCAGTCGTGTGAAAGGAAACGCTTCCAAAACACTATGGACAGCGCCAATCAAACCAGCTCGCTCCCCCAGACTCGCTTTTTCGAGACAAGGCACCTCAGGCACCCATTCTCTCAGCCATTCGTGAATTTGCTTCACCCCTTCTTCGTCGACGTGGACCATCTCCCCGCTCAGGATCAATATTTCCGGGTTCAAAATACTAATGATGTTCGCCATCCCGTACGCCCAGTGTCGATACACATCATCCAGAAGCTTCTTTGCTTCTGCATTTTGTTTGGCGTGCCGGATCAGCTCTTCTATGACACTCGACCCTTCCTGAAGGTCAGAGAGAAATCCCTTGGCCTGCTCTTGGATACCCGGAATCGAATAATGCGTCTCAAATACGCCTGACGCGCCATTCGGGCGATTATGTACCGGACCGATCATCATGAAGCCGATCTCGCCTGCTGCTTCACGACTCCCCCGATAAAATTGTCCATCCAGAATGATACCTGCCCCAATCCCAGTTCCCACGTACATGTAGACGACATTGGTATGGCCGACTCCTGCTCCACGGACGTACTCGCCCAGTGTCATCATATTCACGTCATTGTCGATAATGACGGGCAGTCCGAGTCGCGCTTCGATCGTCTGCAGGATCGGTGAGCCCATCCAGCCTGTGCTAGGTGAAAAGCTGACGGTTCCACTGCCACGTTGTGTGACCCCTTGCAAGCCGACCCCCATGCCGAGCAGTCGTTCTTGCGGGATGCCGCTTTCCCGAAGCAAGCGATCCAGTCCTGCTGCCAAATCCTCGATGACGGTCTCACCATTCGCTGGTTGTGCGAGTCGTTTCCGATAGCGAGCCAAAAATTCGCCCTTCATGTCCGCAATGGCCATGTCCAGTGTAGAGCCTTCGAAGATCGCGCCTGCAATTGCATAAGCCTGGTAGTTGTACTCCAACAAAATCGGCTTGCGGCCGCCTTTGGAATCGCCCATCCCTACTTCTTGCAGCAGTCCTTCCTGGATCATTTCATCCACCAGCGCGGAGACACACGGGCGGCTGAGCATGGCTTGTTTGGAGATGTCTGCACGAGAGATCTGTCCATGCGTGATGACCTGCTGAAGAATTTCTTCTTTGTTCAGTTTTTTCACCAGTTTACTGTTGCCTGTTTTTCTCGGAGCTTGCACGCTTCATCAATCACCGCCACACAGTTAGTTAACATTACTAACAAAGATAACCAAATTATAGGCTCACCCACGATCAATAGTCAAACAATTTACATTTGTCTTTCAGATATTTTTTGGGTTTTTAGTGTATATATCCCTTGTTAAAAAATACTAAAAATGTGGTCGTCACGCTGTTGTGGTGGGGAGGAAACAGGAGAAAACGCTCAGATTCTTGTCCCACCCGCTGAGGGGTTCACTGCCCGACTCCATGCAAAAAGCGAAACCGCGTCCAAAGTGGTCCATTCAGGAGGTGTCTCAGAGGTGGACGCTAAAAGCGTGTTTCTCTTTTTTTCATTGCGTCTCGGTCGGCGTCCCAAAGATCTTCGCTTATTTCTCCTGTTTCCTCTACGAGCTTTCCGTGTTAATCGGGCTTTAAAAGCATTGAAAGATTGAAGAACGTATTCAGTCACGCCAGAGAAGAATATTTCCAGACGTAGCGACTTGTGGAGTCCTACCGAGCGGAGAAGGGATTAGCGGGCAAAAGAAACGCAACGTGCCCATGCGATGAAGCGGCTACCACTTTTGCGGTTCCCCGCTAATCCCTTCGGAGCGGGCAGTCCATGCTTCCCCGCGGGACGGAGCACTGAGCCTAGTCTGGAAATATTCTTCTCCCCACCGCAGCAACTGTCTTTCAGATATTTTTTGGTTTTTTATCAAATAAAATAAAAGCACATCACCCTCTACAGGGGGAATGTGCTTGGGACACTACTCTTCTTTTCCTGATAACCAGACGTCCTCTATTAATCTATGTATCCGGCGATTCCTTTTTTAATCAAGTATTCCATCTCTACATCCAGGATCTTCTCGACGGTGATCTCATCCAGCTTCACATCTGACTTACCCATGACGTAATCTACGAGATCATCAAAATCAACGTCTACATCACCTTTTGCATCTGCCTTCGCACTGTTCATGTACGCTTGCTCATGCTTGAGTACGATCATGATTTTTTGCGGGTCTACTTTTGTTTTGGTAGCTACATGCATAACGAGTTCGGTTTCGTTTACTTGCTTACTCATTTGTTGTCATCTCCTATTTGTCTTACCTTCTGTCATTTTACAATATCATTGCCGTTCCACACAAAAACGAAACCGTTTTACGAGCTTCTTTACTTTTGAGGGACTTCTTAGGACAGCCCCTTGTCATGACTACTCTTCTCTTACGGATAACCAAACGTCTTTGACCAGTTCCATGAAGGTCTGGATTGCAGGTTCTTCTCTTCGACGATTCAGACAGACCAGCGATGTTTCTGCTTTCTTGGAAAAGCGGTACAGCTCGATTAGTTCGCCTGTTCGAAGCTCTTTTTCCACTAGAACCTTACTGAGCAGGGCTATGCCTGTTTGATTCAGGACTGACCGTTTGATTGTTTCTTCGCTGCTGCATTTAATGACAGAGGGTGGGATGTAGTTTAACTCCAACAGGCATTGGGTAATAAATTCATCGAGATTGCACCCCTCCTGATAGGACAAAAAAGGGAAGGTCACAAGTGCGTCTGCCAGTGCTTTTTCCTTCATCAAATCAGGAGAAGCAATCAAGGTGAATTGTTCCAAGTCGACGACGCTGGAATGGATACCCGGTTGTGCGGTGGTGCCCGCAATGATTCCAATGTCCGCCTCGTGCGCTTGGATTTTTTTCAATGCCTCCTGGCTGGTGCAAGAAATCACCTGCAGATTCACCTTTGGATGTGTCTCCACGTACGCTTTCAAAATTTGCGGCATGTATTGGATGCAATAAAACTCTGGAGCCGCTACGACCAGCGGACCTACAGGCATGTCTAAGTGATTGAGCCCCTCCGCCATGTGCTGGAGAACGTAGAAAAGCTGATCCGTATGCTGTTTCACTATTTTTCCTGCCGGTGTCAAAAACGTGCGCTTTCCTACCCGATTGAGCAAAGGATGGCCCAGCTCCCGCTCCAATGCTTGAATCTGGAGTGTAATCGTAGGCTGGCTGTATCCGAGTTGCTCTGCAGCCTTCGTCAAGTTCAAATGCTCAGCAACGACCTGAAATGTCTTCAGATTGCGTAACTCCATGATTGATTATCCACTCCCTCACCGAACGACACCATTTCTTCGTGCAAGTGCGTGTTCAAAAAGTCGGCCTCTTGAACAACCTTTGTTAGAAAAAGTGTAGCCGAGAGTGGCTCTATGTTCAACCGATATCCTATGCGTGCTTCTCTATGATCCCCGCCAACTTGCCAGCATCTACATTACTGCCGCTCAGAATCGTCAGTACTTTTTTCCCTGCCAGATCGGGTACCGTTCCCTGCATGAGTGCAGCGACTCCGACCGCCCCTGAGCCTTCCACCATCAGATGATGCTCCTTTGCCAGCCAACTCATGGCCCGGGCAACATGTTCTTCCTCTACGAGCAGGAAGTCATCGACGATCTGCAGGGCCAAATCCAGATTGCCTTGTGTAATTCCCCCATGAAGACCGTCTGCGAGCGAATCGCTGTATACCACATCAGCTAACCGCTTTTCGCGGAACGAGTAGTACCAGGGCGGAGACGCGTGTGTCTGAATCCCAATCACCTGCACATCCGGATTGATTGCCTTTGCTGCGAGGGCCACCCCGCAAATTAATCCGCCACCACCAGCAGGTACGAGAATGACGTCAAAATCCGGCTCCTCCAAAAGAGCTTCCAAGGCTGCCGTTCCCTGCCCTGCTATGATCTCGTTGTCTTCAAAGGCATGGACGAATGTGCGCCCTGTTTCTTTCGCCAGCTGATAGGCGTGACTTTCCGCGTCATCATAGCTGTCTCCATGCACGACCAACTCCGCACCGTAGCGTTTGATCCCCGCTTTTTTGGTCTCCGGTGCCGGTTTTGGCACGACGATTAAGGCCGACACACCTCGAAGCGAAGCCGCATACGCGACCCCTTGCGCATGGTTGCCTGCTGAAGCGGTAATAACGCCCCGAGCTAGCTCCTCTTCCGTCAAGGATGCAATTTTGTTAAGCGCACCGCGTGCCTTGAATGAGCCTGTTTTCTGATGGCACTCCAGCTTCATCCAGACATCGGCAGCTGCGATGGCAGACAGCGCGGGTGATGAAAGTAACGGGGTATGGATAACCTGCCCCTTTAGATTCTTGTGAGCTTTTACAATATCGAGAAAGGATACGGACAACGACATGAACGATTCCTCCTTGTTAAAATCTTTTCACTAATTGAATCAATAGTTCAACAGCGGTCGGAATGACATCCTCATCAATGTCAAAACGCGGATGATGATGCGGATAGCTGCTCTTTTCTCCACCCATTCCAATAAAAATAAAACTACCAGGCTTGCGCTCCAAATAGTAAGAAAAGTCCTCGCCACCCATAGCCGGCTCCACAATAGTAAGACGGCTCTCGCCAAATTGATCGGCTACGACGTCAGCAACGAATCGGCTCATCCGTTCATCGTTGACAACAGGCGGGGTCCCCCAATCTACCATGACTTCGGCATCTGCGCCCCATGCCGAACACAATGCTCCAATCGTCTGCTCCAGCTCGCGAGCCAAGAGCTGCCTCGTCTTTTCTGACTGCGCCCGCAGTGTTCCAAATAAAACGGCCTGATTCGGGATGATGTTATAGGTAGAGCCAGCTTCCATTCGACAGATGGAAATGACCGCAGGTTCGATCGGATTGACATAGCGTGCCACGATTCCTTGGATCGCGTTAATCACCTGACTGGCCACATAGATCGGATCGACTGTTTCGTGCGGCATCGAGCCGTGTCCTCCACGTCCGGTAATGACGATGCGCAGGTCATCAGCAGACGCCATCATCGCGCCTGTACTGATTCCGATCTTTCCTTTCTCTAGAGGCTGCCAGAGATGCAGCCCAAAGACAGCGTCCACATCATCAATCACACCTTGACGGACGATGGCTTGCGCTCCGCTAGGGAGCATTTCTTCTGAGGATTGAAATAGAAAAAGTACATTTGGTGCTACATCTGCGCGATTTTCCGAGAGCCATTTGGCTGCTGCTAGCAAAATGGCGGTATGTCCATCGTGACCGCATACATGAGCGACACCTTCATTTTTCGAGAGATAGGGCTTCTCTCCCTCTTCAACTATCGGCAGTGCATCCATATCTGCCCGCAACGCAATGGTTTTCTTTCCATCCGTCCCCCGCAAAATGCCGACCACATTCGGCGGCTCACATGGCAGCAGTTCAATTTTCCATTCCTGTAAATACTTCCGAACATAGGCCGCTGTCTGATACTCCTGACCAGACAGCTCTGGATATTGATGCAAATATCGCCGTTCATTGATGGCCCATTGGGCAAGAGTTGGTGTGCAAAGTGCCATTCATGATCTCCTCCCGTCAATATGGTCCATAGCCAATCAGATGCGCGACGACAACTGCGACTGTCGCAATCCCGTACTGCATCAGGATCAGCGGCATAATCCATTTCATCCAGCGTAACCACGGGATGCCAGCCAAAGCCAAACCAGCCATGAAATAGCCAGAGGTCGGAATGAAGATATTGGATATGCCATCCCCGAACTGATAGGCAAGAACCGCGGTTTGACGCGTGACGCCAACTAATTCTGCCAAAGGCGCCATGATCGGCATGGTCAATGCAGCCATTCCGCTGCCGGACGGAACAATGAAGCTGATCACGGTTTGGAGGACGAGCATGCCAAACGCTGTAAGAGCACCAGGCAATTGATTCAAGAGACCAGCCGAATAGTAAAGAATCGTATCGAGAATATGGCCGTCATTAAGCACCACGACAACGGCCCGTGCGACTCCAATGACCAAGGCCCCGGCTATCAGGCTAGCAGCACCTTTCATGAAGTTGTCTACCATTTCGTTGATGCCGAGTCTTCCCACGATTCCGATGATGATTCCCAGCAACAGAAAGATTCCGGATAGCTCGGTGAGATACCAGCCATATTGAATGACTCCAAAGACCAACACGACAAAGTTGAGAACAAAGCAAGCCAAGATTCCTTTATGTCTGGCCGTCAACTTCATATCTTCACGCAAAAGCTCAGCCGTGTTTTTCCCTTCGAACAATCCGAAGAAGCCCTGCGAACGGTCTTTTTTGACTTTGGACGCATAGCGCAGGACGAAAGCAGTCGATATGATGTACATCACGATAAAAACAACGATTCGATAACCCATTCCCGAAAAAGGAGGCAGCTCTGCGATGCCTTGGGCAACCCCCACTGTAAACGGATTCATTAGTGCAGATGTAAAGCCGACCGACGCTCCTACCAGCACAATGGCAGCGCCAGTCATTGCATCAAAACCAAGAGCAATCGCCAGCGGAATCATGATCGCGATGTAGGGCAATGTTTCTTCAGCCATGCCCATGAGCGAGCCGCCTGCCGCAAAAAACAGCATCATGATGGGAATCAGCCACTTCTCTTGATTCCTGAGTAGACGCGATAGTGTGACTATGAGAGCTTCAATCGCGCCAGTAGCCGTTAAAATACCGAATGTTCCGCCAATTATCAAAACAAAAAAGATAATACCTGAGGCTTCCACCAAACCGGTATGCACACTGTTTACCAGACCGAGCGGCTTGACTGGAGAGGACTCTACCCATTGAAACGACCCCGGATCAATGACGCTTCTACCGTTTACCTCGACCCGTCCATACTCTCCTGCTGGCAAGATGTACGTCAGGATGACTGCGACCGCAATCACGGCAAAAAGTAACGCAAACACATTGACTTCCCACAGCTTCTTCTGTTTTTTCGGCTGCCAATCTACATTAGGCTGACTCATGATATCCCTCCAGTTCGGTATCGTGATCAGAAATGCCAGAATGCGAGAATTTCAGGATAGGAGTGTCCCTTTGCTCTCGCCGAAAGGGCACTCCTCCTCCCGTTTCATCCGTTATTTGCGTGACTCCAAAAACTCCGATACTTTTGCCAGCCCCGCTTGAAGTACCTCTGTCGAGCAGGCGTACCCGATTCGTAGCCAGCCTTCCATGTCAAAGCAGCTGCCAGGTGTCAAAAACGCCCCCGTTGTTTTAAACAAGTCGATGCAAAACGCTTCCGACGGGATATCCAGCTCGTACTTGAGCATCGCGGTTGTTCCTGCCTGCGGCTTGACGTAAGAGACTAACGGCTCATTCGCTACCCATTCATCGAGAATCTGCAGGTTGTCCCGAACAATCTTCAGGTTGCGCTCCATGATCTTGTCGCGGTTTTTCAGTGCATGCACAGCCAGCATGTCATCCAGCATCCCGCAGCTGATGGTCGTGTAATCGCGGTGCTGGAAGCAGCTTTTGATCACATCCTGAGGTGCTGCAATCCATCCCAGACGCAAGCCCGCCAACGAAAACACTTTGGACATGCTACTAGTCGCGATCCCTTTTTCGTACAAGTCAACGATGGATGGCACCACAACCTCCGGGTCCTGGTGCAAATTGCGATACACCTCGTCACACAGAAGATAGGCATCAACAGAACGTGCGATTTCTACGATTTCTCGCAGAATCCCTTCATCCATCAAAGCACCAGATGGATTGTTTGGATTGTTGATACAAATCAGCTTTGTCTTGTCTGTAACGAGCGAGCGCAGCTCATTCAGATCAGGCAGAAAATCATTTTCCGGTAAAAGTCTGAGCAGCTTGACCTGCGCTCCGAACGACTCCGGTACTGAATATATTTGCTGATACGTCGGATGGACGGTAATCACTTCGTCTCCTGGTGCGACGAGCGAGAACAAGGTGAGAAAATTCGCTCCGATCGCCCCGTTCATCGCCAAAATGTTGTCCGGCTTCATCGTCTGATACATACTCGCGACGAGGCTACGGAATTCCGGCGAGCCTTCTATATGACCATACGTTAGCTTCTTGCGCGCCATCTCGCGAAAAAAATCATCCGGTTCATCGGAGAGGCGGATCAACTCTTCTACCGTCAGCGAATCTACGCATGTTTCGGCAATATTGTAAACGGCCTCCATCTCGTAGGCGTTCATCCATTCTTCTACTTTAAAGGGTGCAATTCTCATAGGTCGTTCCTCTCCTTTGTACTAGCTTTCGTTTCTACAAATCGACAATCGTACCTACACCGCGCTCATCCGCTACTTTCAAAATGTGGTTAGCCGTCAGCAAATCCTGGAGCGCGATACCCGTGCTATCAAAAATCGTGATCTCCTCTGTGCTCTGTCTACCACCTGCAAGTCCGAGGATCACATTGCCGATCTCCGCTTCAATATCGCTCTCTGCTATCAGCCCTTTTTTTACAGCTACCTTCGTCTCTCCCACGCTTACTGCCTGCCCAATATCATCCACAAAGACACGAGCTTTTGCAAAAAGCCGTTCATCAATTTCCTGTTTTCCTTCCATATCTGCTCCGATGCAGGTGATATGCGTCCCCGGCTTCAACCACTCCTCTTGGATCATCGGCTTGCGTGAAGGGGTTGCCGTGATGATGATGTCTGCTTGCCTTGTCGCTTCTTCGAGATTGTCCACTGCGATAAACTCCACGTCACAACGGCTGGCATACCGCTCGTACTCCTCTCCCGTATACTTGGAGACGAATTTGGTTATCAACTGATCTTTGATTTGGGCGGCAAAGCTTTGTGCCTTTTCTGCGTTCCGCGGATTGCAAATGTACACCCGCTTGATCTCTGTCATCGTCATCAAGGTCGCCATGATTTGAAAAGGAGCCTGGTGACCCGTCCCTACAATCAACAGGTTCTCTGATTCAGGGCGTGCCAAATATTTTGCACCGATACCCCCTGCGGCTCCCGTACGCATGCAAGTAATGTGCTCTCCACTCAAAATTCCCTGCGGTACGCCGGTTTGGCTGTCCAATACCATCACCGTTCCGACTAACTGTGGCAGACCTTTCTTCTCATTGTCACCGAACCACGAGACGACCTTGAGTCCAAATATATCGGCTTGCGGCAAATGACCGGATTTGATATCCATGTCGGCTCTACCCTCTACGAACTCATGAAAAATGAGCGGAAACAACGTCGCCTGCTGATTCGATTTCATTTGATAGGCTTGCTCGACCACTTCAATCACGCTGGCCATATCCAGCACATCTTCCGTTGTTTCCTGATTTATGACGCGAAATGGAAACATGTCTATCTCCCCTCCCCACTGTTTCTTTCACACTAACACAGTTTTTCAGGGCGAAAAAATTGAAAGATCCAATGGTTAACATTAAGAAAAGCAAACCCTCCACCAACAGATGCTGGAATGGAGGGTTTGCTTATGCTCCGCCGATTCTTGCCGAAATCGTCGCGGCCTGGCGCTTCACTTTTTCGATGAGCAGCGGCAGTCGATCTTCGGTTACCCGAAAGCACGGGGCGTTGATCGAGAGCGCTCCGACGAGTTGATTTCCGTAGCCGATGATCGGAGCGGCGACTGCCATGGTACCTTCCGTCTTTTCCTCGTAGCTGATCGCATAGCCGCTTTTCTTCGCTTCACTCAGCTGCTCCAAAAATGCGGGCTGCTTGTCTTGCGTAAGCTGGGTAGAAACGACTTTTGTGATCGCATCCGCCTTCAAATGCGCGAGAATCATTTTGCTAGGGGCGCCGATTGTGAGAGGAATCCGCTCCCCTAGATTCTCGTCTATGCGAATTTTCAACGGGCTTTCTACTTTTTCAATCGGCATTGAATCCCCTCCCGCCAAAACGTTGAGGAAGATGCTCTCCTCGACTTCATTCGCCAGCTCCTCCATGAACGGCCTCGCCACAGCCCGCAGGTTCAGCTTTTCATGCAGGATAAAACCGATTTCCATCCACGTATAGCCCGGCTTGTAATGCTTGGTGACTGGGTCTTGCTCAACCAATCCGAACTGGATCATCGATTCGAGAAAACGGTGGAGCGTACTGATTGGCAGGCCAGTTGCACTCGCTAGCTCCGAAATTGGCCAAGCAGGTTTTTCGTCTGAAATCAGCACCCGAATAATTTTCATCGCCCGTTCGACTGATTGAACCATCCTTCTTTCGTCCTCCATGACAAAAAGTTACGCTGCGACACTCGTGTTATCTTTCGTTTGTTTATTCGGTGCTTTTCCTCTGGCCAGCCTTGCTTCCAGCTTGTTCACGAAATACGAGAAGATCATGATCAATACGAGATAGTACAAGCCAACGACCATGTACGTCTCCAGCTGCTTGTAGTTGGAAGCTGCTTCACCAAGACCGGTTCCCCATAAATCTTGCATCCCTACGTACGCTACCAGCGACGAATCTTTCAATCCGATGATAAACTGATTGCCAAGCGATGGGATCGCCCGACGGAACGCTTGCGGTAAAATGATTCTGCGCATCGCCAACGGGTACGACATTCCGAGTGATCGGGACGCCTCCATCTGCCCACGGTCAATGGACTGGATGGCCCCACGGAAAATTTCTGCAATATACGCGCCATTATGAACTGCCAGCGCGATGGCCCCTGCCCAAAACTGCGAGAGCGTCACCAAATTTGCCAAGCCGAAGTACAGAATACAAATTTGTACGATCAAAGGCGTCCCTCGAATGACGGTAATGTAGACGTGTGCGATGTAGTTCAATACTTTGTTATCGGATATTCGGAAAAAGGCGATGACCAGACCGACCACACAACCGAGCATCAGCGCAACTGCCGTCAACTGAACCGTGAGCCATGTCGCTTTTAGAAAAAGGGGATAACTGGATAGAAAAATATCAATGATCACGTGCAATCCTCCTCACATGAAGCGTTAAAAGGGGGGCGTCCATCACGGACACCCCGTTGCCCACTTACTGTTTTTGCAGGATATTGCGGCCAAACCATTTTTGACTGATCTTTTCATAGGTGCCGTCTTTGACGATCTCGTCCAACGCCTTGTTGAGCCGATCCACTGCCTCCTGATCACCCAAGCGCACAGCGATTGCTTGCTCGTCAAAGCTCAGCGGTTCGCCTACGTCAATCACTTTTCCGCCGCCTTCTTTAATGAATCGCAAGCCTACTACCTGGTCGGTAATGACTGCATCGAGACGTCCTGTCGGCAAGTCGAGCAAAGCTGTGATATCGCTATCATATTGCGTGATTTTGTCTTCATCGGTCAGCTTTTTCGCCCAATCGAGGTAGTTGGATGCTTTTACTACGCCGATCTTTTTGCCTTTCAAATCCTCTTTGCTCTTGATCGTTGTATTGCCCTCTTGCACGAAAATTTGCGAACCGGAACGGTAGTATGGATTCGTGAAAAGAACGGCTTTTTGACGTTCAGGTGTAACGGTCAAGCTCCCGATGACAGCGTCGTATTTTTTCGCGTCCAGTCCGGGGATAATCGTTTCGAATGGATTGGTGATTGGCACCGCGTTCATGCCCATTTTTTCTGCCAGCGCTTGCCCGATCTCGACGTCAAAGCCAGTCAAATTCCCGTTTTCCTTGAAGCTAAACGGCTTGTACACGCCACTCATGGCGTACGTAAAATCTTTCTTTGCTCCGTCGCCAGAAGCTTGTCCACCCGCTGCAGGTGCGCTCCCCTGTGATCCACAAGCCGTGAGTAGCAACGAGCCCAACAGAACAGTAGACAACAAAATTCCCGACCATTTTGCACGTTTTTTCATCTGTGATTCCCCCTGTTTTTCATCTCTAATATTCGTGTTCAAAAGACGACTTTTTGAACTACCTTTTTAGCGGATACTGCCCAAAAACTGCTTGGTACGTTCATGCTGCGGATTCTCAAAGAATTCACTCGGCGGTCCCTGCTCCAAAATTTGTCCATCGTGCATGAACACCGCCCGATCCGCTACTTCACGGGCGAATCCCATCTCATGCGTCACAACGATCATCGTCATTCCTTCTTTAGCGAGCTGCTTCATGACCTGCAGCACTTCGCCGACGAGCTCGGGATCGAGTGCGGAGGTTGGCTCATCAAAAAGCATGATTTTCGGCTTCATCGCAAGCGCCCTGGCGATCGCAACCCGCTGCTTCTGTCCACCGGAGAGCATGTCCGGATAGACATCCGCCTTATCCTGCATATTCACTTTTTTCAGGAGCTCATACGCCAATTGCTTGGCATCTGCCGTACTCATCCCTTTGACGTGAACAGGTGCTTCGATCAAGTTTTCCAAAACGGTCTTGTGCGGAAACAGATTGAAGTGCTGGAATACCATGCCGACCTCGGCGCGGAACTGATTCAGATTCGTCTTGTGTGGATCAATCTGTTGACCGCCAATTCGAATCTCTCCGCCGTCATAAAATTCCAGAAAATTCAAACATCGAAGCAAAGTACTTTTGCCTGAACCACTGGCTCCCAGCAGCACGACCACTTCCTGTTCTTCCACCGTGAGAGTTACGCCCTTCAATACGGTTAACGGGCCAAAAGACTTGACAAGCTGCTTAACCTCAATCATCCTGCTATCCCCCATTTATCTCCCGGATGAATTGCGTATAAGTTTTTCCGAATACCGGAAATGATTTCTGATTTAAATTATAATTATTTATTTTCTGATATTCAAGAAAAATTTGTTTTATTGAATAAATATTCATAACATACCTATGGAATAGTTTTCCTTCTTGCGTGGAATGAATAAACGGTAGTGTTTTATACATCAAGGAGGGCCGTGATGAAAGTAGTAACGTACTTCTATGTAGGACTTGTCGTTATTTTTCTGCTCTCCGCCTGTTCGCTGCCAGGTCCACAAGCAGCACCACCGCCACAACAAGCACCTCCATCTGAACCTGAGCCAAAGGTCAAAAGACCGACAACAGATGAGGTCAAAGGTCGAACCATAAACAATCAGTTCACAGTGCCGATCCCGATCACCGAGACATTTGCTTTTACCATCCCTCCCTCTTGGAAAGGAAATTACATCGTAGAGGAGTTCTCATCCACTACCAAGCGTCCCCCTCGCCAACAGCCGCTTGAGGGCAAGCTGGATGTTCCGACGAAATACGAAGCGCATTTTATGTTCGCTCCCCATCAACGAAAAGAGGAGCAGTCCTCACTCCTCACCATTTTTGTCATGACGGTGCCGCATTGGAATCACCTGTCCAAAATGGAAGGACCGCCGCTGGGGGAGGTACTGGCACAAACACATGGACTTGTGTACGTCGTTTCCTTACCCCAATCCAATCCGTATGACCCAGCAACGTCAGACGGCAAGCTATATGACCAGATGGTTATGTCGCTTGATGAGGTAAAAAAAGCATTTTCGGTTCAGTAAACAAAAAAAGTGGTTAGCAGCGCAATGTCTGCTTAACCACTTTTTCGCGTAAATACAAATAGCTTCCCATCCGCGTTCAACACTTGTGTCCCTTGGGCAAGCTCGATCCAAGACCACCATTATCGCATCGTAAGCATCAGGGATATTCACCATTTCCCCAAAATAGATGGGCAACCAGCTCGGAACAACACCTTTGCCACCCGCTCCTGCTGCTAAAAAGGGAATCTGCTCGACGGGCTCTTCCCCGATCATCGTAATCCTGATCACGAACGAAGCTGCTCCCTGACTGCCATCAATGCAAAACCGAGCAAATTTTCTCCCCGCCACTTTTCAGGCTGTTCCGCATGCGGATGATCTTGGGCCATCCCGATTCCCCAAATCCGATCATAAGGACTCGCTTCAACAATAATCCGGTCACCTGTATCCAAGAGGAACGCTTGCAAATCGGCATGCTGACTGAATTTTAACAGGTTTGCCTGGCGGACAATCGCCTTCTTGTTCGCATTCCACACAGCCTCGTCAAAGGAATGAACCTTGCGTCCCAATTCCTTCGCTTGTTTTGGATGGCTTTTCCTGAGTATTTCATCACGGATGGCTAGATCACCAAACAGTTCAGCCTTTTTCGCCATCATGTAATGCTCAGCAGTCAGATACGTGATATCGTCCTCTACAAAAGCGGCCGGATACCATTGGCTGAAGCACGATTTGTCGATTATGCCTGACTCCTTTTGTGTATGCCCCCAAAAGAACAAGTATTTCACTCTCGTTTTTTGCGATTCTTTGAATAAGGTTTGGACGTCATGTATGCGCTCCATCGTGTTATCCCCATCTTTCATAACCAATCCCAAGCATAGAAACATATAGAAAATTTGTTAGATTCATTTTATCTGAACCATCTACCTAACCGCAAATTTCTTACATCACTTGCGAAGCAGGATGCCAGCCTGAGGAAGACCGAGCCAGAAGCCTGATACGGGCATGGCGATCACCCCAACCACGCAAATCGCAAGAATCGTCCACCCGAAGGCAGCTGGCGGCTCCATCTCCTTCTTTTTCATCAGCCAATCCGCCATATAACCGAGCAAAATCAGCAAAAAGCCCCACATCATAAACCAGAACGCACCATCCTCCTCTCGCCCAACCGCATTCCAAAAGCCATGTGCGACGATTTGCTGCAGGGGCTCCGCGTAGAAAAAGAGACCGACAACTGTATGCAGAAGTCCTGTCAGGATAAGAGTAAAACCCATTTGACGTTTCATACCACTTACCATGTCATTTCTCTCCTCTCAAATTGGCCTATTCTTTGGAAATGTTGATTTTGCGAGCATCACTCGGACTCTCCTGTTCTTGTTCTAATGTATCAATCAGGCTGTCTAATACTGACCGCGATGCGAGTAACCATTCTTTGCAAGCATTTTTCACATGTCGCTCGGTTCCATGCTGTTCCATGTTCCCGATAATCGTCAGCACCCGATTCAATCCCGTACGTCTCAATGCTGGGCAGCCCCTTCCCTTGCGCTAAAACGAATGATTAGCCGATCTTCTGCATATTTCGCTCCCGTAACCTGTCGTCCCATTAATACTCGTGGCAAGATGACTTTTCGCTTGTAGGCACCCGCATTTACGGTCAATTCATCCCCTGTTTGCGTTAAATCCAAGGCTGCTTTATCCACAAAAGGAATCATCAGCTCCAAATGCAGCTCGCCGTCCACTTCTCGAATCAGTTCCGTTCTGCCTTGATAAAGCTTGGCGGATGGGTCTTCTGTTCCAAAAACGATGTCAGCCAATTCTTCAAGAACGGGAAGCCCGATCACTTCTTTTGGCATCATCGGTGCTTTTAAAATCGGCAGTGGCTGAAAGTTTTCCACGATCTCGTTCTCATACTTCCGCTGCAGCTCTCGCCAGTGAGCAAAAAATCCCTCGCCCGCTTCATCCGGAAGCACCCGATTCACGATAATGGCGTCCGTATTGAAACCGAACAGATTCAAGTACGTGAACGAGCGCTTTGCTTCCGCTAACACCATTTTCTCCGGGTTCACCACGATCCGTACCGACGTAATCTCTGGGTCCAACACAATTCGCTGCATTTCCTCCAACCCCCGTGCGAGCTGCTCGACACTATCCAGTACGTCATCGGAAGGAAGCTCTACTTTGTTAACGATTTTGGCAACCGGGCGAACGAGCTTGATCAGCTTGCGCTCGGTCGGAAAAATTTTCTCCAACCACCAGTTCAATACGTTGGGATAACTGAGCAGCCGCAGTGTTTCCCCGGTTGGAGCACAATCGACTACCATAACATCGAACTGCCCGCTCATGGCGTGTTCTTTGATTTGTAATAAACTGAACAATTCCTCCATGCCAGGAAAAACGAGCATCTCCTCCGTTGTAATGTCTGACAGCTGCGCTTTGTCGAGTAAGCCCGTCAGCCACCCCTGGACTGCCCCCCAGTTGCGCTCTGTTTCCCGTAAACTGTTCACTTCCTGCCCCCACAAATTTTCGCTGATTGGAACGGGGTCTGGTCCAATCGCTGTGCCTAGTGAATCTGCCAAACTGTGTGCAGCATCTGTACTGAGAACCAGTGTCCTCTGTCCCTGCTTTGCGAGCTTAACTGCTGTTGCTGCCGCCACACTTGTTTTCCCTACCCCACCCTTGCCCGTGTAAATGATGATTCTCATCTCGAATCTCTCCTTCGCTATCCATTTAGTACGATTTCGTAGTAATTAAGCAAAAAAAGAAACAGGCTCGAACTGACTATTCCTCAATGTTGATCTTGATCGAACGAACCTTTGTTTCACGAGGCTTGACGGGCCCGCCATCCTGAAATACCTTCGCAGCCTTAAGTAAAAGCGTAGTGAATTGCTCCATTTCTTCTGGCGTGAATGCCTCCTGAAGCCTGCCGAGCATTGCCAGCATGAGTTGCTCCGATTCTTTTGCCAGCTGCATGCCTTGTTGTGTGAGCGTGACGAGCTTCACCCGCTGATCCTCTACAGAGGTAGCCCTCGCGATGTAACCTTTTCGCTCAAGTCTTTTCGCGATGCTGGTCATCGAACTAAGCGGTGCCCCCATTTCTTGCGCCAGCTCTGACATAGTCAAATCTCCGCGGAAAAGCAAAATGAGGAGCGTCGACAAATCTGAGCGAGTCAGTTTTTCTTCCAGCTGCATCGTATCGGACATAAAGGCAAACGGACGCAAACCGGTTTTCAGAAAGAGGTCGTATAGTTGATGCATACCGTTGTCTCCTTTTAGTACGATTTCGTAGTAATTTCCCCTTCAATTTATTACATATTTTAGGGAATGTCAACAGGCGTAAAAAGTATACCATCCCGTGCTCACGTACATATTATACCTGTTACAAATGACAGGGGGAGTCGGAATGAACAAGCAGCGCGCGAAAGAAATCGCCGCTTCGCCCGTTATGGCGAACGTTACCTGCGATGGCGTACCCATTTATATTCAGCATGTCGATGATGACAACGACATGGCGAGGATTTACCCGCTCGACCAGCCGGAACAGGAAATGAGTGTTCCTGTAACCAGCTTGCGGGAGCACCAAGAGTACTGAAATGGTACCAAGAAAAATAACAAGGGGACCTGTAGCGATACCGCTGGTCCCCTTGTTATTTTGCATCGGATTACGTGCCTTGCCTTGACTGCCTTGTTCCTTTTTTCTCCCCATCGCTTTTGCCTAGCTCATGCTTGATGAACAAATAGCTCTCAATCTCTCGAAGGAGGTAAAACAGCGAGGCACGCGTCTCGAATTCCTCTCTTGTCCGTGGTAGCTCGGCTGCCTTGATCTCCTCTTGCATCACGCGCAGTTGATCAATAAAACGATAGGCGGTATTGCCCGGATGAACCGAGTCACTGATTCGTTCGAGAAAATCCGCGATCCGATGGCTCTCTGTCACCTGATGATCCAGCGAAGAGACGATTGGCATCATCCGTTCCAATAGCTCGAACTGTTTTTGCCGCATGACAAAATACTCGTAGTACGAATCGTTGCGACGGCCCAATCGATTGTCCACGTCTCGTGAAGCCAAGCGAATCGCCGTTTCCAGCACGCCTGCTGTTTCGATCAATTCTTTCCCGTCCCAATCACTTTCTCCGTGACGCAAGTAGTAGCAGAATTCTCGCATGATTTTGCTGAACAGCTTCTCCACCTTTACTTGCATCCCTTTCAGCTCTTTATCGAGACTCGGCATGTACAGATTCACCAAAAGGGCTACTCCCACACCGATGACAAGCAAAGCGACCTCATTGAGCAGCAGCATCCCGTCGATTCTCTTGGAAGAATACAGATGCATGAGCACGACCATGCTGTTGACAAAGCCTTCCTGAATGCCAAAGCGTACCGCGAGCGGCAAGAAAATCAAAATGAAAAGGAGAATGGCAAGCGGTGTATAGCCCATGATGGAGAACAGGCAGACCCCAATTCCAAGCCCCAACAAGCTGGCCAGAATCCGATTCCACGCTGTTCGAAACGATTGCTTGACCGTCACCTGAATACACAAGATCGTAATGATCCCAGCCGAAGATGCATACATCAAGCCCAGCTGCTGGGCGATCAGAATCGAGATAGCCGTCCCGATGGCTGTTTTTAACGTACGATAACCGATTTTAAACGTGAGAAAGCCCAGACTTGTTCCCCTCCAGATGCCAAAATGCTTTCCTGTTTACTTTAACAAAAAGTGTCGGGGAACCAAAGACAAGGTTTCGTAAATTTTCAAAGGCATCTATTCCTGTTTGCGCTCTTCTGCATATCTGTGCCACGTGCCATCTGCTTGGACCAGCCCTTTCTCTCCTACATAACGATAGACGAGGAGTGGCTGTTCAAGCATTTTAGCATATCCATAACTCCTTGCTTTCGGTTGAAAGTAGGTGAGCATGAGTTTCTTGTTCTCTTTCATGACTTTCTTCGCCTTATTCACATCGATACTCTCTTCATTAATTGGGGGAAGAGATAAATGCTCCGGATATTCATAGTTATACATTTCCCATACCTCCCCTGTCTTAGGGTTGATATCGACTTGAAAGATGGAATTCTCTTCTGGTATACCGTTGACCAAATAGCCAAACTCGATCTCATACGGTTCGCCATTTTTCCAGATTTCTTTGATCCTTTCCTCTCGCGGAGCGTAATCGACCAAATAAATGATTCCTAACTGATCGGGGTATAAAGTTCGTACGAGCTCTGCTGCACTTTCTTGCGCTTGTGCCCAGGTAATACCCTTTTCTATTTTCTTGATATCTTCATCGAGCCTCCTTTTTTCATTCACAACGTAGTAGACTAATTGGCCACGGTCGTTAATCTTCATACCCACCAGATCTGACTCTTTGCCATCCCCTGGTTGCGAAAGAAACTCAAAATACCATTGCTTTTCATCAGATCCTGACTCCCTGATTTTTCCATTTGGTTGGTATGTACCGGGGAGCTTTTTGATATGTTGTTCTGCTATTTTTTGTGCCTCGTCTTTCGTTATGAGCTTTTGTTCTGTCGTGGTTGGAGGAACTGTATTCCCTAACGGCTGTATCTTCCTTTCTTTGGAAACCTGTCCGTACCAATCGAGCATTTTTCCTGTGATGGCATCAACAACCTGCGGATCGTTTTCCCGAAAATCATAAACGGGCTGGTATGATGCAGGTTCCTTACGAACGCGGGACGCCATATCCTTGTACAAAAATGATGGAAATGCCCCTTCATCCCATTTTTTCCCAGCTTCTGTTAACCCTATGACTTTCGAAGCATCTGGAAGTTTGCCCTCTGACCAGCGCCGCTCAAAATAGATCACTTCCCCATCGTTGCCCACTATCAGTCGAAACCCATTTTCCAGAAAAGGAATCCCGTCTTCGATACGAGTAAAGTTGACATCTATTCCCGGTCGATTAGGCGTAAAGAAAATGTCCGAATCAGGATATTCATTGGGCTTGGATAAACGGCTCCGTTCTTCTTCTGTCGCTATTTGCTTAAGAAATTGAGTCGCCACTTGGAACGCTTGATCTTCCGTGATTTTCTTTTGATTGGCCTCCCCTTCTCGTTCGTCCCCACGATACTCATATTTCCATATTTCCCCTGATGCTGCATCTTGTTGCAAACTAATACTTCCACCCTTTTCTTTATTCCATCTGCTATACCATATTGGTTTTCCCCATTGCATTTCGAAGCCGTCTACGAATTGTGCTTCTACCAGCTTATACTCACCCAGAATCGTCAACTGCTTCTTGGCAAGCGCGATTGCCTCTTCCTCCGAAAGTGTCTTCTCGGCAGCATGTACGACTGACGTCAGACTACCGCCACCTACTGAAGCGAATACAGTCGTCATCAAAATGGCAGATACCACGCCGAGTGATAGACCCCATGATGTAGTACGTCTCAACACGAATCAACCTCTCCTCTCTGTGTACAAACACCCTTATTTTACCATTAGAGAGAGGTTGTGGTATAAAAAAGATCTGCCGATGTGATGATCTCACACAGCAGATCTTTTGGAACGAATTTACGAGCCGATTAATTCTCGATTTGTTTCTGGTCGTAGATCATTTTCACCAGTTCAGCGACTTCTGCTCTGGTAACGGGCTTGTCCGGCTCAAACGTCGCAGCTGATTTGCCCTTGAGCAAGCCATGCCCTGAGAGGAGAGTAACCGCCGGGATATGCTTGCTTTGCACGTCCTGGTAAGGAGTTTTGAATAGCTCAGGCTTGTCAAGAAGATCACCATAACCGAGCAGTCTGGCAGCCATATCCGCCAGTTCAGCGCGTGTTATCGTCCGGTCTGGCTCAAATTTATTGCCTGTCTTTGGAATCAGTTTGTATTCGATATTTTTTTGTATGGCAGCGTAGTGTGGATGCGAAGAAGGTACATCAGCAAATTCATGGGTTCTCCGTTCTTCATCAATATCGAAGCGAGGACGCAAATTTCGGAATTCGATATCATTTGTCATCTGTGCGATGATCATGGCCATTTCCCCGCGCGTGACCTCTTTATCGGGTCCTAACTGGCCATCAGAGACCGCCATCCATCCCTTACGAACGATAAATTCAAGTGCCGCCTGCTGCGGATGCTCAGCGATGTCACTCGGGGCTTGCTGTTTTTGCGCCTCAACAAAGCTATACCACTCGCCCGATTCTGCTTTCACGACGCCATTGTCTCCGATCGAACGATAGACGAGCAGCGGATCAGACGCCTTCGCCAGTCTCCAATCCGACATAGGCTGGAAGTAAGTCAGCTGGAGCTTCTTTTGCTTTCGAAAAACTTCTTGCGCCGCTTTCGCATCGATATGATCAGCTACTGCCTCAGGGAGAGTCTGCACATCCCTGTCGCGCTTGTTCAACGAAATGGCCTGCCCCGTCTCAGGATGAACCTCGACCTCGATGCTTTCATCCTCAACTGGAATGCCATTGACAAGGACGCCGAATTGGATACCGTAGTGTTCACCCTCTTCCAAAGAGCTTTGCAGAGCCTCCTGCGTTGGCTCCTCCTCAATCAAATAGATTGCTCCCAGCTGATCGGCTAAGATGGTTTGGACGAGCTTGGTCGCACTTTCCTCTGCCTGCTCCCAAGTAAAGACCATCTTTTTGGGCGTTTCGTCAAATCGGCTGTTTGGATTGATGCGATACTCAACTAATTCTCCGCGATCATTGATATCCACTTCCACTTGGGTAGACTGCTTGGCATCTCCATTTTGTGGTGTGTAATCAAAGCTCCAGCGACGTATGGTTACGCCACCCGATGAACTGGAACCTCCACCGCTACTACCGTCAGAGCGATAACTGCCGGGCAATCTTTGCATGTATTGATCAGCAATTTTTTGCGCCTCTTCTTTTGTAATCAACTTTTTCTGTGTCGACTTTTTGGCTACGGTAGTCCCCAAAGGCTTGATTTTTTTCTCACTGGCAGCTTTTCCGAATAAATTGATCATCTCGCCAGTCGTCGCATCAACAAGCTGCGGATCCTTGTACTCGTAATCGTAGACGAGCTCGTACTCACCAGGTACTCGCTGATTGCTCGTCATCGACGCCACATCCTTGTAAATCAGGGAGGGAATCGCCTTTTCTCCCCATGTTTTCTCTGCTTCTGCTTGATCAATCACCTTGGAAGCATCAGGCAGCTTGCCATCATACCAGTCACGGTAAAAGCCTGCTATTTCCCCATTTTCTTCTACCATCAGCCTGAAACCGTTTCCAATAAACGGAATCCCCCCTACCATTCGAGTGAAATTGACTCTTTGTCCCTCATTTCTGAAATAGTAGCTATCCGGATCGACATATTCATTCGGCTTGGATAAATGACTCCGTTCTTCTTCCGTTGTTACTTTTTCCAGAAATTGTGTAGCTAGCTTGATTGTCTCTTCTTCCGTCAGCTTCGTCTTTGTACTTTTTACTTGATTATCTTCCAAATAGCTGTAATAGCGCGTCAATTTACCCGTTACCGCATCCAATGTCACATGAATGGTTCCGACCTTGCTTTTTTCCCAAGTGACATTCCAGTGAGCATTCCCCATTCCCGTGTAATCTTCTTCGGGATTTGATAATCTGGCACGTTCCAGCTTGTAGTCACCCGGAATCGTCACCCACTTCTGGGCTTGTCTGATTGCTTCTTCCTGCGAAATAGTCTTCTCGACGGCATGTGCGACCGGGACGAGTCCCTCGACACCAGCTGTAGCAAATACAGACGTCACCAAAATAGTAGATGACACGCCGAGTGAGAGCCCCCACGATGTTGTACGTCTCAACACGGATCAACCTCTCCTCTCTATTATTAAATATCACCTTATTTTACCATTAAAGTGAGAATGTGTAGGCAAAAAAAGATCTGCCCATGCGAATTTCTTCACACAGCAGATCTTTTAGGGTCATTGCTTATACTTCCAGCTTTTTCGCCAGTGTTTCTACGTTCAATACATTTCCTGTTTGGAAGCTGCCGAATTCACCGAAGCGTGCACTCACTTCGTCAAAACGCATTTCGTAAACGATACGCTTGAACTCCAACGGATCGTTGGCAAACAGGGTAACGCCCCACTCCCAATCGTCGAAACCAACAGAACCACCGATGATTTGCTTCACGCGACCAGCGTAGGAGCGGCCGATCAAGCCGTGGGAGCGCATCATTTCTTGACGCTCCTGCATGGAGAGCATATACCAGTTGTCTTGCAGATCACGCTTTTTGTTCATTGGGTAGAAGCAGATGTGCTCCCATTTTGGCAGGATCGGATAGAGGCGGTCACGCACATGCGGGTTCGCTTTTGGATCTTCACCTGGGTTATGTACATAGTTGCTAAGCTCTACTACGGATACATAGGAATAAGGCGCTTCTGTATAAGCAGCAAAGCGGGTTTTATTAAACGCTGTTTTGATCTCGTCCAGCTCTTGCATCGTTGGACGCAGGAACATGAACACGAGATCAGCTTTGTGTCCGAGGATGGAGTAGAAAGCTGTGCTGCCTTGGTTCTCGGCTTCATTCGCTTCCCATGTGCGGATCAATGCGTTCAGCTCGTCCAACGCTTCTTGGCGTTCTGCTGCGGACGCTGCTTTCCACTTTTCCCAATTGATGGTGCGGAAATTATGATACGTATACCAACCTTCTAATGTAAGCAACGCTTCGTTTGCGCTCATTCTAAATCAGCTCCTTTGAAAAATCTGGTGACCTCTCGCAACATTCCCAGTATAGCATAAGGAACGAGCGCGTATTCGGAACAGATTGGTGAACAAGCGTAACGAAAACCAAGCGGTGCCGTTAGCTGCCGCTTGGTTTCGTTCCTGCCAGTACGGAGGTAGTCAGCTTGCTCGCAGCGTCTCGGTCCACAATGACCGTCACATCCGCATGCATTTGCAACAAGGAAGCTGGTACATCTGCCGTAGGCTCACCCTCCACCATCAATCGCACTGCCTCAGCCTTAGCCGCTCCACTTGCGAGTAGAACGACTTTTTTGGCTCCGAGAATCGTTTTGATCCCCATGGAAACGGCCTGAGTCGGAACTTGGTCCACGCTATCAAAATAACGGGCATTCGCTTCGATTGTGCTGTCCGTTAGCTGGACGACGCGTGTCACTGATTCGGCAGGAGAGCCAGGCTCGTTGAAGCCGATATGTCCGTTATTACCGATTCCCAACACCTGTATATCTATCCCTCCCGCCAAGCGGATCGCTTCCTCATAGCGTGCACACTCTGCCAAATGGTCGCTTGTATCCCCTACTGGCACATGTGTCTTTTCTGCAGGAAGGTTGATGTGATTGAACAAGTTTTCCTGCATATATGAGCGATAGCTTTGTGGATGAGTAGAGGAAAGTCCGATGTATTCATCCAGATTAAAGCTCGACGCCTGCGAAAAATCGATGCTCTCCGCTTGAGACAGCTTGATCAGCTCACGGTACATGCCTACAGGTGTTCCACCAGTCGCAAGCCCCAAGACCGTCTTCGGATTTGCTTTTACTTCGCTTGCAAGCATTTCAGCAGCTTTTTTGCTGAGCTCCGCGTAATTTTCTACAATGACTAGCTTCATCTCCAAATCACTCCTATCCATTTCTCGTTAGTATTTTCTCTCCAGTACAGCCTTCGCTGTTCTCTCTTTATATAAAAGGGCCTTTTCCTTGTTGCGCATCGTAATGGTCGTACTGATGACATCCAGTACATGCAGCTGCGCGATTTTGGCAGCGAGTGAGCCTCCTTGAAGAGGACCTTCTTGTGCCGCAGTCAGCAGTGTGATGTCCGCTACATTGGTAATGGGCGAGCGCCGATAATGCGTGAGGCAAATGCAACTCGCTCCAGCCTGCTTGGCTACCTTCAGCGAGTCGATCGTGTCTTTCGTGCTGCCCGATACAGACAGACCGATCGCTACATCACCTGGTCCCAGTGTCGCCGCAGCCATCGCCTGTAAATGTGATTCATTAAAAGCATCTACACGAAGACCGATCCGTAAGAAGGTGTACTTGGCATCCTGGGCCGTTACCGCTGACGTACCTACGCCGTAAAAGTGAATCGTGTTTGCTTTTTGCAAAAGGTCAACGCAGCGTTCCAGCTGTTCCATGTGAAACAGTGCAGTCGTATCGCCAATCGCCTGTTGATTCGTTGCTGTTACTTTGTGCATGATGATGTCCAGCGAATCGTCTTCTCCGACTTCGCCGTGCAAGTTTTTGACCGGATTGACCAATTCTTGGGCCAATGCCAGCTTGAACTCCTGATAGCCGTGAAAGCCGATCTTTCGGCAAAAACGCAGAACCGTTGTCTCACCTACGCCCGCCTTTTCGGCAAGATCAATTACCGATGAATAGATCACACTGTCTGTCTGCTGTAACACGATATTGGCAACCTTTTGCTCCGATTTCGTAAAGGAGGGAAGGAGACTCTGAATGTGCAAAAGCGTATTTGTCTTCGAGATGGTTGCTGCCGGCGGATTGAACAGCTCCTCCTGCTGTTTCACCATATTGCTCGCTCCCCTTTATCAATAGCCAGGATGGAACAGCTTTTTATACCCAAAAGAAAAAAGCTGTATTTCTACAGCTATTATATCAAAAACGGAGTTATCCGCCATTATTTTTATATAAAGTGGAGTAATTCTCCAAATCATCAATTTTGGGTAAACAAAATCGACGGGCAATTTCTGACTCGCAAAAATCCGCACAGTACTGCTGGATTCAGGACCAAATCCAGGATGGCTGTATCTCCCGCTCCCAATGTGACTGTCCCTCTCCCTTCTCCAATCCCCATCCTATTGGCAACAACCAAGTAGGTGCCGGGAGCAAGGTCAGTTACCTTGTACCTGCCTAAGCCGTCTGTTTGAACTGTCACAATGGTTGTGTGTAGCTGATTCACCCTTTGCACATACACTGTGGCCCCTGCAACTGGCAGACCTGTCAAACCAGATCGAACGGTTCCTTGTATGGTACCCGTCTGAGAGAGTCGGATAATGATAAAGGTGGTTTGGTTCGGCAAAACGACTGCCTCGGCCTGACCGGTACCGATACCCGGGATCGATCCCACAACGGTATACGTACCCGGTGCCACATTGACAAAGTGGAACGTTCCATCGGGTTCAGCCAAAATGTTTTGCAAACGAATCTGGTCTGAATTGAAAAGCGACAATTGAATATTGTTTCCGCTGGCTTGGATACCGTCCGGCAACAGGACAATCCCGGATATTGTTCCGACGAATGGCAATAGCTCGACTGTCGTTACCGTCGTCTGCCCGCTTAGAACCGAAACTGTACGGTAATGCGTACCGAAGCCCTCTGCACTTGCAATGACATTGTACTCTCCAGCCGTCAAGCCATTCACATGAAATTGCCCGTTCTGATTCGTTACGGTGTTGGCAACAAACGAGCCATTGGAAAACAGCTGAATGGCAACAGCCGCCCCCGTGATAGGGAGTCCTGTCAACTGATTGGTCACCTGTCCGGAGATATTACCTGGGAGAGGAGGCATTGTGAGAATAACTCCGGTAACTGTCTGTCCTGCTGTCACGGTTATGCTTTGCGTTGCCGCTGCATAGCTGTCTTCACTTGCGCTTATCAAATACGTTCCAGGCGGCAGATTGCCAACAGCGAAATTGCCCAGATCATCCGTAATCGCACTGCCGAACAATGTCCCGTGTGAATCCTTCACCTGTATCAATGCGTTCGGAACAACACCTCCACCCCCGGACTGTACCTGACCTGTGACCGTCGCTGGAAATGGGGGAAGCCCTACGTCGATGACCGTCGTCTGACCAGAAAAAATCGTCGCGCCAACTGGCTGAGTCGTATAGTTGAGAGCACTGATTGCCAGCGTATAGGTTAGGGGAGCCAAGCCATCAATCGTAAACTGACCGAGACCGTCCGTAATCGCCCGAGACAGCAAGTTGTTTGTGCCAGGGAAAAAGAGTAGGACTTCCGCTCCTACCAGCGGGGTACCATCAAATTCATCCCTGACAGTACCCTGCAAAATTCCTGGATTCGGATTGAGCGGAATATTGACTGTAGCAGTTCCCCCAGGCGCTACATCAAAGGATACACTTTCCCTCTGATAGCTTTCGTTCCTTGCCAAAATGGTGTAGTTTCCTGCGACAAATCCATCAATGAAATAGATCCCCTGAGCGTCTGTCTGGGTAGAAAAGAGGATCGTGTTATTGTTGCCCAGCAAACGGACGAGCGTATTCGGTAAAGGTGTGGCGAGAAGTGCGTCACTAATTTGTCCGGTGACACTTGCTGGGAGACTTGGCAAGGAAAAATCGAGACCTGTAGTCGCTCCCAATCCGACCATAATTGTCGAGGCCTCAGCTGCATGTCCCGTAGCACTTGCGATTAGAGTATAACTCGCGGGTGAAAGTCCACTTACCATATATTGCCCTTGCTCATCAGCCTGAACAATGACAATGATCGTTCCAGATTGACTTCCCTGTCGAACCGTAATGACTGCACCCGAAATCGGCAAGGCCGTCCCATGCTCTCGCACTGTACCTACAACGGCACCGGGCAACCCTTGTAAGGCAAAACTCAAGGTGGACATCGCCCCAGCTTGGATCTGCGCTCCAGCTACATCGCTTACATAACCGGATGCATTTACATTGACGGTGTACCCTCCGGGAGCCAGCCTGTCAAACGAAAAGTTCCCCGTTGCATCTGTCAGCGCGGAACCTACCGCTGCACGTGTGTTGTCGTACACAATTACCGTTGCGCCTGCGATTGGCAAGCCTGTTTCCAGATCAATCACAGCGCCGGATAAACTGCCAGGATTAGGAGTCAATTGCTGCTGATAGTTGGTTGTGATGCCTCCTTGCAATATAACTGCCTGCGAGACGGATACAAAATTCGGGGCAGAAACAGCTACATTCACCACTCCCGGCGGAAGCTTTTCTGCCAGGAAATTACCTTGATCGTCCGTCAACAATTGAGCGAGCACAACCCCATGTTCATCCGTAATGAGCACTGTGCTCCCCGGAATCCCGAATCCCGTCATCTGATTCGTCACCTGACCCGAGATGGCCGCAGGCAAGTCAGGTAAAGTGACTGTGGCTGATGTTGCAGCATTGGCTGCCACGATCACGCCGATACTTCCTCCTGCATAACCAGGAGCTGAGGCGATGATGGTGTATACCCCGGGAGAGACACTCGCAAAGAAAAATACGCCCGATTCATTCGCCAGCAAGCTTTGTATGACTGCTTGATTGCCATCCATCAGCTTGACGTTGATTTCGCTTCCCGTAACAGGTACACCCAAGCTGTTTATGACACTTCCCACGATTGACCCAGGCAATGCCAAGAGTGCCACACTAGCCCCCGTCGTCTCCCCGCTGACTACATTGGCCCCAACTGATTGATCCGCATAGCTAGGCGCGCTAACCGTGACGGTATAAGCACCCGGCAACAGGTGTTCAATCAAATAGCTGCCCGTCTGGTCGGTACTTGCTGTAGCCACTACATTTCCGTCACTTATGGAACGAATCAGTACAACAGCCCCTGCAATGGTTATCGCGGGATTCGTCGCGTCCGTCACCTGTCCGCTAATCCCGCCTGCATTCGCCCCAAGAGTAAAGTCTACCCCGATTTTATTTTCACCGGGTCCAAGTGTAACACCAACCGAGCCTGTAACATATTCAAGGGCACTTGCCACCACGATAGATGAGCCAGAAGGCAGGTTGCCAATTGTATAGAACCCGGCTGCATCCGTATAGCCAAAGCCCAGTGTCGTCTCATTCAAGTCCAGAATACGGACTACCGCATTGACAATTGGCTGCATCCCCGTGTCTCTTACGGTTCCAGAAATGCTGGCCGGATTCGGCGTAAGCGTAAAAGAAACGTTGGCCGTTTGCTCTGGCTGTACGATCGCCCCAACGGATTGAACAGCGTAGCCGGTAGCCGTAGCTGTAAGGACATAAGAACCTGGTGCGATCCCTGAAAATGAAAATGCTCCGTTTCCATCTGCGACAACAGTACCAACCAACAGATTATTGATATCAAACAATTGAATGGTGGTTCCCGGTACGACAGGTGCTACAATACCGCTAATAAAACCGAAATCCTGATTGAGCTGAAGCTGGACAGGGGTAGTTGTATTCGCTAGCACAATGGCTCCGACATGATTGGACTGAAAGCCACTCGCGGAAAACACGATGACGTACTGGCCTGCAGCCAACCCCGTGATAACAAAGCTTCCTTGACTGTCGCTGTATACTGAATTCACGACGGAGCCATTGGAATCGAGTGCATTTATTCGTGCACCGGCAATTGGCTGCAACGTCCCTGCAGCGACCACCTGCCCCTGAATCTCACCCGGACTTGCGAGCAACGATAAGCTGACAGGCGTATTCGTATTGGCAAGTACAGTGGCGGAAGCACTGCTCGTTTCATAATTGGTTGCATGGGCCGTAACGGTGTAAACCCCGGGTGCCAGACCTGTGATCTCGTAATTTCCAGCCAGATCGCTATTTGCATGGGCGATGATTGCCCCGGCTTGGTTCAACACGCTAACCTCTACCGAAGCACCTGTTATCGACAGACCCGAAGTAGCATCGAGAATCGAACCCGAAATGCTCCCCGGCAAATCTGCAAGCTGTACATTTACCGTTGTTGTCGCAAGTGAGGTGACGCTTGCCCCTGTGATCACTGTCGTTTTATCTGGAGCAGATACGATGACGACATACGCCTGTGGCAGCAGATCAGGTACCACATACTGCCCGTTCCCATCCGTCAATACAGTAGCGACAACAGCACCTGCTGCTGTATTTTCCCTAATGATGACGGTAGCACCCTGAATCGGCTGATTGCCGCTGTCAATTACCTGTCCTGCGATTGCTCCCGGTGAAGCTTGGAGAACAAAATCCAGAAATGACATTTCCTGAGGTGCGACAGTTACACCCAACACAGCAGTGGAATAACCAGAAGCAGATGCAGTTACGGTATACGTATCCGGGGCCAAATGTGGGAAGGAAAAGGTGCCCGTGCTGTCGGTAATCGTCTGTGCAACAGGAACAGTTCCCTTCAGAACAACGACAACGGCATCAGCAAGCGGATTCATGCCTGTGTCCGAGACAGTCCCCATCAATACCCCTGCCTGTTTTTCCAACTCAAGGTCAACCGTCGTAGTAGCGCCAGCAGTGATTTCTACCCCTACTGTTTGGCCCGCATACCCCTCCGCAGCCGCCGTAAGGACATATGTTTCCGGACCGAGCAAGGATAAAGAGTAGTCTCCATTTACGTCGGTTAATGTCTCGCCTACAGTAATTCCTGAACGCGTGACTACCTTGATGCTCGCATTTGGGATTCCCTCCCCCGTTTGTACATCGGAAATGGTTCCACTTACCGTTCCAAATGCAGTCGTCAAAGAAAAATCAAGTACCTTGGCATCTCCCGCTTGCAGACTGATTCCAGCTAACTGAGTGGAAAAACCTGCGGCACTGACACGGATTTGATAAACACCCTCTGCGAGCTTGGTCAGGAGATACGCGCCAGCTCCATCTGTTGTCGTTTCCGTCAGTGTAACACCTGCCTGGCTAAGCACTTCCACCAATGCCCCGGTAATCGGTATGTTACCTGGACCTGTCACGAGACCTGAGAGCTGGGCGACTGATGCCTGGAGCACTACATTTTGTAAAGTCCCCTGGGCTCGAATGACATTGATTGCGACTGTTGCTGGCTGGAATGTATCCGCACTTACCGCAAGCGTGTAGGCACCCGGCACGACATTGGTAAACTGATAGGTCCCTCCTGCCCCTGTCACTGTCTGGTTTACGGTCACACCAGTCGTATTAATGAGCTTTACTACTGCACCAAAGATGGGTGCCAATCCCGTATCTGTTATCGTCCCGTTCACCTGACCCGGACTCGGAGGAAGCAAAATGTCCGCTCTTGTGGTCTGCCCTGCCAAAACGCTCACGAATTGAATTTTGGGGTCATAAGTTGGCGCTGTCACTGACAATGAATACAGACCAGGAGCCAATCCGGTAAATGAATAGGCACCATCTGTATCTGTTGTCGTCGTTCCGATTAGTACGGGAATCGAATCATACAGCTCGACCTGAGCACCTGCAACAGGCAAGTTCGTGGACTGGTCAAGCACCACGCCAGCAACACTTCCAGCCAAGTTTACCGTGATGACAATATGATTCTGAGCAGGAGAAAGCGTTCCACCAGAAAAGCTGTCTATGCCAGTGACTGTTACTGTGTTTAACCGCCGCGTTCCTCCTGGAGAGACCGCGAATACCCCACTGACCGTAAACGTCAAGCTGGCAGTAGTACCAGCGGCCAAGTTACCGATTTTCCAGCTGAGTACCTTGGTGAGCGGATTGTAGCTGACAGAGCCAGTACTTGTTGCGTTTACCGTAAAAGCTGTTACCTGATCCAGCTCGATCAGATCGTTGACAACGACTGTCGTTGCCTGGCTCTTCCCGGTATTGGTGACACTGATGGACCCCGCCCATTGCGATAGCTGTCCTGTGGTAACTACAGCTGGTCCTGCTGTTACCTGCTTGTCGACCGCAAGTCTGGCCCGTACGTCCCCTGCTGCTACCATAGTCGTATTGCTTAAGGAATTTACAAAGCTGAAGCCTTCACTGACTCGCAGAGAGTCCTTGTTGTAATTGTTGTCATTTGTTGCAGTAAAGGGCAGGAAACGAAGGGAAGTAAGCGAGGTAACCCCGATCGTTGAAAAAAAGGTAGAGGCCGGCATAACGAGATCAATGAAGTAATCCGGATTGCCGCTAAAATTTGAGCCATCATTCGTCAACCGCACACGAGCCGTGTCAAAATTGATAATCGGGGCTTGCCAGTTTGGCGCTCCATGACCGTTTGTTCCCTCTGCCGGATCGTTCCAGGAGTTGAATTCTACGACCGTATTTTGAATCAAGGCAATCCGATTGCGTAAGCCTTGCACACCCAACATCCACTGGTATGTGCCAGCTACTCCGGTTGTATTGATCAAATATCCCCACGCAAAATTTCGAAAACCCGTTTTTTGCGAATTTCTTGGATCTTCGTTGACTCTCATCCGAAAATAAAGATTCGTTCCATCGTACGCTAAAAAAGCAACAGGAAACGTAGAGTTTCCTACCATGTCGACAGAGCCGGGATTTTCATCGTTCGGGACGTCGCCGAATGGACTTCCCCCGAGCATAAATGGGATGAATTGACTGTCAGAAGGATAGGCCATTTTTCCTCACCTCTCCCCTCTAACATATGTGCATTTGGTGATATGGCCCCGCCTTCGCTTCTCCAATTGGCTCATCCGCATCCGTCCAAACAAAAAAAGGGCTTTCGCCCACAAGCAACTCTTGCGAGGAAAACCCTTTTTCTACTGGATTGCCTATCTTACATGAATACACGATAGCCAAGCAGAATTACCAGCACCAATACGATGATACAGCCGATGAAGAAGCCGATGCTGCCTTCTTGTCTCTTTGCTTTGCCCAAGGACATTTCCATCAAACCAAAGGCGATGATCGCGATGATGCCCTTCATGTAGTAATAGAAATCTGATGCGTGACCCACGAACAGCATCCAAGCTCCCGATACAAGAATAATGACCATCATGAGTCTAAGCAGCATATGTACGATCTTGCCTGCTTTTGCTTTGCCTACACGATACAGAATGTAGGCAACGATCAAGAGTACGAATGCAACTTCCCAGCTACCCACATGCGCTTCAATTAACGCTTTATACGGCACAAAATTCAACTCCTTTACTCCAGAATACAATCTTGTCCATTATACCAGAAGAAGGGGAAAAATGCTGATGCCCCAATGCGTGGCAGTATTGTGACCAGACTTTTGGCAGGATGAAAAAAGAGGCTGCCAAAGATCAGCAACCTCCCTTTTCTCGCGAACTCACTTATCGCAGTAAAAATCCGTCTTTCAGAGGGTCAGTAGGATCGACGACAAATTGATGCAGACCCGTTATGAACGCCTTTCCTTCTATGCTAGGAATAACAGCCGGATAGCTGCCTACCTCAGCAGTTCCCACCACTCTGCCGATAAACTGACTCCCGACAATTCCTTCATGGACAAACGGTTCTCCAACAGCCAGCTTGCCTCGCGCATGCAAGGTGGCTACGCGAGCCGCGGTACCTGTACCGCATGGTGAGCGATCGACCTGCTTGTCGGCGAAAATCGTCACGTTGCGCAGATCTGATCCTTCCACTCTTGGCTTATCCGAGATAATAACTCCGTAAATGCCTTTTAGCTCAGGCTCCAATGGATGAACGACCTCCATTTTCGCCTCGATCTGTTCTTTAATTCGCCTTCCCCACTCTTGCAACTCTGCCAATTGCTCCATTTCTACCCGGACACCGATATCTTCCGCCTGTACAACTGCATAAAATGCTCCGCCAAAAGAAATGTCCACTGGAAAAATACGTCCTCCCCACTCAATGGGAACGTCTTGTGCAAAAACAAAGGAGGGGACATTTTCAAACGAAACGGATTTAACCTGCGATCCCTCCACGTTGGCCTGTGCCATAATTCGTCCGGCGGGACTATCAATCACCATACGTTCTGTCGGGTCAGCCAGCCGAAGTATTCCCGTCTCAATGGCAGCCGTCACCACCGCGATGATTCCATGCCCGCACATCGTACTGTAGCCTTCGTTATGCATGAACAGCACCCCAAATGCTGCATCTGCACTGACTGGCTCTGTCATGACACAACCGTACATACCATGATGTCCGCGCGGCTCGTACATAAGCACACGGCGAATATCGTCCAGCTCCTCCCGGAAATAGCGCCGCTTCTCCAGGATCGTCTCGCCCTTGAGTGGTGGGATGCCGCCTGTAATTATGCGCAGCGGCTCCCCTCCGGTATGGGCATCGATTGTCGTAAACAACTGATTGATGTGCATGACATCCTCACCTTTTTATGCGATTGGCGAAAAGCTCGATGATCACCACGCGTATTTGATCGCACATGTTTTCGTTGCACTGTAAAACTCAAGTGCTGCCTGTCCCTGCTCTCTCGTATGTGAGCTGGACAGCTTCATGCCGCCGAATGGCGCCTGATATTCCACACCTGCCGTCTCTTGATTGACTCGTACCATCCCAGCCTGTGCTACATCCAAAAAGCGATGGGCACTCGCCAAATCCCGGGTAAACAACGAAGCGCTCAAACCGTATACAGACTGGTTGCACAGCTCCACCGCCTCGTCAAAACCGTCTACTGTCAAAAGCACAGCCAATGGTCCAAATACTTCCTCCTGAACGAGGCGATGATTGGCAGCGACACCCTCGACAATTTTGGGACGGATGAAATAGCCTTGGTCCTCTTTTGCATAAGCAGGGCTCTCTGCAATGACTGTTGCTTCATCGTTAGCCAATGCGATGTACTGCCCAACCGTCTCATACTGCGCAACCGAGGCAACCGGCCCCAGATACGCTTCCAGGTCGCTGGCATCCCCGACTCGGCACATCTCCATCGCTGCCTGCAGCCGCTCGACCAGTGGCTCATAGATTGCCTTTTGTACAATGATTCTGCTTGTAGCCGTACATTTTTGACCAGCAGAACGAAACGCTCCACTGAACAAAATCGGAACGGTTTTATCCAAATCAGCATCAGCCAGCACGACTGCCGCATTTTTTCCGCCCATCTCGGTTTGATACTTGATGTTTCGCCCTGCGCACGCGATGGCAATCTGCCTGCCCGTTTCAGATGAGCCAGTAAAGCTGACGGCATCGACTTCGGCTTCATTCGTGAGTGTATGGCCGATCTCTCGGCCCTTGCCAATCACCAGATTCAGCACACCCGCTGGCAGCTTCGTTTCTGCGAATATTTCAGCCAGCCGTGTCGCTGTAAGCGAACCATTTTCAGCAGGCTTCCAAATAACTGTGTTCCCGCAAATGAGTGCAGGGGCGATCTTCCAGATAGGAATGGCAACAGGGAAATTCCATGGTGTGATGACCGCCACGACCCCGAGTGGGACACGACGGCTGTATTGCAGAACGTTCGTATCTGATGAAGGAATCAGGTTGCCGTTGGAACGCATCCCTTCACCTGCATAGTAGCGCAAGAGACTGACCCCTCGAGCCACTTCTCCACGCATCTCTCCAAGCTGCTTGCCCATTTCCCGGCTGGCCAGCTGTGCCAAGCTGTCTGCATTTGCTTCCAATGCAGCAGCCATTTGAAAAAGGATTTCGCCGCGAGCCGCACCCGTTTGCTTGGCCCAGCCACTCTGCGCCGTGCGAGCTGCCTGCTCAGCCGCAAATACATGTGACCGATCAGACAGGTGCAGAACGCCGACCTCTTCTGTAATACGCGACGGGTTTTTGACCGGTAGTTCCTTCCCCGACGGCGTTATCCATTCGCCGCCAATCCAGTTTTTGCTGTGCATCACTCTCGCCCTCCTTATCGTCCGCTTGGAGCCCCGACAGCGTATTCAAACGCCTTTTTAATGCCTGCGTAGTATTCTTCGGTGAGCGGCAGACGCGGCGGACGAGTCGGTCCTACCGGGAAGTTGGCCAGCTCCATCATGTATTTAATCGACTGAACCAGCTGTGGGCTCGCGTCATAGTGGAACAACGGCAGTAGTCGACGATAAAGCGCCTGTGCCTCAGCCAGCTTGCCTGCTCGTGCAAGACGGAACAGCTCCACGCCTTCTTTTGGCAGCGCATTCGGCACACCTGAAATCCAGCCTGTCGCTCCGATCAAGCCGCCCTCCATAACGAGATCGTCTACACCGACCATGACTTCCAAGTCCGTCTGGGCGAGTATATCCTGCATGCGGCGTACGTCTCCGGAGAATTCCTTCACCGCGACTATATTTTCAAACGCAGCCAGTCTCGCCAAAATGTCCGGCGTCAGGTCGATTTTGTAATCATGCGGGTTGTTGTAGGCGATTATCGGCAGCCCGACTGTATTGAGTGCTTCGTAGTGGGCAAACACCTCATTTTCCAATGGCTTGTAGTTAATCGGAGGAAGGGCCATCACGCCTGCTGCTCCAGCATCCTTGGAGAATTGCACCCACTCCACTGCTTGACGGGTAGACGGAGCGGCAGAGCCAACAACCACGGGAACTCTACCTTTTGCGGCTGCAATGACGGTATGGATGACTTTTGCCCGTTCTTCCCCTGTCATCGTCGCGTATTCCCCCAACGAACCGGATGGAACCAGACCGTCTACGCCCTCCTGAATCAGCCAGTCACACAATTCTGTCAAACGCTTGTAATCCACCTCATAATCGCTTGTAAACGGCGTCACAATCGCCACGTATACCCCTTCAAATCGTGCCATTTTCATTCTCCTCTCATGGTTTCGTTTTTTAATGGTCGGTTGCGGCTGGTATGAGCAAGAAGCCATTCGCCAGCTCGTCTTCCGGATTGTAAAAAATCGTATGCTTGCCCATCAGCCAGGCAGAGCCTGCAATTCGTGTGATGACAGCAGGCAGCCCCCCTTCCTCCGTCGAGCGCAGCACACTGCCTGTAAACAGTGAACCGACGATACTCTCGTGCACAAACGGTTCGTCTATGCCGATTTCTCCCTTGGCATACAAGGTCGCCAGCTTGGCGGAAGTACCCGTTCCACACGGCGATCGATCAATTCCGCCCGGCGGTACGACGACGGTATTTTTCACGTCAGCTCCCGGATTATCAGGCGTCGTATAGAACTCCACATGTGTCAGCCCGCGAATAAATGGCTTTTCCGGATGAACGATCTCCACGGCCTGATTGATCGCTTTGCGAATGGTGACGGCCGTATCGACAATGGCGGAAGCATTGGCAGGCGTCAGTTCGAGATGGAGCTTGCTTGCATCCGTAATCGCATAAAAGTTTCCGCCGTACGCAATATCGCAGGTGACTGTCCCAATCCCTTCTACTTCCACAGTCAGATCTTGCTGGTAGAGGAAGGCCGGAATGTTCACAAAAGATACTTCCTTCGCCTTCCCCCCCTCTACCTGTATGTCTACCTCGACCAGTCCTGCTGGCGTATCGAGCTTGAGCGTTGTCACCGGCTCCGTTACGGGAATCATGCCTGTCTCCACCAACGCCGTACATAGACCGATCGTATCGTGGCCGCACATCGGCAAATATCCGCCTGTCTCGATATAGATCACCCCCACATCCGCATCCGGATGGCATGGGTCAACGATCAAGGCCCCGGACATCACATCATGCCCGCGCGGCTCATACATCAGAAACGTGCGAATCCAGTCGTACTCGTCCTTCATCTGCAGCATTTTTTCTCCCATCGTGGTACCTGACAGCTTCGGCAGACCACTGATGACCGTGCGGGTAGGGTTTCCCCCGGTATGCGTATCGATGGTCGTAAACACCCTTGTTGCTTTCATGGATGCAACACTCCTTTTTTCGTAAACCGGTCCAAACGCAGCGGCTCTGTCGGAATGATGGTATCTGACTGATCGACCAGCATCTCGGACACCAGCTTGCCTGTGACGGCTGCCAGACTGATTCCGTCTCCTTCATGACCAGCCGCGATGAAGTAACCGGGAACTTCTTCTACGCGAGAAATAATCGGCAAGTGATCCTCTGTCCACGGGCGCAGTCCGCAATACGTGCGAATGATAGCGAAGTCGGCGATCTTCGGATAAAAGCGCAGCGCTCTTCTCGCCATGCACCTGACGACATTCAGATCGATTCGGGTGTCGAAGCCGACGAACTGACGGCTTGAGCCAATCAAGAAATTTTGGCTCTCTGTCGGTTCAAATACAAGCGCGACTCCGTACTTCTCTGTCTCCTCGTCTACTTGCCGCACTCCGCCAAACTTCGAAATGAGATAGCCGAACTCCATCACCTTTCGCACGCCGACAGGCATCTGCCGTGAAGCAACGATCAAATGCCCTTTGCGCGGAACGATCGGAATATCCACCTCGACCATTTTTCCGATGACGGGTGCCCATACTCCTGCTGCGTTCACGACCTGCCTGGCCGTCATACTACTACCTGTGCCAGTCTCGATGTGAAACGTTCCCGTCGCCTGATCACGTCTGAGCGACTTGACCTCTGTGCGCCGCATGATCCTCGCTCCATGCTTTTTCGCTCCTTCAAACAGGGCGAAGGTCAGCATGTACGGATTGACGGTAGAATCGGTGGCACACTCCAAGCCTCCCAGCAAATCGTCGGCAAAGTAAGGCGATTCCTGCCGAATATCCGCTCGGTCCAGCATCCGAAACGGCAGTCCGGCTTCTTTTTGCCGCCTCACCCATTCATGGGCGGCTTCCATCTCGGCCTCCGATTCGCAGACGAGAATGCTCCCCGGTGCCCGATATTCAAACGTATGGTCCAGCTCCCGACTTAGCTGATCGACAAGCATCTGGCTTTTCAGGGACATCTGGCTGTCAAAGCCGGGGTCCTTGTCGATTGCCAAAATATTCCCGTCACAGCGCGAGGAAGTCCCAGATGCCAGCTCGCCTTTTTCCAGGACGACGATCTCTAATCCAGCCTTGGCAGCGTAATACGCAATCGCCGCGCCGATAATGCCACCGCCGATTACCGCAATCTGCGCATGAGTTTGTCCTGTCATGGCTGATTCTCCTCACATGCGTATTGAGTCTTCTTGACTGCTTCTCACCTACTCACCTACTCTTTTTGCAAAAGCCATGCCAATTGCTACTAGCACCATTCGCGAAATATTTCGTCTAAAATCTTTGACAGACATAAAAGCGTATGTATAATAAGTGAGAAAATGTTCAAAATTTTATACACTTGAACTACTTCTTGAAAAAGGAATGATCGGGTTGAATCACAAACTTCCTGCCTTAACTGAGTTGATGCAGACAAACATGCGGATTACCAAAGATCACGAGCTTCTCCCTCATCCATTGGAGGAAGACATTCCTGTTTTTGCCCATCGTGCGACCAGCTGGCATGTCGCCTGTTCCTCCCGATTAACCGCCAACTCCCTGATCGATTGCACACAGTCTCCTTGGGAACCAACGGCTGTGATCGCGCCTGATACAACACTTGCTGATGCCATTCGCTTACTTGCCACTTACAATTATCTCCTCATCGAAAAACAGCCCGGAGTCCCTGTCGGCTATCTCCACCGAGGTACCGTCTTACAAGCCATCTTTACCTCGTATGAAATCTTGGAAGCGTACTTCGAGACGATGATCAAAACCATGGACGCTTCCATATCTGTCATCGATGAAAAAGCACGCGTCATGGTTTGGACAGAAGGGGCAGAACGAATCTTTTCCTTGAAAGCCAAAGAAATGATTGGTCGCCCGATCACCGAATTTTTCCCGCTCGAAATGCTCGAAACACTCAAATCGCTCCAAACCGGACAATCGCTCTACCGTCATCAGCATCAGCCGCGGGAGGATCTCGTCGTGCTCATCAATACCAGCCCGATTTATTTGCATGACAAAATCATCGGTGCGGTCGCGGCCGAAACGGATATCACGAGCCAGGTCCGACTGAATCAGGAGCTGTTGAACGCCAATAAAAAAGTGAATCACTTGCAGCAGGAAATGGCGAAACTCAGCCCGACACCTGATCCTTTCGCGCAGATCAAGGGGACGAGTCTTTCCATTCGTCATATCAAGTCCATGATCCAGAAGCTCAGCGCCACACAAGCAACCGTCTTGATCACAGGGGAAAGCGGCGTGGGCAAGGAGCTGTTCGCCAAAGCCGTGCATGATGTGCGGGAAGGCTCCAACGCCCCCTTTATTGCCATAAACTGTGGCGCTATCTCGCCTACTTTGTTTGAAAGCGAGCTGTTCGGGTACGAAAAAGGTGCTTTTTCTGGTGCGGATCAAAAAGGGAAAAAAGGAATGATTGAGCTGGCACGTGGAGGAACGCTGTTTCTCGACGAAGTGGGAGAAATGCCGCTCGATATGCAAGTGAAGCTGCTTCGCGTACTTCAAGAGAAGAAGTATTATTCAGTCGGTGGGACCAAGCAAATTGAGGCAGACTTCCGTGTAGTTGCTGCCACGAATAAAAACCTGGAGGAGTTAGTGAAGGAAGGGAAGTTTCGCCAAGACCTTTTCTATCGGCTCAATGTCGTGACGCTGAAAATCCCTCCGCTTCGAGAGCGCATTGAAGATACGATTGAACTCGCCCACTTTTTTCTCTATGAATTCTCTTTACGTTACAATCGTCCCATTCATGCCATCTCGCAAAACGTGATGCAAAACTTGCTCCAATACGACTGGCCAGGCAACATTCGCGAGCTGCGAAATGCGATTGAACGTTTGGTGGTTTTTGCGACGGACGGGATCATCAAAGAAGAAGATTTGCCGTATTCTCTACAGGGGCAGACCAAGCAGGCTCCGGTCGAGCTCCCTCCCGATCTCTTTTCGCTGCAAGAAGAAATCGAAGCCCATGAACGCCGTGTCATATTGCGAGCCATCGAGCTTGCAAACGGCAACAAGCAAGCCGCTGCGAAAAGACTCGGCATATCGCGGGCTACGCTCTATAACAAATTGGGCAAATAAAAAACGTTGTCGTTCAACGATTGTGCACGGGGGAAGCCTTGCCACATGTTTTCCAGTCGCCTTTTTCCTCTCTTCGTTCGGGCGGTCTCCTTCCAAACATGTGACAAGGCTTTCGGGCGGTTAGGTGTTCTTCCTACTTTTCAAAGCGTTATTGGGTTGGTCAAGGTAGATTGTTTGTACTAGCTGATCATCTTGAGTTACGAATTGCGACTGTGAAGCATTTGTAGTTCGTTTTGAAGTTTAATGCTCGAAAGCAGCTGATTTTCCTTCTTGAATCGACTTGCAATCATGTTTTACATAAGCCGCGTAAGAAGAAGCGGATTTCCAGTCCAAGCGCCTCTGGAGCCCATCCCAGCGTAGGAATGAATGGCGGGGAATTTCAGCTTCACTCATGGAATACTTCTTCGAAGCTTCTACGTTTGAAGCGCTTCCGCCATTTTTTCCGAAGCGGCCAGTCAATCCCCCTTGCGGTGCGTAGGCCGAAGCGTAGACTGGAAATACGCTTCTTCCCCCACTACAGCCTCTTTCTACAACCAAAAAACGCACGCCACCTCGAACAAAAATCAGGAAACCTTCGCCCCTCTTTAGGCGGCAACACCTCAGACAAAATACGGATCAATTCCATGGTTGATTCCTCCTTTGTCATCGGGCACTCCCTTACGCGCCCAAATACGCCTTGACGATCGAATCGTCAGCACGAAGCACGTCTGCCTTATTTTCCATGACGATACGCCCTGTCTCCATTACATAGCCGCGATGAGCCAGCCTCAGCGCGGCCTTGGCATTTTGTTCGATCAAAAGGATCGTCGTGCCTTGCCTGTTTATTTCTCTGATTATATTCATGATCTCCTGCACAATGATTGGGGCGAGCCCCATCGACGGCTCATCTAGCATCAAGAGCTTTGGACGTGCCATGAGACCGCGGCAGATTGCGAGCATTTGCTGCTCCCCTCCGCTCAGCGTTCCTCCCATTTGTTCACTCCGCTCCTTCAATCTGGGGAACAGCGCGAAAGCCTGCTCAATCCCTTCTGCGATGACCGCCTTCTCTTTTCTCTGTGTAAAGCCGCCCAGCTCCAAATTTTCACGAACAGTCAATCCAGCAAATATCCGCCTGCCTTCCGGTACATGAATGATGCCTGCCTCGACAATTTGGTGTGGAGCCCAGCCTGCTACACTCTTTCCATGAAGCAAGACGTCTCCGCTGCTTGGTCGGACGATCCCCGAAATCGTTTTGAGTGTAGTGCTCTTGCCCGCACCATTGCTGCCTAACAGTGCGACAATCTCTCCTTCATGCACGTGCAGGTCGATGCCTTTGAGCGCCTCAATCTTGCCATAAAACGAACGAATGCCGCTAATCGTCAAAAGTGGCGTCACATCGCCTCCTCCTCCTTACCCAGGTAGGCTTCCACAACACGCGGATTGCTGAGAACCGCCTCGGGAGTTCCCTCTGCGATCTTCTGTCCGTAGTCGAGGACGATTACTTTTTCCGATATTTTTTTGATCAAACCCATGTCATGCTCAATGATCAGCACAGTCAGCTCGTAATGACTACGTATCCGCTTAATCAAAGCAATCAGGTCTTCCTTCTCCTCATAGTTCAGTCCTGCTGCAGGCTCGTCGAGGAGCAGCACCCGCGGCTGGGTAGCCAAAGCCCGGGCGATTTCCAGGTAACGCTGTGCTCCATATGGCAAGTTCTTGGCAATTCGCTCCTGACTGTCTTCCATGCCCACGAAACGAAGGCAGTCCAGTGCCGTATCCTCGATTACTTTTTCCTCCCGCTGCTGCGCCCGTGTCTGCCAAAGCGCTCCCCAGACGGTTTGGCTCGTGCGGCTGTGCATGCCTGATTTGACGTTATCCAATACTGTCAAATTGGGAAATAGCCGCAAGTTTTGAAACGTTCGCGCCATGCCGAGCCGCGTGATTTGACTTGGCTTTTTCCCCACGAGCTGATTGCCTTCCAATAAAATCTGCCCCGCAGTCGGGCGATAAAATCCGGTGATCATGTTAAAAACGGATGTTTTCCCCGCTCCATTCGGTCCAATGATGCTGGTGATCGAGCCTGGGCTAATGTCAAAGGACAAATCGTTTACCGCTGTCAGTCCGCCGAACTTAAGCGTTACATTTCTCACTGTCAAGCTTGACATCATCGCTGCCGCCCCCTTTCGTAGCCACCTCAGCCTCACCACGACTAGCGCCTCGATTCGATTCATAGCGGGCCGGCCACAGTCCTTGAGGTCGGAACAGCATCATCGCGACCAGTGCGGCACCGAAGATCAAATACCGCCAGTCTTCCACCGAGCGCAGCAGCTCCGGCAACGCAATGACCAGCACAGCCCCCAGGACGACGCCAGGAATGCTGCCCAAGCCCCCCAACACCACGGCCAGAAGGATCATGATGGACTGGGTAAAGCTAAAGCTGAGCGGCGCGATCGCACTCATTTTGACAGCAAAAACAGAACCGGCCAAACTCCCGATGACTGCTCCGATCGAATAGGCCAACAGCTTCATGTTGATTCGGTTGATGCCCATTGCCTCCGCTGCATCCTCGTCCTCGCGAATATACATCCACGCCCTGCCGATTCGGGATGTGCCCAACCGCTTCACAGCCAAGACCGCCAATACAGCAATGACCAGGATCAAATAGTAAAAGTCGATCTGTCCGCCGAGAACATAGCCCCCGATGGATGGGCGCGGGATTCCGTAAATGCCAGAAGCTGATCCCGTAATGCTCAGATTAATCGCCAAAATACGAATGATTTCCCCAAACCCGAGGGTGACAATTGCCAGGTAGTCACTGCGCAGCCGTAGTGTGGGTGCACCGATGATCACACCCACAATGGCTGCAAATACCATAGCCACAGGCAATGTCAGCCAGAACGACCACTGGTAGACCGTCATCAAAATGCCTGTCGTATAAGCGCCTACTGCAAAAAAAGCGGCGTAGCCCAAGTCGAGCAATCCAGCAAAGCCCACAACCACGTTCAGCCCCTGGGCCAAGACGACGTAGAACAAGGCAAGTGTCGCAACATCCAGCCAGTAGTTATTGGACAAAAACGGCAACACAAACGCGACGACGAGCAACAGGACGACAGCGATTTTTTTTGGAAATAAATTCATCCGCTACATCCTCTCTGTCACTTTCTCACCCATAATGCCCGTCGGCTTCAAAACAAGAATCAGGATCAGCAGGGAAAACGCCACGACGTCCTTCCACGATCCCCCGAATATAAACGTGCCCGCTGTCTCCATCATCCCGAGCAACAGCCCGCCCAGCATCGCTCCGGGTATACTGCCGATCCCTCCCAAAACAGCGGCCGTAAACGCCTTGAGCCCAATGATAAAGCCCATCATGAAATTGACGGTTCCGTAGTAAGCCCCTGCCATCGTACCTGCTCCTGCTGCCAGCGAAGCACCGATAAAAAAGGTCAAGCCAATGACTTTATGCACATGGATTCCCATCAAGTGACAAGCTGTCTGATCGAGCGCAATCGCTCGCATAGCCTTGCCGTACAGCGTCCGATTGATGAATAGATGCAGGCCAAACATCAAGATTGCCGAGATGATAACAAGCCCGATTTGAATAAAAGTGATTTTTGCCCCCAGCAAGCTGATACCGTCATGGGAGAGCTGCAAGGGATACACTTGATACTGCGCGCCCCAAGCAATCATCGAGCCATTTTCCAAAAAGAGCGAGACACCAATAGCCGTAATCAAGATGGAGAGTCGGGGAGCGAGCAGAAGCGGCCGGTACGCCACCCTCTCGATCCCCATCCCGATGACACCGACAATCACCATCGTCAGCAATAAGACAATCAATATACCCATCAAGCCTGCTCCAGAATTGTCGCCACCAAGCACGCTGAGTAAGGAATAGCCGACAAATGCACCCAGCATATACAGATCGCCATGCGCGAAGTTCAGCAGCTTGATAATGCCAAAAACCATCGTGTAGCCCAATGCGATCAGACTGTAAAAAGCACCGATGACCAGTCCGTCCGCCAACGTTTGGACAAGAATATCCATTCCTCCACCATCCTTACTAAAGGCAATATTTTACGTTTGGCCTACTTCGCTAACGTGAACTTACCACCTGTCACTTTCAGGACGGCGAAGTTGGAGGTATCCAGTGTATTTTGGGCGTTGAACGATATCGTTTGACCGAGCGCCTTGAAATCCTTTGTCTCTTTGATCGCTTTTTTGATGGCGTCACTATCCGTCGAGTTGGCTCGCTTGATTGCATCTGCCAGGAGATTGACTGCATTGTAGCTCAGTGCAGAGAAAGGACCTGGCGCCAGATTGTTGTAGGCTTGCTTGTACTCAGAAGTGAACGCTTCTGCTCCCTCGATGAATTCCGCTGTAGGTGTCGCGGTAATCAAAAGCCCTTCCGCATTGTCTACGCCTGCAATCTTGATGACGTCTTCGCTGAATGAGCCATCGCCTGCGAGGAACAGACCGGATACGCCTTTTTGCTTGAATTGCTTGACCATGAGTCCACCCGCTGCATAGTAGCCAGTAAAATACGTCGCGTCCGGCGTAAGACCTTTTATTTTGGTTACCAGTGCGCTGAAATCTTTTTCTTCGGGATTGATCGCTTCATACGCAATGACCGTTCCGCCGGATTTTTCAACGGATGCTTTGGCAAAATCGGCCAAGTCTTTGGCGTAGGCTGAATTGTCATGAATAAGCACGACTTTTTTCGCCTGGTTCGCTGCCATGTAATCTGCTGCGGTTTGTGCTTGGTCTGGGGTTAGGCCGTTGATCAAAAATAGGGTGTCATAGCCTTGGGAGGGTAGCTTGGCTGAGTTGGCTGCGGGAACGATCATGGGAATGTTGGCATTCTTGAATACGCCTGATGAGGGTAGTGTCGCACCTGAGCAGTAGCCCCCAACAACCGCCACAACATTTTGGGAGACCAGCTTATTGGCTGCCGTCGTCGCCATTTGCGGATCACATCCATCATCGGCCACTTCAATCTTCAATTTCTTTCCAATCACACCGCCGCTGTCGTTGATTTTTTTGACAGCCATTTCGATGGCATTTTGCATGTCTTTTCCATCGGTTGCGTTGTTACCAGTTACTGGAAGTATCACACCAACCAGTATCTCGCTAGCGTCTGCACCACCGGTAGACGATCCTTGATTGGCACATCCCGCTACAGTCAGCGATAGCGTCAACATCGTGGCGACTATCACGCTTCCCCATTTTTTCATAGCCCTTCCCCCGTTCGAATATTATTCGATTGATGCCCATTTCCAGTCGATTGCGCCCAGACCATCCTGGAAGATTCCTTTTACCTTGTCATTCTTCACCCATGTATGTGTATAGAAATAGATCGGCATGATCGGCATTTCGTCCATCATGATTTGCTCAGCTTCACGCAGAATCGCCTTGCGCTTTTCCGGATCACTCTCTGTGGCCGACTGATTCAACAGCTCTTTGAATTTCGGATTTTCCCAGCGTGTATCGTTGTTACCCCCGTCCTTTTCCTTAAACAGCTCCAGGAAGTTGATCGGATCGTTGAAATCGCCAGACCAGCCGAGACGACCTACCTGATAGTTGCCCTCGTGCATGGTCTCGAGGTACACCTTCCATTCTTGATTTTCCAGCTTCACTTCTGCACCCAGGTTTTGACGCCATTGATCTTGAATCGCCTCAGCAATCTTTTTATGCCCTTCTGAAGTGTTGTAGCTGAGCTTAATCGGCGGTAGCTTGGAGATGCCCAGCTCCTTCATTCCCTCTTCCAACAGCTTTTTGGCCATTTCTTGATCATTGTCTTTGAAGTAACCACCTGTATTCAGACCCATTGTGGGGGGAACTGCTGCCATAGCTGGCTGCTGATTTGCTTGGAGGACGTTATCAATCAGGATTTGGCGGTTGATGGAATAGGCAAAAGCTTTGCGGATCTTCACGTTATTGAACGGAGGTTTCTCTGTATTGAACTTGTACCAGTAGGTAGCACCGACAGGCTTCACTTGCAGCTTTCCACTGTCTTTGAGCGCTGGCATCGCATCTGTAGGCAGCGAGCTTAATGGACTACCTGCCCAGTCTATCTCGCCATTTTCGAACATGGACAGCTCTGTATTTTCATCCTCCACCATCGAGAACTCGATCTTGTCCAGCTTAACGCTATCTTTGTCCCAGTAGTTGTCGTTTTTCACGAGTACCATTTTGCTTTTGTGTTCCCAAGACTCCATTTTGAATGGACCATTTCCCAAGTGTGTTTTGGCATCTCCAGCCCACTTTTCATCCGACTCGACTACTTTTTTATTTACCGGGAAATAAGTTTGGAAGGCAGTTAGCTCCAGAAAAAACGGGGTTGGATTCGTCAACTCTACTTGCAGTGTCTTGTCGTCCAATGCTTTTACACCGACATCATCCAAGCTGCCATTTCCTTTGTTCGCCTTCTCCGCATTCTTGATGTAATAGAGCTGGTATGCGTAATTGGACGCTGTCTTCGGATCGAGGGCTCGCTTCCACGCATATTCAAAATCGTGCGCAGTGACAAGCTCGCCGTTGCTCCATTTGGAGTCTCTCAGCTTGAATGTGTATGTTTTCATGTCACTCGATACTTCGATCTTCTCAGCAACAGCTTCCTCTGGCTTGCCAGAAGGTCCGATGCGTGTCAATCCATCAAAAACCGCTTTGACGATAGCTGCTGAGGTCGTGTCTTCGGCAAGTCCAGGGTCACCTGTAGGCGGTTCAGAGTGAAGATTCCAGCGAAGGACTTGTTCTTTCCCTTGTTGTTTTGACGTGTCGGCAGTTGCAGCTGTTGGTTGTGTGCTCGATTGGCCAGTCTGTGCTGCTTGCTCGGCTGGCTTCGCTGCTGGCTGCCCACCTCCACACCCTGCCAATGCTAATCCCATGACTGCAATGCTGCTCATTACTGCAAAAATACTTTTTTTCATTTGATCAACCCCCATTATTCAGTCGTTTTTTGTTGGTTTTCAGAATTATCAGAATGCAAGAGGCGTGCCAAAAATGAATGAGGCAATAGTGTAGTCTTGCGGTTGGTATTTGTAAATTTTTTTATACACTGATCTTCTCGTTGTGTTTCAAATTTTAGACACCCGCTTTTCGACAGAAAAAAGCCTCAGCCCACTTACTCGGCCAAGGCTCTGTCCCTTGTTTTACAAAATGATCAATTCGCGCGGTGAATGCGTCAGCACCTCGTTGCCACTCTCGGTCACAACCAGATCGTCTTCAATACGGACCCCACCAAGCTCCGGGATATAAATGCCTGGCTCCACTGTCAAAATCATGCCTTCCTGGAGAACAGCCGTACAACGCGTGGACATGAATGGCTCCTCATGAATATCCAAGCCCACTCCATGGCCCATACCATGCCCGAATCGCTCGCCATAGCCTTGCTCCGTGATGTAATCCCGTGCGAAGGCGTCCGCTTCACTCCCGGTAATACCAGGACGAATGCCTGCAACAGCCCGGTTGCGTGCTTCTAGTACGATTTCGTAGATGGCTTTTAGCTGTTCATCAGGAGCACCGACGGCAACTGTACGGGTAATATCAGAGCGGTATCCTTGGTACAATGCGCCGAAGTCCATCGTGACCATATCACCTGCTGCAATTTTCTTTTCACTCGCTACGCCATGAGGAAGTGCGGAACGATGACCAGAAGCAATGATGATATCAAAAGCAGAGCCCGAGGCCCCCTCATTTCGCATGAACGTTTCCAATTCGTTAGACACAGCAAGCTCTGTTATGCCTGGACGCAGGATGGAAGTAATGTGTACAAATGCAGCATCGGCGATTTGCGCAGCCGTTCGGATGATGGCTAGCTCGCCCGATGTCTTGATCATCCGCAGTCCCTCAATGACACCTGAGGTAGGGATGAACGCTGTGTTGACTGCCTCGCTGTATTTGCGATGCAAAGCAAACGTGACATTCTCCTCCTCAAAGCCGAGATTCTTGATCCCCATCGCTTCCGCCTGCCTGGCTACTTCACTGTAAACGGATTCTTTTGTCGGCAAATGAACGATCTCAAAGCCAGATGCTTGTGCTTGTGCTTGAACGGTGTAGCGGAAATCTGTGAAAAGCTTGGCCTGATTCCGGGAGACAAGGACAACACCGTATGTACCTGTAAAATTCGTGAGGTATCGGCGATTTTGTCCATTCGTGACCAAGAACCCATCAATTCCAAGCGAATCAAATTGCTCACGCAGCCTGTTTACTTTTTCCATCTCTGTCATCCCTCTTTTGTTAGTAATGATTTGGCTATTTCTTTGGGAAAACTCAGCAAGATTTGTGCCAGCTGGGAGAGCTCTCTTTCTTTTTTAATGGCACGACACTTGCATTTTTCATCGAGTAAGAATGAAAGGAGGCTTCATCATGGAATCGCATCCGTTGATCATCTGCCGCTGTGAAGAAGTAACTCTCGCTGAATTGGTAGAGACCGCCCAAACCTATCAATGCACTGCTCGCGAGCTGAAGCTACGGACAAGAGCCGGAATGGGCTGCTGCGGAGGGAGAACCTGCCGTATACTGATCGATCAGGTTATTGAGCAAGTAACTGGCCAAGCGCCTTCCCATACTGTACCTCTTGGGTACCAACCACCTGTCCGTCCTGTCTCATTTGAAACGCTTGGAGGTCGAAGGGCATGAGTCAACGAATCGATCATCACCCTGTCCTCGGTTCTCTCGGCGACAGAAAGCAGCTTCATTTTCATTATAACGGCTCTGTCTATACGGCTTACGAAGGCGAGACGATTGCGGGTGCCCTCTTGGCGGCAGGTATTCGTACACTTCGGGTCCATGAGGAAAAAGGAACGCCGCGAGGGATTTACTGCAATATCGGCCACTGTTATGAATGCCGTGTCCATGTAGATGGTGTGCCTACTGTTCGTGCTTGTATGACGCTTGTGCAGGAAGGTATGCAAGTAAATGCTGGTTCTGTCCTACCCACTCCACTGAAAAAAGGAGGGCATCATACATGATCGACCTTCTCATCATCGGGGCTGGACCCGCAGGCTTATCCGCAGCAATTGCAGCTGCCCGGCAGGGATTGGCTGTTCGTGTCGTCGATGAGTTTTACAGATCTGGGGGCCGCTTGCTCGGGCAGCTTCATGAAGAGCCGGACGGAGTTTGGTGGAATGGACTCGATGAGGCTGCTTGTCTCACGAAAGAAGCAATCGAGCTCGGGATCGAGATCTGTTGCGGCGTCTCTGTATTCAATCTTGCGCAAACCCAGAATGGCTGGGTTGTTTCTACGACAGAGGGGGATATTACAGTCCCGCTGCTCCTGATCGCAACAGGTGCGTCTGAAACAGCTGTGCCCGTACCAGGGTGGACTTTACCTGGCGTCATGTCAATCGGCGCAGCTCAAGTCATGACAAACGTGCAAAGAGTACAGGTAGGAAAACGCGGGGTCGTCATTGGGGTCAATGTATTGTCGGTAGCGATATCCCGTGAATTGCAGTTAGCTGGCGTTACTGTGGATCGGATGATTCTCCCGCCTATTACTACTGTCTGTGATACTGCTGGGCGACCAGACGCTGTGATGCAATCCTTATTGCGCGTCGCTCATCTTGCCCCGTCCTTGTTGATTCGGCTGGGGAGCAAGCTGATGGGAAGTCCGTGGATGCAAAAACTGGCAGTTGCTCTCTATCCCTCAAATGGATTTTCCATGTGGGATATCCCGATTCAGCTGCGAACAGCAGCCCTGGAGATCGTCGGAACAACACAAGTCGAGGGAGTTCGTATCGCACGGGTAGCAGCGGACGGTTCACCGATAGCTGGAACCGAGCAATTCGTTCCTGCTGATTTCGTCTGTATTGCGGGTGGATTGAATCCGCTCGCTGAATTAGCTGCAATTGCCGGATGTCCTTTTGCCTATATTCCTTCCTTGGGCGGACATGTCCCCTTACACAATGAAAGCATGCGAACGCCAGTCCCCGGTCTGTATGTCGCCGGCAATATCACAGGAATTGAGAGTGCCAAGGTAGCGATGGCTCAAGGCACTGTCGCAGGACTTTCTATCGCCAAAGCCCGTGGGAAGCTAGCCGATGCCCAACAGCTGTCCGATGCGATTCAGCAGGTGAAAATCGTCCGGCAAAACGCAACGATCCAGTTCCATCCTGATATTGTCGCTGGACGTGCACTAGTGGGGCAAATGACAGCAGAATGGATGGCGCACTAAATCATTTCTCCCATAGGAAAAGGCAGCCTGTCATCCTTTTGTGTCAGGCTGCCTTTGTTTTTTCTTTCTTGTGTTCGCTTTTGTAGTTGATGAGTGGGCCGACTCTGCACTTGGGGCAAGCGAGCTGTCTATTTTTTCTGCTTGTTCCTGATAATAAGCAATAAGCTCAGGGTACTCTGCGATTCCTCTCTCACCTGTCGGGGTGATTGCATACAGCCCCCGTTGCACACGTGTAAACCATCCATAATGATTTTGAATAAGAATGGACGAAGTCTTCTCTTTCGCTCCTTTGCTCTTGAGTGATTTTGGTGACAGCGGCCCATACTGCTGAAGCAGTGTCGCGATTTGAATGCAACTCTGCTTGTAAGCTGTCATGAGCTTGGTCTGATAGCTGCCACCAACGTTGTAATCGCCGTACCTTCCCTTCATTTCTTCAATGATACGGCTTCGCTTTTTTTGATTGAATTGCTTGCTTTTTACCCGATCAAAAGGTCCAGGGGAAATATTCACTTCCATGACTGCTGCCCCTCTTTTTGGAAAGGAAACGAGAATCAGACCAAGCTCGAGACGTCTGACCAAGTAGCATATATCTTGCCATTTTTTCGAATACAGCTTGTATTTGGGCTTCGGGATTGCGACATAAACAAAATCTGTATAGCGTTGTCGCTTGGTTGCCTGAATGAGCAATTCCACACTTAAGTTCCGTTTAAATTCAACAATAATCAGTTCCTCGTCTTTGATGGCCGTTAAATCACAATGCTTGACCTCTCCAAAAACGTCATAGCCTTGCGCGACAAAATAATTTCGAATCGGTTCGTACATGTCAGCTTCATATTTCTTCTCTGCTTTTTGTTCCATGTGCTCCCCTTCTTTTATAGGAAAAAGAGCCAATCCGTGGATTGACTCCTCTCTTCGTTATTCCTTCAAAACTGAATACGCATGATTGCTAAGAATTTGTGGATAAGTCCTCGACCGATTAGTATTCGTCAGCTCCACGCGTTACCGCGCTTCCACACCGAACCTATCAACCTC